>JACOUE010000066.1 GCA_016178045.1 Chloroflexota bacterium
CGCTCCGGGCCCGACCAGTACGTGACGATGTGGTCAGCGATGTCGAAGCCGGCGGCCTTGCGCAGGTTCTGGAGCCGGTGGACCAGCTCCCGCGCCAGCCCCTCTTCCGCCAGCTCCGGCGAGACCGCCGTGTCGATGCCGACGGCGTAGCCGGCGTCGTCGCTGGCGACGGCCAGGCCGGCCAACCCGGCGTCGTCCTCGGCGAGCGCCAGCTCCTTCACGTTCAGCTCCTCCACCATCTGCGCGGCGAGGCGGAGGAGACCGTCCTTCTCGGCGGGGTAACGCGGCTTCACTACCACCTTCGCCAGCGGCTGGCGGACCTTTATCCCCGCCTTGCTCCGGGCCGCCCGCCCCAGGCTCACCACCCGCATCGCCAGCCGCGTCTCGTCCATCAGCTTCCGGTCTACCAGCGAGGGGTCGGCCTCCGGCCACCCGGCCAGGTGCACGCTCTCCGGCGCCTCCGGGTGGAAGGAGCGGACCAGGTTCTGGTACATCGCCTCGGAAACGAACGGCGTGAAGGGCGCCAGCAGCTTGGCCAGGGTCACCAGGCAGGTGTAGAGGGTGTGGTGGGCGGCCAGCTTGTCGGCGTCGCTCTCCGACTTCCAGAAGCGGCGCCGGCTGCGCCGCACGTACCAGTTCGACAGGTCCTCGACGAACTGCTGGACCGCCCGGCCGGCGTCCGTGGCGTTGTACCCCTCCAGGTCGCGCGTCACCTTCTCCACCAGCAGGTTCAGCTCCGACAGCACCCAGCGGTCGAGCTCGCTGCGCTCCCCTTCGCCCGCGGCGGCCGGATCGAAGCGGTCGATGTTGGCGTAGGTGACGAAGAAGCTGTACGTGTTCCACAGCGTCAGCAGGAACCGCCGCAGCGACTCCCCCACCAGCTCCGACGAGAAGCGCCGGGAGTTGCCCGCAGGCGTGGCCGTGAACAGGTACCAGCGCAGGGCGTCCGCCCCGTGGGCGTCGATGACGGTGTTCGGGTCAACGACGTTGCCGAGCGACTTGCTCATCTTGCCGCCCTTGTCGTCCAGGATGAGGCCCAGGCAGATGACGTTGCGATAGGAGATGCTCTCCGGCACCTGCCCGATGGCGTGGAGCAGCGTCGCCTCGGCGTGGAGGGTGTAGAACCATCCCCGCGTCTGGTCTATCGCCTCGCAGATGAAGTCGGCGGGGAAGTTGCGGCCGAACGTCTCGCCGTTCTCGAACGGGTAGTGCCACTGGGCGTACGGCATCGCCCCCGAGTCGAACCAGGCGTCCAGCACCTCGGGCACGCGTCGCATCGAGCCGCCGCAGGTCGGGCAGCGCAGGGCGACGCGGTCGATGTAGGGCCGGTGCAGGTCCGTGAGGGCGTCCACTGCCGCCGGGTCGGCGGCCTTTTCCCGCAGCTCGGCGACGCTCCCCACGCACTCGCGGCCGTCGCACTCCGGCTTCTCGCACTCCCACACGGGCAGGGGCGTGCCCCAGTACCGCTCGCGGCTGAGGGCCCAGTCGACGTTGTTGGCCAGCCAGTCGCCGAAGCGGCCGTGCTTGATGTGCTCCGGATACCAGTTGATCCGCGAGTTCCCCTGGAGCAGGCTCTCCTTCACCGCCGTCGTGCGGATGTACCAGGTAGGCTTGGCGTAGTACAGGAGGGGAGCGTCGCAGCGCCAGCAGAAGGGGTAGGTGTGGCGGATCATCTCCCGGCGCAGGAGGAGCCCCCGCTCCGTCAGGTCGGCCATGATCAGCTCGTCGGCGTCCTTGACGAAGCGGCCGCCGAAGGGCCCGCCCGTCATCTCGCCCTTCAGGTCGACGGGCTGGAGGTAGAGCAGGCCGAACTCCTTCCCCGCCTCGAAGTCCTCCCCGCCGAAGGCGGGCGCGATGTGGACGACGCCCGTGCCGTCCGTCAGCGACACGAAGTCGGTGGCGACCACGCAGTGGGCCGCGGGCACGCTCTGCCCGTCCTCCACGGCGACCAGGCGGCCGTCCTCCGCCGGGTCGAACCACATGGCGGGGACGCCCCAGACGCTCGTGTCGTACAGGGGCTCGTAGCGCAGGCCCACTAGGTCCCGGCCCTTCACCGTGCCCAGGAGGCGGTGTTCCTCCAGCGCCGCTCCCGCGAGCGCCGCCGCCAGCACGAGCGCCTCTCCGTTGACCTCCGCCACGGCGTAGTCGGCTTCGGCGTCCACGGCCAGGGCGGTGTTGCCCGGCAGCGTCCAGGGCGTCGTCGTCCAGGCCAGGAGGCTCACCGGCATGCCGTCCGGCACCAGGGAGGCCAGGCGCCGCCGCGACTCATCGGTCAGCGGGAACTTCACGAACACCGAGGGGTCGGGCGTGTCCTCGGCGTAGCCCAGTGCTACCTCGGCGTCGGAGAGCGACGTCTCGCAGCGGGGGCAGTGGGCAGCCGAGCGGTAGTCCTGGTAGACCAGCCCCTTGTCCCACAGCTGCTTCAGGATCCACCAGCCGGTCTCGATGTAGCTGTTGTCGTAGGTGACGTAGGCGTCGCCCATGTCCACCCAGAACCCGATCCGCTCCGTCAGTGCCTCCCACTCCTTCACGTAGCGGAAGACGCTCTCGCGGCAGCGGCGGTTGAACTCCTCCACCCCGAACGCCTCGATCTCCCGCTTGCTCTTTAGCCCCAGCTCCCGTTCCATCTCCACCTCTACTGGCAGGCCGTGGGTGTCCCAGCCCGCCTTCCGCGGCACCCGGTAGCCCCGCATGGTCTTGTAGCGGGGGAAGAGGTCCTTGAAGGCGCGGGCCAGGACGTGGTGGACGCCGGGGCGGGCGTTGGCCGTCGGCGGGCCCTCGTAGAAGACGTAGAGCCTGTCCGCGGGCCTCTCCTCGACGCTCTTGCGGAAGACGTCGTGCTCCTTCCAGAAGCGGAGCACCTCCGCTTCCAGCTCCGGGAAGCGCACTCTGCTGTTCACAGGCTGGAACATGGCTCCAACCTCCTGCCTCGATTATCGGGGGCGCCTAAAGCCAGACGGCCCGTCCCGCAAGGGACGGGCCGTTCTTTGCCCGCGGTACCACCCTACTTCCCCGACAGACGTCGGGGCGCTCGTTTCAGGGCACGTCCCGACAAGTCGGGATTATGCCCCCGCTCCGCTAACGCTGAGCCCTGCGTCCGAGTCTACTGGCCCCGATTTTGCCGGGGCGTTCGGTCGGCGGCTCGGGAGGGATTTTCGGAGGGCGGTGCCGTGTCCCCTTGCACCCCGCCGGGACTCGCTGGCCGGCCCTACCGTCCTACTCGTCTCCGTCTTCGCCTTTTCGGTTTTGTGGACTCTAGTCTAGCGAGGGATCCGGCGCCAGTCAAACGCTATGACCACTGCGCTACGTGCTCCCCGTAGCGCTCCCGCACCTCCGCCTTCTGCTCCTCCGTCAGCAGCTCCCCCAAGAACGACAGCCGGTCCTCCAGGTACACCATCGCCGAGGGCCGGTCGATCACGTCGTCGCAGGAAGTCGCCTCCTCCAGGAGGGCGCGCACTATGTCCGCCGTCCGCTCGCCCGCCAGCCGCTGAAGCGCGGAGAGCTGGGACGGTGTCAAGGCCGCTGGCGCCGCCCCCTCGTCTAGGCCGAGGCGCCGGTAGACCTCGTCGCGGCCCAGGATGCGGGCCAGCTGGAGGAACGCTTCCGGGTTCACCCTAGGGAGATGATAACCGAAGGACGCCCCCCGAGAAACGAGGGCGCCGGCCTCGCGGCCGGCTCCCTCGTGGGCGTGGAACAGGGTCGGTCAAGTGGGCTGGTGGATCTGGCTGAAGCAGTCGCTGCAGTAGACGGGGCGGTCGCCCTTCGGCAGGAAGGGCACCTCCGTCACCTGCGCGCACTGGCTGCAGACGGCCGGGTGCATCTGGCGGGGCGTCCGGCCCCCGAAGCTGGCGAAGGGCCCGTAGTGGACATACCCGTCGCTCAGCGGGCTCTGCCCCGTCTTGCGGGCGTTACGACAGGTGGGACAGCGGCCTGGCTCGTGCATGAGTCCGCGGCCGGCGTAGAAGAGCTGCTCGCCGGCGGTGAAAGTGAAGCTGCTACCGCAGTCCCGACAGACCAGCACTTTGTCCATAGGCGACATAGCGGCGCTGCCCTTTCTGTAAGCGGACCAATGTGGAAAAGATGGGGTAGCGGTTTTAGGCGGACACATTATAGAAGAAGACGTCAACAAGAACAATGGGCGTCCATTCACTTAGCAAAACCCTCTCCTGCGCCGAAACTGGCCGATTTCCTCACCTTATCTCACGTAAGCTCGGGCTTTCGCTATCGCCAACCCCTCAAAACCCGCCTCACAGGGTCGCCTAGACACTGACGGGCGCAATCCCGTATGATTTGGGTGTCCGTCCCCATAAGGAGGAGCACGTTGGCCACGCGTTCTGCCGCCAAAGCCCATCGTCAGTCCCTCAAGCGCCGGCTGCGCAACCGTAGCATCAAGAGCCAGACCAAGACCTACGTGAAGAAGGCCGAAGAGGCCATCGCTGGCTACGCCGGCACCGTGGCGGCCGGCGGCGGCGACCCCGAGGCCGTCCGCCTGGCCGTGAGGAAGGCCCTCTCCGCCCTGGACCGCGCCGCCACCAAGGGCGTGCTGCATCCCAACAACGCCGCCAGGAGCAAGTCCCGCCTCGTCCTGAAGTACAACGCCGCCATGGCCGTGATGCAGGCCGTCTCCGCGCCGTCCGAGCCCGCTATCAGTGAGGAGGAAGCCCCCAAGCGCCGCACGCGGCGCAAGAAGAGCGAATAGTCTCCTCCGGTCACCCGGCAGCACCAGGGGCCCCCTTTGTCCGTATCCGCACAGTTCGAGTCCGTCCGCGCCCAGATCCCGTCGCTGCGGTCGCTCATCTATATGAACACGGGCTGGCAGGGCCCTTCGCCTCGCTGTGTCGTCGAGGCGGTACAGGAGGCGCTGGAGACGGAGGCGTCGGCGCCCACGGCCCCGCCCGTGCAGGAGCAGCGCCTCGACATCTTCCGCCGCGCCCGCCGTGTCCTGGCCGAGCTCATCAACGCCTCGCCCGAGGAGGTCTCCCTCCAGCAGAACAGCACCGAGGGCATCAACATCGTCCTCAACGGCCTCTGCCTCTCCCCCGACGACGAGGTGATCACCTGCAGCCTGGAGCACCCTTCGGTCATCGTGCCCTCCTACTACGCCCGCGAGCGCCGCGGCGCAAACCTTAAGATCGTCCGCCTCAGCGCCGCCGACTCGCCCGACGATGTCCTCGCCAAGTTCCAGGAGGCCGTTTCACCCCGCACCCGGCTCCTGGTGCTGAGCCACATCACCTACGGGACCGGCATGCTCCTGCCAGCCCGGGAGCTGGCCGGCCTGGCCCACGCCCGCGGCGCCTATCTCCTGCTGGACGCTGCCCAGTCCGTCGGCCAGATACCGGTGGACGTGCGCGCCCTGGACTGCGACTTCTGCGCCTTCCCCGGCCACAAGTGGCTCCTGGCGCCCGCCGGCACCGGCGCCCTCTACGTCCGCCGCGATCTCGTCGAGCGGCTGGAGGCGCCCAAGGTGGCCCACCGCGCCAGCGCCTACTACAACTTCGCCGGCCGCTTCCAACCGAAGGCCGACAACATCGACAAGTTCGAGTTGACCACCCTCAGCGTCCCCCTCCTGGCCGGCCTCCTCGCCGCCGTCGACTTCATCCGCGGCATCGGCCTAGACGCCATCGCTGAGCGCGCCCGCTCGCTGGCCGCCTACGCCACGGCAAAGCTGTCGGAGGTGCCGGAGTTGCGGCTCGTCAGCCCGCCGGCCGCGGACGTATCGTCGGGTCTCGTCTCCTTCGCCCTGCCCCGCGTCTCGCCGCAGAACCTGACCGCCTGCCTCTGGGAGTGGGGCCGCATCGTCGCCCGCACGGTGCCCGACGCCGGCTGCACGAGGCTGTCCCTGCACGTCTTCAACACGGAGAGGGAGGTTGACCGGGTCATCCCCCACGTCGAGCGGCTCTCGCGCGAGGGGACGCCGCGCCAGACGTTCCCCACGGCGCAGGTCGAGTGGGAGGCGATGAACGAGCTGTGAAGGCGTGCATCTTCCACGGCCCCGGCAAAGTCTCCACCGAGAGCGTTTCCGACCCCAGGCCCGGCCCGGGCGAGATGGTGCTGCAAGTGCAAGCTGCCGGCCTCTGCCAGTCCGACATCCGCGTCTACAAGGGGGAGAAATACGCCCGCCCGGGCGTCATCCCCGGCCACGAGGTCGCCGGTGTCGTCGCCGCCCTGGGCGAGGGCGTCGAGGGGTTCCGCAGGGGCCAGCGCGTGACGCTCTGCCCCATCATCGCCTGCGGGCAGTGCTACTACTGCCAGCGCGGCCTGCGCAACCGCTGCCTCTCCCGCGTCACCCTGGGCTACGACGAGAACGGCGGCCTGGCGGAGTATATGCTCGTCCCGCCGCCGATCATCGCGTTGGGGCACGTGCTCCCCATCCCGGAGAACGTGCCGCCGGAGCGTGCCACCCTCACCGAGCCGCTGGCCTGCGTCCTCAACTCGCTGGAGACGTGCCGGCTGTCGCCCGGGGGCAGCCTTGCCGTCCTGGGGGCGGGGCCCATGGGGCTGCTCCACGTCCTCCTGGGGCGCAGGCTGGGCGCCGCCGCCGTCGTAGTGAGCGAGCCCGTGCCCGAGCGGCTGGAGGAGGCCCGGCGCCTGGGCGCCACCGTCTGCCTCAATCCAGAGTCAGACGACGGGGAGAAGGCGGTGCGGGAGGTCACGGGCGGCCTCGGCGCCGACGCCGTCGTGGTCACCACCGGCGTACCGGAGCTGGTGTCGCAGGCCCTCGCCCTGGTGCGCCGGCAGGGCGTGGTGAGCTTGTTCGCAGGCTTTCCCCCCGGCTCGCAGGTCCAGCTCGACCCCAACGCCGTCCACTACAGCGAGGTGACCCTGACCGGCAGCCAGAACGCGACGACGGACCAGTACCGGCGAGCGCTCCAGCTCCTGGGCGTGATGCCGGAGGCCGACGCGGTCAACACGCACAAGTTCGGCATAGACGAGGCAAAAATGGCCTACGAATCCCGGCTGGGTATGGACGGGCTGAAGTCTTTGGTGTTATTCTAATGCGGGTTTTGCGCTAAATGAGCAAGCACTAAGAGAAGGAGGTCCCCAAATGGTCCAAGAGGCGCAGCCACTGCCCGAGTCCATCAAGGAGGCCATGGAGCGCACTCCCCAGGCCTTCCAACCGGAGAGGGCTCAGGGCGTGAACGCCACCATCCAGTACAACTTCACCGGCGCTGAGCCCGGCAGCTGGGTGGTCAAGGTCGCCGACGGCAAGTGCGAGGTCAACGAAGGTACCGCGGACAGCCCGACGGTCACCATCAACTCGCCCTCTGACGTCTGGCTGAAGATTCTGCGCCGGGAACTGGACGGCGCCACCGCCTTCATGAGCGGCCAGTTCACCTTCACCGGTGACATGGGCGTGCTCATGCAGATGCCCACCTGGTTCGGCCAGCAGTAGTCGTACCGGGACCGCTTACACCGCCGCTTTGAAGCGGCCGTCCGGCCGCCGCTCTTTAGTTAGCCCCCGACGTCCCTGGTAAGGGCGACTACGTCCCTGCCCAGGATGATGATGATGTCGGCCGGGCCGTTGACCGTCGGCGGTGCCCTGTCGGCGTCATCTGTGACCTGGTCTTCGGACAGCCCCAACCACTCGGCCAGCTTCTCGGCGGTGTAGTCCTTACCGTTCAGGTTGTAGATCAGCGTCCGCCTCCGGTCGGAGGCGGGGTTGTCGGCCAGGGCGAGGAGCTCCGGCCACAGACCTTGGTTGCTCAGGCGCTCCGCCACGTCGGTGGCCAGACCGGGCACGTCGGTCGCGTTCTGCAGCTCGATCTTCGCCGCCTCCGCCTGGATGCGCCCGTCCAGGAAGAGCTGGCGCTTCAGCCCCTCCACCTTATCCCTGTCCCACTCCAGCGCCGCTTCACCCCCGGGCCCGGTGTAGGAGAAGACGGCGTCCTTCAGTGAGATCATGCGGATCCGCTCCTGGGGGATATCGTTGGCCTTGAGGGCTATGCCGAAGGCGCGGGGGGCGCTGATGTCCGTCCGGAAGGACTTGCGGTACTTGTTGAACAGGCTGAGCAGCTTCTTCGGGTTGAGTAGCAGCCCAAGATCGGCCGCCTTGTTCAGGGTGGCCCGCATCACCAGGTGCTGCCGCTCGATCCGCTGGAGATCGCCGGAGCCGTAGCGGATGCGGGCGTAGGCCAGGGCCCTCACCCCGTCCATGTGCTGGGGCCCGGGGAGGAACTCGACGGCGTAGTAGCCGCAGCTGTAGCACTCCTCGTACAGCGGGTCGTAGACGTACTCGGGCACGTCGATGTCGACACCGCCGAGCTCGTCGATGACGCTGATGAAGTTCTCGAAGTCCAGCACGGCGTAGTGGTCGATGTGGATGCCGAAGTTGTGCTCGATGGTGTCCTTGGCCAGGGCCGGGCCCCCGCCCTTGTACTTCACCTCGCCGTTCTCACCGAACTCGTAGGCGACGTTGATCCGCTGTTCGAAAAAGCCGCCTTGGCCGTCCGGAATCTCCACCCAGAGGTCGCGGGGGATGCTGAAGACGCCGGCCGTGTTGCTGGCCGGGTCGATGGTGAGGACGAAGACGGTGTCGGTGCGCGTCGCCAGGTCCTTGGGCTCGTCCAGGCGACGGTCGAGGCCCAGGACCAGAATGTTGATCCGGTCGTTGAAGTCGGGGTTGCCGCTGTCGATGAACGGGAGGTTGTTCAGGAACCCGGCGTCGATCTCGTTGCCCGGGAGGAAGTAGTCGTCCAGCTGGGTGATGACAGCCAGCAGGGCATAGAACGCCAGCACGGCGAAGGCGGCGATGCCGAAGACCAGCAGCGGCCGGTAGCGCCTCCCGCGGCCCTCCTGCGGCTCACCCTCCGGGCGCTCGGGCAGCCGTATCTCGCGCGGCGGCTCCTTTTTCATCGCAAAGTTCTGCTTACGGTCTTCCTAGAGTAAGGGAAGGGGCCTCGGGAATCAAACGCCGGTGGGCGGGGCTACCAGGCTTGCACGGAGGCTTCCTCCGCCGGCTTGTGCACCAGCGTCTCCGCCCCGATGACCTGGCCCTGCCTCAGGAAAAGCCGCGGCACCCGCGCGGCGATCCCGCAAAGGATCTCGTAGCTGATGGTCCCGCACAGTTCCCCGATCTCCTCCGCGGTTATCTGTCCCTCCCCGTCCCTGCCAATTATCGTAACTTCGTCTCCCTCCGCCACCTCCGGCACGTCGGTGACGTCCGCCATGGACATGTCCATGCATACCCTGCCGACGATCGGCACGCGGCGCCCCCGCACCAGCAGAGAACCGCGGTTGGACAGCACCCGCGGCAGGCCGTCGCCGTAGCCGCAGGTCACCAGGCCGATCAGGCTGGGCCTCTCCGCCCGCCAGGTCCGGCCGTAGCTGACCGTCTCCCCCGCCGGCAGCGGCGACAGCCGCACGATGCGGCTCCGCAGGCTCAGCACCGGCCGTAGCTCGGCGCTGCTCCGCCGGTTCCCCGCCGGATAGCACCCGAAAATGCCGATCCCCGGCCGTACCAGGTCCAGGCTCATCTCCGGCATGTCCAGGAGGTTGGCGGTATTGGAGACGTGCCGGAGGGGGACCCAGGGCAGCCGCTCCGCCGTCTGGGTGAAGGCGCGGTACTGCTCCAGAGTATACGACTTGTCGCCCTCGTCGGCGTTGGCGAAGTGGGTGAACAGCCCCTCCAGCTGCAGCGAGGGCACGTCGCGGATCCACCCGGCCAGGGCGATCGCCTCCGGGGGCCGCAGTCCGAACCGGTTCAGGCCGGTGTCCACCTTGACGTGCACCGCCTGCACCACCCCCGCCTCCACCGCGGCCGCCGCCAGCGCCTCCGCCTGATCCCGCGAGTTCACCGTGGGCGTGAGTCTCAGCTCGATGATCCGGCGCTCCTCGCCCAGGGGGGTGTAGCCCATCACCAGTATCGGCGCCTCGATGCCCGCCTGCCGCAGCTGCTCCCCCTCCTCCACGCAGATGACCGCGAGGCGGTCGGCGCCCGCCTCCAGGGCGGCACGGCCGGCGCCGACGGCGCCGTGGCCGTAGGCGTTAGCCTTCACCACCGCCGCCAGCTCCGCGCCCCCGGCCAGCGACTTCAACGCCCGTACGTTATGAGCAAGGGCGTCCAGGTCTATCTCTGCCCAGAGTGGACGCCCTCGTCGGCCGTTGCCCTGCTGGCCCTCAGAAGCCATATCTGATCTCCAGTTGTTAACAACGTTAGCTGGACGAAAAAGTTTCTTCGGGCCCTATCTACGGAACAAGGGCCCACTCCTCAGGGAGGCGGTAGCGGAAGACCTTTTCCGTGTGGTGCCTGCCGTCGAAGACGCGGGCGTAGCCGCTTCGCTTGATCTCGCGGTAGCTGTTCACCATCTGGACGATCCGCTTGGCCTTGAGGTTGAAGATGACGGCGCCGGCCTTGACCGGCTGCAGGCTCGCCTCCCGGGTGACGTCGTCCACCACCCGGAACACCGGCTGCTGATAGGGCGGCAGGTTGCCCAGGGCGAAGTGGACCGCGTTATAGCGCCCGGGGACGTTCTGCTCGTCGAAGAGGGCCAGGCCGGAGAGGACGTAATCCTTGAGGCCGGAGTAGTAGGTCTCCGCCCGGTCCAGCAGCTGCCCGAGCGAGTCGGGGCTTGTTGTGCAAGCGGCTACCAGCGCCGGGAGGGCGTCGGCGTGGACGACGAAGCTGACGCCGCCTCTATCGTCGACAACTGTGCAGCGGATAACGTTCATGGCGGAAGAGGGTTGGGGCGGGCGGCGGCCGAATCCAGCGTAGCACCAGCGTTCAGAAACTGTCAACGAACGGCGGCCGGCGCCCCTCCCGGCCCGCCGGGCCCATCCCTTCGTTGGGGATTCCTAAGATGACACACCCAAGTTAGAATGGGTAGCGATGCGAACGCCGCCTGTTTCTTTAACCTTGGGTGTTTTTTATCGATTCTATAGGAGGATGCTTCAAGGTCAACGCTGCGAACTTTGCCGTCGCCATGGACGACGGGATAGACAGCTTGAACAGTCGGTTCCTGGATTGGACACGGGGATTGCGGTGGAGGTTGAAGCACTACGAGATTATGGGGTTGAGACGTTTGAGTCCTGCGAGGGCGGTTCAGGCCATTCCTACCCCGAACCGACTGTTCGCTTTCACGGGCAGCCAGAGGAAGGGTTTAGAGCCTATGCTGCTGCAATGGAACGTGGTTTGCTTGTTAAGGACCTGCGGCGAATCTGGACGGTCGTGGACGGAGAATTGACTGGCCCCTACTGGGAAATGACATTCCGCAGTAGGGGCCAAGTTCGCGATTAGGAGCTAACCGCTGATCCGCTTGCAGTGCTCGCACTTCGGGCGACCAGCGGTACCGTCGCGACGGTACCGAGTCTCGATGTTGTTGCCCTCAGTGCATCGCGTCTCATCGTGATAGACTTTGCGGTCGCTCTCCCTAATCGAGTGCCAGGGAGTAGTTTTCACTTGTTTCCTCCGTTAACTAATATCGTCTTGCAAGCGATTCCCTAATAGGGTTACACTTGTAGCCCCATCAGGGGGGCGGGCCCGTAGGCCCGTCACGGTTTTATGGACCGCCGGTGCGGCATCCTACGTCTCCTGTCTAGGCGGTGAGGGGTTCGGGAGCTTAAAAACCGAACGAGGCCCCTCACCGCCACTTTATATTCCAGCGCCACGGCTTCTCCGGGCGCTCCATTTCGGTCCCTCGTAGCCGAAAATTGGCACAAAAAACCCGCCTCACCAAGCCCGAGGCGGGTTGACTTTCCCCTACGGAGGCTGATAGCCTCTCTAGTGGAATTCGTAGGGAGGTCGCCCGAAAACCACCTCGGTTCCAAAAGGGAGCCGCTGCGCCAACAGCGGCTCTATTCAATTGTCGATTGGCAGTTTAACATTCTGCCAATAAGACTGCAAGTGGAAATGTTAAGGCTATCTAACGAACACGGGTTCTAATGGCACCCATTCCGAAGCGCAAACACGAGGATACGACAATATCGCTTCACCCGCTGACCTTCGACGAGGCAATAGCAGCGCTAGCCCACGCGCCTAAGCGTAGGGGTTCTCGGGCTGGGGAGTCTGGCAGTACCAAGTCACCCGCCGACCGGCCACCTGCCCGAACAAAGCGGCGAACCGCTCCTCGTCGGAAATCTTCCGGCGATTGAACCTGTAATCAAACTCCCGCAGGTATTGGTCTAGGTATGGCTCGCCCACGTGGTGCCACGTGCCGTTGATCCCGCGCTTCACCAGCCCCCAGTAGTTCTCGATTCCCTGAGTGTGGATGTTCCCTGCCCGCACATATTCTAGCTCGTGGTTGATGATGTCGTGCTGCATGTTGTGGCCTATCATCTTGTAGGCGCGGTGCCCGTCCGTGATCAGGCGGGAGTTACGAACGTCGATGTCCCGTATCATAATCGGGCCGAGTGTAGAGGCGTCAGCATTGGGGACGTGCTGCGTTCGGACCCGGCCACCACGCTCCATCATCCCGAATACGACGGCCTTATCTTTCCGCCCGTGCCGTTTGCCGCGCTGGTGCTGCAAGGGGTTCAAGCCGCGTGCCTCTAGATCAATCTGCATCCGCTCATGGTAAGCGACGGGGTGCCCGCGCCGCGCCTTACCGCCGATGTACGTTTCGTCCGCTTCGATGATGCCGGCCAGCGGGCCGCCAGACTCACGCATGGCCTCACGGACGCGGTGGCACAAGAACCAGGCCGTCCGGTAGGCGACGCCGAGCATACGGTGTATTTGGTGGGCGCTGACGCCCTTCTTGGAGGCGCACATGAGGTATATCGCGGCGAACCACTTGTTCAGGGGGATGTGGGAGTCCTCGAAGATGGTGCCGACCGTAGCCGTGAATTGCTTCCGGCACGAGCGGCACTTATAGAAGCTCCGTACCTTGTTCTTGTCTGCGGCCTTGCGGATGACCTTGTAAGGCTTGTCCGCACCGCATTTCGGGCAGATAGGGCCGTTAGGCCAGCGTTGCCCTTCAAGGAAGGCGCGGCATTCCTCATCCGTCCACCGCATTACGTCGTGAAAGCTAACTTGTTCGCTCATGTCCAACCTCCATGAGCATCGTATCAGCTTTCGTTGGGTGTGTCAAGTGCTTAATCCCC
>JACOUE010000067.1 GCA_016178045.1 Chloroflexota bacterium
TCGGCCTTCGCTTCGCTCAGGCGACCCTTCGACAGGCTCAGGGCGAGCGGAGCGGTTCCGCTCGGCGAAGGCGCGCTGGATGGCTACGGCGCACTGGAGGGCGCGGCGGGCGCTCTGGAAGGCCACCATGAAGCCGTCCCCCTCCGACTTCACCTCGAAGCCGTCGTGGGCCGCTACCTGCTGGCGGACCAGGGCGTTGTGGGCCCGCAGGACCTCGACCCAGCGCCGGTCCCCCAGGCGCTCCGTGAGCCTGGCGGAGTCCTCGATGTCCGTGAAGAGGATGGTGACCGTGCCGTCGGGGGCGGCGTGCGGCCTCAGGTCCGGCTTCTCGACGTAGACGGCGGAGGCGACGGCGTCGATGGAGGTCCGGACGTCGGTGGAAGAGAGGCCCTGGGCCTGGAGCTTGAGGGCCAGCGCCCGCTCCACCAGCTTCTTCATCCCCAGCTCCTGGGCGGTACTCAGGGCCTGAGCCAGCAGCTCCAGCGCCTTCTGGCGATCGTCGGGGGCGTCGCGACGCAGCAGCATGTCGGCGTAGCCGTACCGGGTCCAGGCCAGCCGGGGCTTCGCCCCCATCTCCTCGTGGGCCTGGAGGTCGTCCTGGAAGTGCTGTTCTGCCTCTTTCCGCCTGTTCATGGTGGTGGCCAGGGTTCCCAGGTAGCGGGAGATGGGCAGAGCGGCGAAGTCGTCGGCGACGAGCCGCTCGAACTCCTCGCGTGCCTCCGCCTCGCGCCCCTGCTCGGCGTACAGGAAGGCCAGGCCGGTGCGCCAGGCGGGGACCAGGGGGTACTGGGCCACGAAGGCCTTCATGGGCGCCTCCAGCTCTTGCAGGCGGCCCTGCTCCCGGCGCAGCAGGTAAGTCTGGACGGCGAACAGCTGAAGGGCGTTGGCGACCTGCCCCCGCTGTCCGAGGGCCAGGGCCTGCTGGGCCAGCCGCTCCCCTTCCTCAAAGCGGCCGTCCAACATGGCGCGCATGCCCCGCATCTGTGCTAGGTTCCACAGATGCCACGGCTGGCGGAGCTCCTCGGCCAGCCGGCCGAAGATCTCCAGCTCTGCATCCACCCCGCGTATGTCGCCCAGCTCCAGGTAGTCGAGCAGGCGCCACAGATGGGTCCCACCCTCCAGCTCCTTCTCTCCAGCCTCTTCCGCCAGCCTGATCATCTCTTCAGTGGCGGCCAGCCGTTGCTCGACAGTGTCGAGCTCCCACAGGGCCTGGTGCTTGGCCGTCAGGGCGAAGGCAAGGGCGCCCTTATCGCCCACGCGCCTGGCGACCTCGATGCCCTGGTCGGCCAGAACCAGCCTCTCCTCCTTGGGCGCCGTGAAATAGAGGCCCATGGCCAGGCGGCCCAGCACGCGCGCCTTGAGGCCGCTGTCCCCGTCGCCCAGGGCCGCGAGCGCCTCGTGCAGGAGGGCCAGCAGCGGCTCGTCAACGAGGCCGGCCTCAAAGTAGGAGCCGAACCCCACCGCAGCCCGGGCGAGGTGCCGCGCCGAGCCGAGCTTCCGGGCGACCTCCGCGGCGCGCTGGAACGTCTCGCGGCTGCCGTCGGTGTCCCCCGCCCGCCACTGGGCGTCGCCCAGAGCAAGCAAGAGCTCGCAGCGCCGCCACTCATCGGGCGGCTCCTTGAGCTCCAGGGCCTGCAGGGCCAGCTCGTAGTGGCCGACGGCCTCTTCGTAGGCCAGGAGAGACATCGCCCGCTCGCCGGCCCGCCGGGCGTAGTCGACAGCCTTATCCACGTCGCCGCCCTGGGCACCCTCGCAGAAGTGGTAGGCCAGCTCCGCCAGGTAGGGGTCCGGGTTCTTCGCATACAGCTCCTCAAGCACGGCACCGACCTGCCGGTGCAGCCGCACGCGGCGGGTGGTGGTGAGCTCCTCGTACAGGGTCTCGCGGATGAGGGCGTGGGTGAACGTGTAGCGCCCGACGGCCCTGGGCACCTCGCTGATGACGCGGGCGCCCATCGCCTCTTCCAGGGCCTCCAGCAGGCGGTCGCCTGAGACATCGCTGACGTGCTCAAGGGCGTCGAGGCCGAACTCGCGGCCGATGACGGAGGCGACGGTCAGGACGCGGTTGCACTCGTCGGACAGGTGGTCCAGGCGCCGCCCCACGACTTCCCGAACGCTCTGGGGGATGGTGACGCTCCAGGACTTCACCGCCTCGGGCTGCTCCAGGCGGCCGTCGGCCACCAGGAGGCGCACGATCTCGTTGACGAAGAAGGGGTTGCCTTCTGTCTCTTTGTAGACGGCTTCCACCAGCGACTCGGGCGGCGCGCGGCCGGCCGTCAGCTCAATGAAGCGGGCGACGTCGTGCTCGCTGAGCCCGCGGAGGAGGATACGTTGGCTGAGGCCCTCGCGGTTGAGCTCGGCCAGGGTCTGGGACAGCGGGTGGTGCCGCCTCACCTCGACGTCGCGGTAGGTGGCCAGGACCATTAGGCGGGCGCCCCTCATCTCTCGCGCCAGGAACTGCAACAGGAGCAGCGACGGCTTGTCCGCCCAGTGCAGGTCGTCCAGGACCAGAACGATGGGATGGCGCTTGCTGGCGCTCCGTAAGAACGTGGTAACGCTATCGAAGAGACGGAAGCGGGCCTGCTCCGGCTCCAGGGTCGGCGGCGTGGGCAGGCCGGGGAGGCGCTCCCGCACCTCCGACACCACCTGAGCGATGTCGGCGGCGCCGGGCCCCATGTCCGACATGAGGTCTTTGGGGTCGCGGTCGTAGGCGTAGGAGCGGATCACCTGGACCCACGGCCAGTAGGCGGGGGCGCCCTCGCCCTCGTAGCAGCGGCCCCAGAGGACCTGGACGCCGCGGAGGCGGGCGTAGGTGGCCAGTTCCTCCGCCGTGCGGGTCTTGCCGATTCCCGGCTCGCCCACCAGCATCAGGAGACGCCCGTGGGCCGAGAGGGCGTCCTCCAGCCCGGCCCGCAGTTCGTCCAGCTCCTTCTCGCGGCCGACGAATACGCCGCCGGCCAAGCGGTCCAACGGGTTCGCCTCCTCCTGGACAACTCGCTCGGCGACGGTCGAAGCCGTAGAGGCGATGGCGGACAGGGCCTGGCGGACGGCGGCGGCCCTCTCCGGGCGCTCCTCCGGCGTCTTGGCCAGCAGGCGCAGGATCAGAGCCTCAAGGGCGCGGGGGATCTCCGGGTTGTGCCAGGAGGGGGCGACAGGGGCGGTGTTGATGTGCTGGGAGATGATAGCGACGGCGTCGTCGCCGAGGAAGGGGGGACGTCCGGTGACGATCTCGTACAGCACGCAGCCCAGGGAGTAGAGGTCGCCGCGGGCGTCGGAGGCGCGGCCCAGGGCCTGCTCCGGCGGCATGTAGGCGACGGTGCCCACCATCATGCCGGCCATGGTGAGGCGGGAGCGGTCCAGGGCGATGGCGAGGCCGAAGTCGCCCAGCTTGGCCGTGCCGTCCGTGGCGAGCCAGACGTTGCCCGGCTTCAGGTCCCGGTGGACGATGCCCCGGCCGTGGGCGTGTTCCAGGGCCTGGCAGACCTCGTCGGCGACGCGCAGGGCCTGGTCCAGGGGCAGGCGACGATTCTCGGCCTGCGCCAGCCGGCCCTCGAGGTCGCCTCCGGCCATGTGCTGGCTGACGATGTAGGGCTGGCCGTCCTCCTCGCCGATGTCGTACACGGTGACGACGTTGGGGTGGTCGCCCAGGCGGCCCATGGCCTGGGCCTCGCGGCGCACGCGCACAAGGCCAGCCTCATCAAGCCCCTCCGTCTTGATGAGGGCGAACGCCACGTCCCGGTCGAGGCGGGTGTCATGCGCCAGGTAGACGCGTTTCTTGCCGCCTTCGCCCAGGAAGCTCCGCACTTGATAGCGGCCGGAGCTGAAGGCGGCGGGCAGGGTGGGAGAGGGCCGGGGGGTGGGGGTGCGCGTCGCGGTTGCTACCAGGGGCTGACCGCAGGCGCCGCAGAATTTGTGGCCGCGGGGGTTGGAGGCGCTGCAGGCGGGACAGGCGGTGGAGTCAGCTAAGGGGGTGCCGCATTCGCCGCAGAAAACTGCGCCTTCTCGATTTTGGTAACCGCAGGAGGGGCAGAGCACCATTTTTCCCCGCAGGACAAGACCATGTTGGCGCTAAAGTCACAGGTTGTCAACGGTATTCGCCGGAAGGTGGTTGACAAAAAGAACATTAGTTCTATATACTATCAGGTCAGGAGGGCTGCCCCATGGTCATCGCCTGCCTGCACGTCCCCCGCTTTGCCGTAGAGGCCGAACGCCAGCGCCGGCAGGACACCGCCTCCCGCCTCCTCCTCATCGGCGATTCCACCGTGTTCGACTGCTCCTTGGGCGCCGAGGCGTCGGGAGTGCGGCGGGGGATGCGGATGTCGGAGGCGATCGGCCTCTGCCATCGAGCGGTGGTGCTCGCTCCCGACCAGCCCCACTACCAGCGCCGCTTTGACGAGGTGCTGGACTTCTTGGAGGGCGCGAGTCCGGCAGTGGAAGGGCAAAGCCTGGGCACCGGCTACTTCTCCCTCAGCGGGCTGCCCGGGGAGCCGGCTATCCTCGCCGGGGAGGTGATCGCCGGGCTGCACCGCCGGCTCGGCTTCATGGCCGCGATAGGTGTGGCGAACGGCAAGTTCCCCGCCCGGGTGGCGGCACAGACCGCGCGGCCGGGCCTGGCGAAGGTGGTGCCGCCGGGAGGGGAGGCCGCCTTCCTGGCGCCCCTGCTCGTCGACCACCTGCCCGCCGGTGAATCGATGCGCTGGCGGCTGGCCCTCCTGGGCCTGGAGACGATGGGCGATTTGGCCCGGCTGCCCCTGGGGGCGTTCCAGTCGCAGTTCGGGCCGGAGGGCAGGCGCTGCTGGGAGCTGGCCCGGGGGACCGACAGCGAGCCGCTGCTGCCGCGGGTGCGGGAGGAGACGGTGGTACGACGGCTCCAGCTGCCGGCGGCCGCCGTCACCCTGGAGGCGATCCTGGCGGGGGTGGAGCGGCTGGTCTACGCCGCCTACGGCAGCCCTGATCGCCGGGCGCGCTGGGTGCGGAAGGCGGTGGTGCGGGGGGTGGTGGACGGCCCGGACGGGCAGGCCGGCGGCAGCTGGGAGGTCGCCGTCCCCTTCCGGGAGGCGCTCTCGGACCCCCGCGACGCCTGGTTCGCGGTCAAGAGCGCGGTCTCGCGGCGCCCGCCGCCGCGGCCGGTGGAGGAGCTGGAGGTGGAGCTGGTGGGGCTGAGCGGGGAGTCGGGCAAGCAGGCCGGAATGTTCGAGAGCAAGGGCAGGCTATGGCGGCAGGTGGAGGAGGCCGTGCGGCAGCTCAAAGCCCAGCACGGTCAGAGCCCGATAGGAAAGGTGGTGGAAGTAGAGCCGTGGTCGCGGATACCGGAGCGGCGGGCGGCGCTGGTCGAATACGAGCCCTAAACCGCCCGCGGCCGGTCAGGGTGGAGGCCGGCGAGGACGGACGGCCTATCGCCGTCTGGCTCTCCGGGTGCCGCTACACTGTTGAGGCGGTGCTGGAGACCTGGCGCATCGACGACGAGTGGTGGCGGCCGCGGCCGGTCTCGAGGGCGTACTACTCGCTGCTGCTGGAGGACGGGCGGACGGTGACGGTATACCGGGATCTGGTGAAGGCGGCGTGGTTCAAACAGGAATATTGAGTTTGGCCGGCAGCACCGCGGCGGGCGGACTACTGGCCGGTGAAGTTCACGTCCGTCACCTGCCAGTCGCCGTCCTGGCCGGTGAGGGTCAGCTCCCAGCTCGCTTCTGTGGCGTAGATGCCGATCGAGATGGTGGCTGTGTCGCCGTTCACCTGGGGCTGGTCGCTGAGGAAGCACACCTTACCCACGGTCTCTGCGATGATCTGCCCGGCCTCATCCTCGGTCCCGGCCGCGTTCACCTGGTCGGCGATGGCGTCGCAGGTGAGGGGGTCGGTGAGGCTGAAGGTGTCGCTGTCGAGGCCGGTGGCGCCGACATAGGAGGATACGGCGTCGGTGATGTCCTGGAGAGTGGCGGTCTGCCGCCCTCCCTCCCCGTCGCAGGCGAGAAAGAGGAAGGCGGCGGCGAGGGACAGGACAGCGAGGATCTTTCCCACGGTAAGCCCCTTTCCTACCCGCAAGCGCCCGTAGTCTAGCAGGAGGATGGAAAGTAAATCAAGGGACGGGCTCAGGCTACACCTGGCGCATCCCTGCCTGCCGGCCGGCAGGGACGACGAGTGGTGGCGAAAGCGACCGGTCAGCCGGGTGGTGGGCGACGCAAGGATCAGGCTGGAAGGGGTGGGGTGGGATGGGGTGAGGTTATTCTCCTGGTGGCGGTATTACGCCCAGCTGCTGCATCAGGCCCAGTCGGTCAAAAGTCTCCCACAGCTCCGACACTTTGCCCCCGACCATGCGGAAGATAGCGACCCCCGCGATCTCCACCTCTTTGTTCGTGGGTGCAACGCCCATGAACTCGCCCTGGTGCGTGCCGCGCAGGCTGAAACGAATCACCGCCTTGTCTCCTTCGGCGACCGCGTCATCGATGATGTGCTTGAGGTTAGGGAACGCCACGTAGAACCCCTTGGCCAACTCCGCATGGCCCGCCAGGTCCATGGATGGGAACCCGACGATATGAGCCGTGTAGTTGGGAGCGCACAGGTCGGCTGGCGGTGGACCCTTATGCAGGTCCTGTCCCTCACAGAAACGACGGGCGATGGCCTTGTTCTCCTCCGCTGACACTGGCGGCCCTCCTCATGACTCTGCGAGACAGCTTGGTATAAGCATATAGCATGCCCCTGCCATGATGTCCAACTACGCCGAACTCCACGCCCACTCCAACTTCTCCTTCCTCGAGGGCGCCTCGCACATCGAGGAGCTGGTGCTGCGGGCGCGGGAGCTACTGAGGCCCCGCCGCCGACAGCCATTCTACGGGGACGACGCCTTCGACCTGGCTGAAGTCGGGGTCGCCGGTGACGACAGGGGCAGCCAGACGCTGGGCCAGGGCAGCGGCGAAGCAGTCAGCGTAGCCGATGCCGCTGACTGCTTTAAGCGATCCGGCCATCAGAGCCAACTCCAAGTCCACGTCCGCTATCTCCACGCCGAATTCTTCCACCCGTCCCAGCATCTCGTGCGCGTGCTCCAGTCCACGCTCTCGAATCGCCCGATAAAAGACTTCGCCAAGGTTCACCGTAGTGATACTCAAGGCGATCTCGCCAGCCCGGGCCTGCTCGAGCAATTCTCGTACACGAGCGCCAGCGGTTTCAGCTCGGAAGAACGCGAGAAGCGCGAAGCTATCCAGGACAAAGTGTGGTTTATTGATCACGAGAGCGGTCTAGGTGGCGGCAGGTCGCGCTCTTCACGCTCCAGTTCCTCTTGCCGGTCTTCCAGCAGGCCCTTCGTCATCGAAGGCCCTCCCTTGAACATCCCGTACGCGGCTGCGATCGGGTCCTTTGCCACAGGGACTATCGCTATGGTGCGCCCGTATTCAATGACGTGCACCCTGTCTCCCGGCTTGATCCCGTGCCGCTCCCGGATCTCTTTCGGGATCACCACCCAGCCTTTCTTAGAGACTGTCACCGTGGACATCTGCTCACATCCTGTAATACAAAATCAGATCACAGTATAACATAAGCGCAAAACGTTATGCCTCCCTACATTGAACTGCACTGCCACTCCAACTTCTCCTTCCTCGAGGGCGCCTCGCACGTCGAGGAGGCGGTGCTGCGGGCGCGGGATCTGGGGTACGAGGCCCTGGCCCTCACCGACCACGACGGCCTCCACGGGGCGATGGAGTTCGCCCAGTGCGCCCGCGCCTGGGGGCTGCGCCCCATCACCGGCGCCGAGGTCACGCTGGCCCCGCCTTCGCCCCCCGCCGGGAACAAGGAACAGAGAACAAGGTCCAAGGAGCACGGCGCGGCCTCTTGCTCAGAGCGGCAGGTGGCCCACCTCACTCTGCTCTGCGAGACGCAGCGGGGCTACGCCAACCTCTGCCGCCTCCTCAGCCACGCCCACCTCGACCATCCCCGCGGCGAACCCTGGGTGGAGCCGGAGGTGTTAGCAAACCACGCCGAGGGGCTCATCGCCCTCTCCGGCTGCCGGCGGGGCGAGGTGCCGTCGCTGGTCGCCCAGGGGCGCTACCGGGAGGCGGAGGAGGCGGCCCGCCGCTACCTCCAGTGGTTCGCCCAGACGGGCGCCCGTAGTGGCGGGCCGGGCAACTTCTTCATCGAGCTCCAGGACAACCTGGTGCACGGCGACGCCCGCCGCAACCGCGCCCTGGCCGACCTGGCGGAGCACCTCGGCGTCGGCACTGTCGCCACCGGCAACGTCCACTACCACGTGCGGGAGCGCCACCGTCTCCAGGACGTGCTGGTGGCCATCAAGCACCGCACCACCCTGGACGCCTCGCACCGCCTGCGCCGCGAGAACTCAGAGTACTACCTGAAGCCGCCCGAGGAGATGGCCGAGCGGTGGCGCGACTACCCGGAGGCCATCGCCAACACGCTGCGCATCGCCGAGCGCTGCCAGTTCGACCTCACCCGCGACCTCGACTACCGCTTCCCCGATTACCCAGTGCCCGCGGGCGAGACGCCCGACTCCTACTTGCGAAAGCTCTGCTACCGCGAAGCCGAGCTGAAGTACGGCCGCATCAAACCCCAGGTGCGCGACCGCCTAGAAGAGGAGCTGGCCCTAGTGGAGCGCCACGGCCTGGCCGGCTTCTTCCTCCTCCACCGCGAGATCCTCCAGCTGGCCTACCGGGTGGCGGAGGAGGTCCGCGGCCGCCCCTCGCTGGCCCCGCCGGGCCGCGGCCGCGGGTCGTCCGTGGGGTCGGTCATCTGCTACCTGATCGGCCTCAGCCACATCGACCCCATCGCCAACAACCTCTTCCTGGGTCGCTTCCTGAACGAGGAGATGGCCTCCGTCCCCGACATCGACCTCGACTTCCCCCGCGACATCCGCGAGAAGCTGATCCTCCGCATCTACGAGCACTTCGGGAAGGAGCACGTGGGCCTCGTGGCGACCTTCCCCACGTACCGCATCCGGGGCGCGGTACGGGAGGTGGGGAAGGCACTGGGCCTGCCGCCCGCCGAGCTGGACCGGCTGGCCAAGGTCAGCGAAGGCGGCTCCGCCCGCAGCATCCGCGAAGAGATGGCCCGCCTGGCCCACTACCGCGACAAGCTGAACGCCCCCCTCTGGCGCCACCTGGCCGACCTGGTGGAGGAGATCGCCGGCTTCCCGCGCCACATTAGCCAGCACGTGGGCGGCATGGTCATATCGTCGAAGCCGCTGGTGGAGCTGGTGCCCCTGGAGCAGTCGGCCATGCCCGGGCGCGTCCTGATGCAGTGGGACAAGGACTCCGTGGACGACGCCCGCATGATCAAGATTGACTTCCTGGCCCTGGGCATGCTCTCCGCCGTCGACGAGTGCCTCGACCTCATTGAGCAGCAGCGGGGGAAGCGCATCGACCTTTCGCGCATCGACTTCCAGGATGAGCGGGTGTACGACTCCATCTGCCGCGCCGACACGATGGGCGTCTTCCAGGTCGAGTCGCGGGCCCAGATGCAGACGCTGCCCCGCGTGCGGCCGCGCTCCCTGGACGACCTGACGGTGGAAGTGGCGATCATCCGCCCGGGGCCCATCGTGGGCGGCGCCGTCAACCCCTACATCCGGCGCCGCCTGGGCCGGGAGCCCGTCACCTACGACCACCCCTCGCTGGAGCCGGTGCTGACGGAGACGCTGGGCGTCGTCCTCTTCCAGGAGCAGGTGCTCCAGGTGGCGATGGCCCTGGCCGGCTTCAGCGCTGGCCAGGCGGAGAGCCTGCGCCGGGCGATGAGCCGCAAGCGCTCGCGGGAGGCGATCGCAAAGCTCAAGCAGCAGTTCATCGAGGGCTGCCTGGGCAACGGCGTGTCGCAGCAGACGGCGGAGACGGTGTTCGCCAAGATCGCCGGCTTCGCCGAGTTCGGTTTCCCCAAGGCCCACGCCGCCGCCTTTGGCCTGCTGGCCTACCAGTCGGCCTGGCTCCGCACCTACTACCCGGCGGAGTCCCTCTGCGCCTTGTTCAACGCCCAGCCCATGGGGTTCTACGGGCCCCACGTGCTGGTGAACGACGGCAAGCGCCACGGCGTTGACGTCCTGCCGCCCGACATCAACCGCAGCGGGGCGAATTGCACTGTAGAGGTGCCGGCAGACGATGATGGACCGCCCATCCTACGTAGGGACAGACCTTTAGGTCTGTCCGAGGGTCTGTCCGCGGACAGATCTTCAGACCTGTCTCTACACTCTCCTGGCGACCTGAAGGTCGCCGCTACACCCCTTTCCTCCGTAGGGGCGGCCTTTAGGCCGCCCGCAGGGGAGGGGAACAGCATCGTTCGCATCGGCTTCCGCTACGTCAAGGGCATGAGCGAGGCAACAGCGCGGGAGGTGGAGGAGGGGCGGGGGCGGGGCGGGGAGTTCCGCTCGCTGTTCGACTTCGTGGAGAGGACGCGGCTGAAGCGGGAGGCGATCGAGAACCTTATCGCCTGCGGCGCCTTCGATTGCTTCGGGCTGGAGCGGCGGGAGCTGCTGTGGCAGCTGGGCCTGGTCTACCGCTCGGACGGCCGCAACGCCGCCCAGCGCCAGCTGGCCCTGCCCCTGCCCACGGAGCAGGACATGCCCGGACAGGCGGGGTTCGAGCTTGCCCCCATGACGGAGTGGGACCGCATGGTGGCGGACTACGCCGTGCTGGGCCTCTCGCCCTCGTACCACCCAATGGCCTTCCTGCGCCCCGGCCTGCACGAGGGCGTGGTGCCCAGCAACCTGCTGCCCTCGCTGCCGGACGGCGCATCGGTAGATACGGCGGGGATGGTGGTCTGCCGCCAGCGGCCGGGCACGGCCAAGGGGTTCGTCTTCCTGGTGCTGGAGGACGAGTTCGGCCTGATGAACGTGGTCGTGAAGCCGGGCCTGTATGAGCGACAACGCTCGCTGGTGCGCACGGAGCCGTTCCTGCTGGTGCACGGGACGCTCGAGCGGCGGGACGGGACGGTCAACGTGGCGGCGAAGCGGTTCACACCCCTGCGGCCCAACGGCGCCGTCGCCCCGGAGGCGCACAACTTCGGGTAGCGCTCGTCCCTAGCAGGAGCCTATGACGGGCCGGGCCACGCTTTCGCGAACCGGTCCGCGAGCTGACTCCCCCGTTCTCGAATCGCGCTCTCGTCCCAGACACCGGATCCGCTGGACAGCAGCGCCTTATTGAGGTGCAGGACGCTATGCTTCGCGAGCTCTTCCCGCTTCACCGCCCATGGGCCGTTGGAGAGCGCAGGGTTGAGTTTGTCGTTTACGAGCGTGAGATTGCCGATTGTGTGGAGGAGGCGGTTGCGCTGCTGCGCGGCCTCCAGTTCATCTTGCTGATCTAGCGATCCTAGCGGCCAGTGCTCACGCCAGGCCTGTGGCATAACATGCTCAATCGTGAGGACACCACGTTTGACGTGCTCTTCCTCAGTCTTGGGAGACCGGAGCGCGTCTTCCAGGCCTTCCAGGATTATCCGGAGGCGTCCTCTCGTGAGGAGCTGGTACACGGGTAGCGAGAGGAAGGCTTCTCTGACTTGTCCATCAGTCGGCCAGAAGCGTGCGTCGGCCGTCTGAGATGCGAGGAACGGCTCGATGACATCATCAGTCGCCTCGGGACCGGTGACGTTAAGTTGACGCATCAGCTCAAGGAACAGCTTGTTATAGTCTTTTGTGGTCATCCGACAGATCATGCGACGGACGAGGTAGCTTTCGATCGCCTGGAGAGCACGGTGCAGCCGCCCCTCGCTAAGTTGGTAGCGATTTGAAAACAGCCAAAGGATTACTGGGGTCGTGACGCCCGCGTCCATGACTCGCCAACGGTAGAGGAAACTACCCTCCAAAGACCAGTCATCGATGCTGTTCAAGTCACGGAACGCGTCACCGATCTGTTTAATATCGGCAACGACGTCAGTTATCCGTCCATCAGAGTCCTCGGCGTATCGCCGAAACCTAGGGAAAAAGTGCGTTGATTGAATCTCATCGGCTGTGCGCATCGTGAGCCAGTAGTTGAGATAGATGTCGATCCTGGGGCGAACCAACCGACCTTGCCGCACCTCGGTTCGCCACCATTCCTGATCAAACGCTTGCCAGTACCGGTGGTAGACTTCGTCGCCATTGAGGCCGACTTGGGCGGCCATGTGGAGGATCGAATTCTTGATGAGATCGGAATCGAGCAGCGGGGTGCCGCGGGCGTTCAGCGTTTCAAAGATGATGTTGGCGTCGTCTGTTGACTGAAGGTCGATGACCACCATATTGAGCAGGCCCATCAAAGCTGTGACGAGCGCCTCAGCGCGACGGTCCGCGAACTCGGACCGCTCACCCAGCCACTGCCGGATCTGTAGTTTGAAGAATTCGTGTGCTTGAACAATTAGGCTATGCTCGAAGCCGGCAACGACAAGCTCGTTGGACATGGCGCAGCGGAACGCTTGTTGGTCGACCAGAGTGGGCCAGACCTTGAACGTATGGTCCGGATCGCTCTCTGCGAAGAATTCATCATTGACGACCAGCTTGCGCAGCTGTTTGGCTTCCTTGGGCCAACCATCCTGCTCCAATACTTCTTGAGCTGCATCCAGTAGAAGCTGGAGGGTAGCTAGCCGCTGCTGCCCATCGATGACGTGTCTAGTTTCGAGATCCGCTGTCGCCGTCGCCTGCTGCTGGAGGACTACCGCGCCCATGAAATGCGTGCCCGCATTCTCCTCAGCCAGCGGCCGTTTGTCCTCCCCGAGCCGCTCCAGCTGCTCAAGATACTCCTCCGCGATATTTCGGACGTCGTTCCAGAGCGGCTCCCACTGGTCTTCCTGATTCCATACGTAAGGCCGCTGGAAGGTTGGGATAATGTATCGAACGTCCTTCTGGAATAGCGCTTTCAGGGTGAGGATGTCGGCCTTCATGTCGGTCTGTCCTCCTGCGTCGAGTCATCAGCTTGTAACAGTTCCATCGGAAACCGATCTTCTGTTGCCCCGTGGTCTAACAAGTCAACGGCAGGCATTCGATAGTGTGCCCAAGAAGCAGGGTGTGTCAAGCGTCCTGCTTCAGACCACCGTCGCCCCGGAGGCGCACAACTTCGGGTAGCGCTCGTCCCTAGCAGGAGCCGTCGATATAATAAGATCGCCCATCGCCGACAGGAGGTGCCCCATGGCCCGCGCGGGCGACGTCATCGAGAACCAGGTATCAGGGGAGCGGTTCACTTTCCGCAAGACCGCCGCGGAGACCGACGGCCAGTTGTTACAGTTCGAGCTGGCGCTACGGCCCGGCGGCCGCGTGCCCATCGACCACATTCACTCGAAGCAGGAAGAGCGGTTCGAGGTCATTTCCGGCAGGGCGACCTTTCGAGTCGGCAAGACCGAGCGTGAGCTGACGGCGGGGGAGTCGGTGGTCGTGCCGCCGGGGACCGCTCACAGCGTCCGCAACGACTCCGGCGAGGAGACGCGGATCGCGGTCGAGTTCCGGCCGGCGATGAGCACTGAATTCCTCTTCGAGGCCATCTGCCGTCTCGCTGGAGAGGGGAAAGTGAGCAGAAGCGGTCTGCCCAACCCGCTGCGCATGGCGGTCGTGGCCCGGTCCCTCCGCGATGAGACCTACATGGCCGGGGTGCCGGTCGCCTTGCAGAGGGCGGGCATCGCAGTGATGGCGCCGCTGGGGCGGCTCCTCCGCTACGGCCCGCCGCTGGCCGGACACGACGGCGGCGAATGAGGAAGCGCTCTCACCCGAAGTCCCGTTTAGGCCAGCCCGGGAGAACGGCGGATTGACACTAATCCCGTCACTGCCGTACAACTGGGCGTGAATCTGTTTGTAGTTGGAAAAGAGGGAGACCGTGGGAGGGCCGAAAGCCGGGGCGCTTCTGCCGGGCGTCCACAAGATCCGCGTCCCCCTGATCGACAGTCCCCTGGGCTGGGTGAACAGCGTCGATCATGGCGATGAACCAAGATAGGGTCCTGGTAGTAGAAGACGAGGCAATGGTGGCGGAGGTGGTTGAGCGGTACCTCCGGCGCGATGGCCACGAGGTTCAGGTGGTGCACGATGGGGCTGCCGCTCTGGCCGCCTTCGACCGGTTCCAGCCCGATCTCATAATCCTTGACGTCATGCTGCCTGGTGTTGACGGAATGCAGGTCTGCCGGGAGGTGCGCGCCCGTTCCCAGACGCCGATCATCATGCTCACGGCTCGTGGGGAAGAAGTCGACAAGCTTCTCGGTCTGGGTCTCGGCGCCGACGATTACGTCACGAAGCCCTTTAGCCCGCGAGAGCTGGCGGCGAGGGTGCAGGCTGTGCTGCGCCGCTCGGGCCAGCAGGCTAAGGTGGACGGTGACGCCCTCCGTTTCGGCGACCTGCGCATCAGCGGCCGTACGCGCGCTGTCGAGGACCGGCGTGGACTGGTC
The DNA here is from genome assembly GCA_016178045.1 of Chloroflexota bacterium. Lineage (GTDB taxonomy): Bacteria > Chloroflexota > Dehalococcoidia > SM23-28-2 > JACOUE01 > JACOUE01. The sequence goes on from JACOUE010000067.1 coordinate 14,317, forward strand.
AACCTCACGGCACGAGAGTTCGACTTGCTGTTCCACCTGGCGAGGCACCCCGGGCAGGTGTTCACGAGGGAGCAGCTCATGGACAGCGTTTGGGATTACGACTTCGCCGGGGACTCGAGCACGGTAACAGTGCACATGCGGCGGCTGCGGGCCAAGCTGGAGGTGGACCCCTCACGGCCGCGGCACCTGAAGACGGTCTGGGGAGTTGGATACAAGTTTGAGCCGTAACGTTGATGCTCCCCGGCCTCTTCGCCGCCTCGCCCTGCCCTGGCTTGGCGCGGCACTGGCGCTGACGCTGGCCACCGGCTCAGGGCTCCTGCTGGCTCAGGCGCTAATGGAGCCGCCGCCCGGAGAGCAGCGGTCGTTGGCGGCGTATCTGGCACTCGCCGGCGCCGCCACGATGGCCGGAGGTTGGCTCGCCCTGCGCCTCGCCGACGGCCTCGTAGGCCTGCCGATACAGGCGAAGGCCTTCTTGGGCTCCACGCTAGCCAGCGGCGTGGCTCTGCTAAACGTGTTCATCGTTGCCCAGTTCATGTTCGTCTCAACGTCGCACGACCTGAAGCTGCTGGTGGCGCTGCTTGCCTTCAGCGCCGTGGTCACCCTGTTCTTCAGTCTGTGGGTGGCTTCGACCGTGGCGAGCCGGCTGGAGGCGGTGGCCGCCGCCATCCGCGAGCTGGCCTCTGGCCGCTATGACTCGCGCTTGGACGTGGCCGGAGGCGATGAGGTAGCGGCGCTTGCGCGCGACGTAGACTCCCTGGCGGAGCGGCTGCGGCAAGCGGAAGGCGAGCGTGCTGCGTTGGACCGCGAGAGGCGGGATCTGACCACCGCCATATCGCACGACCTGCGCACGCCGCTGGCTAGCGTGCGGGCGATGGTGGAGGCGCTGGACGACGGGATAGTGCGGGACGCGGAAGAGGTCGCCCGATATTATTGCGTGATGCGCCGCGAGATCGAGCGGTTGAGCGGCATGATCGACGATCTGTTCGAACTGGCACGGCTGGAGGCGGGCGCCCTGCGGCTCGACAAGCAACCTCTTGCCCTTCAGGAAGTCGCCGCTGAGGTCGTGGACGCGATGCAGGCGCAGGCGAAGGTCGCCGGGATAGACCTACGGTTGGAGGTGAAGGGTGAGCCTCCACATCTGCCGCTGGATGGAGCACGCATCGAACGGGCGCTATCGAATCTGGTGCGCAATGCCCTGCAGCATACGCCCGTCGGCGGATGGGTGAAGGTGATGGTGTTCGCCGAGGACGGCTGGGTGAGCCTGCGAGTCGCTGACAGCGGGGAGGGCATCGACCGGGGCGAGCTAGAGCGCATCTGGGCCCGGTTCTATCGCGGCGATAAGTCGCGCCAGCGAGCCAAAGGGGGAGATGGGGCTGGCCTCGGGCTGGCAATCGTGCGCGGCGTTGTCGCGGCTCACAGCGGACAGGTGGCGGCGAGATCGAGCCCCGGGCGGGGCGCCACGTTCGAGATACGGCTGCCGCGGGAAGTCTAAGGCCGCGGCGCGGGCAGGGGCTGGCCAGCGGCCGCCCTCTTGTGGCGCTCTCCTATCGCGGGTCTTAGGACGGAGGTGCGAACCCCCCACCGATGAGGGGGCAGCTGAAGTAGACAGTGCCGCTTGGGGTACTCATGATCCACCGGCCGCCCACGTAGCCGTTGTCCCCTGGGCCGAAGGCGGTCTTGAAGGCAGGCGTTGTGCCACAGTGGTTGTCCGGGTCCGGCTCCAGCACCTGGAAGGGTCCCTGGGGCGGCAGCCCCTGAGCGGTCACGACGGAATCGTAGCAGAGGCCCTGGCTCTCGACGTAGACGACGACCCTGGGCAGAGGCTTGGGTGGCGTTGTGGCACCAGCATCTTCACTCAGCACAAGCCCGAGGCCGATGACGGCGGCGATGGACAGCGCTGCCGCGAGCATGAATCGTCTCATTGTGGTTCCTCCTCTCAGCCGATCCGACGCTTCCACGCTAGCGGGCAAGGCTTACCCAATCGTGAAGGAGGTTACGGAAGGGTAAAATCGCAGCGCCGGGGTCTGGCGGCAGTCCGGCGTCGACCACGGCAGAATCGTTGATTGACATTGATCCTTTCGCTGCCGTACAACTGGGCGTGAATCTGTTTGTAGTTGGAAAAGAGGGAGACCGTGGGAGGGCCGAAAGCCGGGGCGCTTCTGCCGGGCGTCCACAAGATCCGCGTCCCCCTGATCGACAGTCCCCTGGGCTGGGTGAACAGCACAACCACCCCGACCACTACGGGCTGGCCGGCCGCCTGGTGCAGATGGCCCGCTGCGGGCTGGTCATGCACCGCCTGGACGCCGTCCACATCGACAGCCGCTACGTCGACATACGCGTGCTCCAGGGCGAGATGGAGCAGTGGCTCCGCATACACGGCGTCCCCCTGGACGAGCTGGCCCCCTTCGTCAAGGCGTCCGAGGCGATCATCGACCGCGTGAACGTCGTCAAGCCGGACTGGGAGGTGGCGGGCGGCGAGCGCATCGCCGCCGGGCCGCTGGAGTGGGAGATAATCTGGACGCCGGGGCACTCTTCCGGCCACATCTGCCTCTACGAGCGAAACCGCAAGGCGTTCCTTAGCGGCGACCACATCCTCAACCCGATCACGCCCAACATCGGCCTCCACGCCGAGGCAATGGGCAACCCCCTGGCCGACTACCTGAGCTCACTGCGCGAGGTGCGGGAGTATGACGTGGAGCTCGTCCTGCCCGCCCACGGCGACGAGTTCCGCGGCTTCCGCGAGCGCATCGATGAGCTGCTGGGCCACCACGAGGAGCGCCTGGCGGAGATCCGTTCAGTGCTGGCGAAAGGGCTGCGCACCGCCTACCAGATTGCCTCCCGGATGAGCTGGAACGCGGAAGGCTCCTGGGATGAGCTTCCCCCCTTCCAGCGGCGCATGGCTACGACGGAGGCCCTCGCCCACCTAGAGCTGCTCCACAGTCGCGGCGAGGTGCGGCGATCTACGGCTGAAGGGGGCGTAATCCGCTACTCCCTGGGGGGTTGAGCTTGTGCGGCGAAAGTAGCCGCTGGGTCAGTGGGGGATAGTGTGCGACTGGTCCGGCAGGTTGTCCCCGTCCAGGTCGGTGTCCAGCGACGTGGGGTCGAGGCTCTTGTTCCAGCTGTAGGTGGCGTGGGTCAGCGACGTCACTTCGGCGATATAGGTGCCGGCCCCCGGGGTTATCCAGCCTGACCGGAAGATCCCGTTCGTATCGGTCGTGCCGTTGTAGCTGGCGATGAGGGTGCCGCCGCCGTTGCGCACCTGCAGGCTGACGCCGGCGCCCGCCACCACGGCGTCGGTGCTGTCGGTGAGACCGTTGGCGTCGGAGTCGCGCTGGACCACGACCGTTATTCGCTCCTTGTGATTGCCGTTGCGGGCGACGGACGTGAAGTAGATGTTCCACACGTACATGTCGTTGGGGTTGCCGAGGGCGGGCGTTGCCGTAGGGGTGGGGACTGGGGTCCCTGTCGGGGCGGGCGTGGCCGTGGCGACGGGCGTAGCGGTCGGGTTCGGCGTGGCGGTCGGCGACGGGCTCGAGCCGCAGTCCTTGACGGCCTTGAAGGCGTTGACCCGCCCGTGGGCCCACAAGCTCCCGGTGCCGGATATGGCGTCGGCCGTCGACTCGATGCGGTTGCGAACGCTGCTGGCGCTGGTGCCGTAGCAGGTGGCCCAGACCAGCGCCGCCGCGCCGGCGACGTGGGGCGTCGCCATGGAGGTGCCGTTCCACTCGGCGTAGTTGTTCTTGACCACGATCTTCAGCGTGGTAAGGCCGGCGTTGATCCGGGAGACCAGGTCCTCGCCGTCGGCCTTGGAGATGGACAGCGCGGGAAGCCAGTCGCCGGCCCCGCCCAGAGTGCCGGTGAAGTTGCCGATATCGTTGTTGTAGATCACGACCCCCACGCAGCCGTCGGCCTTGGCGTTGCCCACTTTGGCGGCGAAGGTGTTGCTGCCCCGCTGGACGAGGGCGATCTTCCCCGTGCAGTTGACGCTGTCGAAATCGGAGACGTCACCGAGGCCCGCGTATACCGCCGACGCCTCGATACCGGAGTTGGCCGTCCCCTCGGCGTAGCGGAGGGGCCTAGCCTCGCGCTCGAGGCCACCGGCGCTGGTGATGAAGACGAGCCCGAGGTTGTCGGTGTCCACTTCGGTCCGCGCCGGCACCGACGAGGCGATGTTGACCCCCGGGGCGGCCGCGTCGACCCAGGAGCTGTCGTAGTTGGAGAAGGACGCCTTCTGGTCCCGGTTGTCCGTCGCCGCCACAGCGATGCAGTTGGAGTAGGCGGCCGGGTAGAACTTCTGGGTGTTGCCGTTGTTCCCGGCGGCGCAGGCCAGCACTACGCCTTTGTTCCAGGCGTAGGTTACGGCGTCCTGCAGAGTGGTTGAGCTGGTAGTGCCCCCCAGGCTCAGGTTTATGACCTTCGCCCCGTTGTCCGCCGCCCAGATGATCCCATTCGCCACGGAGCCGTAGGTGCCGCCGCCGTCGTCGCCCAGCACCTTGCCGTTCATGAGGATGGCGCCGCCGGCCACCCCGGACATGCCGATGCTGTTGTCCGTGGCCGCCGCCGCTATCCCCGCCACGTGCGTGCCGTGGCCGAAGACGTCGTCCACAGTGGCGCTGCTGCTGAAGTTCTGCTCGGCGACGACGCGGCTGGAGGTGATATCCTCGTGGCTCTTCTTGATGCCGGTGTCCAGGACCGCGATCCTGACGGCGCTGCCGCTCGATATGCCCCACGCTTCGGGCGCGTCGATGTCGGCGTCGGCCGTCCCTCCGACCTGCCCGGTGTTGTGCAGGCCCCACTGGGTGGGGAAAAAGGGGTCGTCCAGGGCCCGGGCGATACCGTTGAGCTCGGCGTACTTGACGTTGGGGTTGTGCTGGTAGAGGGGCAGGCTCTGCAACGCCTGCCCGGGGGCCACCTTGACCACCTGCACGCCCAGCGCCGGGATCTCGTCGATCACGCGGCCCCCGGCCTGGCCATGCACGGCGGCGACGGTGTGGGCCGGCGTCCCGGGGACGAACTTGACCAGCAGTTCGTCGTCCACGAAGGCGCCGACCTGGGCAGACCCGCTGGGCTGATGGAAGGCCCCGACGGCGATGGCTATGAAGGCCCCTGCCAGCACGTTCGCCAGCAGCAGCAGGGCCTTCCGGCTGAGGCCGATGTTTGGTCTTATGGTGGCTTCCCCCGCAGGTTGGTAGCCAACATGATAATAATTTGCGTGAAGTAAATCAATACTTGAAGGAGGATTCCGCTGTTGGAAACGACGGTAGCGGTTAGGCGGGCGTTATTGCGGCGCGGCTAGATGTCGGGGAGCGGCGGCCCCTCGGGGGGACTGCCGTTCGGCGCGAAGATAGCCATGGCGCCCACCGCCTGTTCGCGCCCGACTCCCCGTCACCGCATGCGGCAAGGACGATCGCGGCCATGACCGCGACTCCCGTTGCGATAGCATATCGCCTCATAGTCGATGTTCTCCCGCTTGTTTCCACCGGAAGCTCATGCTTGCAGACTCGCCCCTGATTCTAGCGCGCCCCCAATCTCTCTGGTGGACCCCAGGCCAGCAATGAGTCAAAGCGGCTGGGCTTTGTACCAAGTGCGGAGGACGCCGCACGTGAAAGTCGTGATCGAGTAGGCGCTCTTTCGGTCGGGGCTCCGCCTAGTTATCCCCCTCCGAATGCTGTCTTGAGCAGCTGAGCCGCGGCTTCGGTTGCCGGCGCTTCATACTCAATGGTGAGGCCGCCCGGCGTTTCGAAATAGAAGTTGCGTATACCCGCCGCTACACCCGTCGCTTGTGTTATAGGGGGCTGCCGTATGGCGGCGCCTTTGGCCTTCAATTTTTCGTATAGGGCATCCACCTCGGGCAGATCCACGGAGATGTCTATCGTTTCCCCCTTCAGGTTAGTATACGCGGGATGCGCCGGGTCCCTCGGCAGCACGATCACCGTGAAGTTGTCGGCGACCTTGAACGCCGCCACGGTGTTAGGGACGTACGCGTTCTCCGGGCAGCCGAGCACCTCACGGAAGAACCGGACCTCCGCCTCGAAGTCGTCGACGTGATGCTCGATGCAATTGGCCCTCATCATGGGGACCTCCTTCTTGGGGCATGTGTCTTCGCGGCCTACGAGTTAGTGAATTATACCATCCCGAGCGCGAGTCGAACTTCACGTCTGGACTACTGGTCGCCACTGGACGAACGTCGGCATGTATGTTCAGCGTGCGCTTTAGGACTTCGCCGATTCGGGCGGTAAGGTCGGAAGCTTACTTACGATGTCCTGACCTAACACGTTGCAGGTGAACATGACTTGGTTGAACTCATCAACGCTGAGGCTGATCCGCTCACCCAGCTTGAAAACCTTCGAGGCGTCCTCCAACTTGTGCATTACTGTTGCTGGCCCCTCGATCATCGACCCACTCGATACTTCTATTTCCCTTCCGTCCTTCTCGTAGAAAACCTTGCTTCGTCGCCACTTCATTTTGAGGCTGTTGTTCGGGGGGTCGTTGATGTCCTTTTTGGTAACGACGCCGTGGCGATGTTCGAGGCAATTTCGCACCTTGTTGATGGAGAGAACGTGTTCTCGGAAGTCGAGCGGGGACTGAAGACGCTCCGAGACTCGATCCATCAGCGTTGGCAGATGGAATTGCTGCGCCTTCGTCCTTATGGAGTCGATGTGGGACTTAATTTCATCGAGTGACTTGAAGCTGCCAGGCCAGTTCATCACTACTTCGCAGTACAAGTATGCTTCACGCAGGGCTGCGAAGACTGCCTTGATGAATTCCCCAAAAGCGGTAGTGAACATCCATGTCTGGTAGCTTTGCTTGAGAGCTTCAAGTTGTTCCTCAGTTAGCCTCTCTTCTTGGTCGCCAATCTTGAATTGGAAGAAGCTTGTCGGCAGATTGGGAAGCACGTCAGTCTCGTACTGCTCGACTGCATGTAGCCCCAACGCTACGTTGTTGAAGCTCTCACGGAGGATTCGCTGTAAAGGTGCGATTATCCCGTTTTGATTCAGTTGGACGGTAAGTCGGACTTTTGGCTGCGCGTCCACTGTTCTTCCGGGTGGTGAAGCTGCCTCACCACTGGACGAACATCGGCATGACGACGTGCACGTAGTTGTCGATGCCCAGCGGGCGGATGACGCCGGGACTGGAGGGGCTGCTGGCCTCTAGCGCTACCTGCCCCGCCTCCAGCACCTGGAGGACGTCCTGGAGGTACTTGCTGTTGAAGGCGATCTTCGCTGGCTCCCCTTCCACTGTCACGTCCAGCTCCCCGTGGTGGTCGCCGATCTCCTCGGCGCGGGCGGAGATGGTGAGCTTGCCCGGCTCCGTGTCCGCCCCCGGCTCGACCTGGATGCGGACGATGCCGGAGCCGTCGCGGGCGAAGATGGCGGCGATGCGGGTCTCGCGCAGGAACTCGGCCAGGTCGATGACGGCGCGGGTGGTGTAGCTCTGGGGGATGAGCTGGCTGTAGTTGGGGAAGGTGCCCTGGATGAGCTGGATGACCATCTCGATGCTCTTCAGGCGAAACATCACCTGGCTGCGGCCGGCGTTGAACGCCATCTCGACCGCCTCTTCGTCGTCGCCGATGAGGCGCTCCAGCTCGCGCAGGCCGCGGGCGGGGATGATGACCTCCACCTTCTCGGGGGCGTCGGCGTCAAGGCTGAGGCTGTGGACGGCCAGCCGAAAGCCGTCGGCGGCGGCCAGGGTGAGCTGGCGGTCCTCAAGGAGGGTGTGGACGCCGGTGAGGACGGGCCGGGTGTCGTCGGTGGCGGCGGCGAACTCGACCTGGGCGACGGCGGCCTGGAGGGCCTTCGGGTCGAGCTTGACGGAGACGCCGTCGGCCACGGAAGGGATGGGTGGGAAGTCGGCGGCGTCCATGCCCGCCATGGTCGCCTCGTTGCGGGCGCAGACGATGCGCAGCTGCTTGGCGCGGGGGGCCAGGCTCAGGTCGATGCGCGACTCGGCGCCGCTGGGGAGCGCGTTCACGAAGTCGGTGAGGAGGCGGGCGGGTACGGTGATGGCGCCCTCCTCTTCCACCTGGGCGCCGATCCAGCAGGTGACCGCGATCTCCAGGTTGGTGGCGGCCAGCTTGAGGCGGCCGTCCTGGCTGGTGATGAGCACGTGGGAGGTCTGGGGCAGCGTACTGCGGGTGGCGACGGCGCGGCCGACGACGCCGAGCCCCTTGGCGAGGTTCTCCTGAAGGCAGGATAGTTTCATTTGGGGTTCACCTACTTAAACGCTTATACAAATAAAGGTCGCAGGCTGGACGATAGTATACACCTGAGGCAGGGCCAAAACAATCCTCGCTGCTACCCGGCTGCTCGAAGCGCCCCTCGCGCTGCCTCTACCGTCTCCTCGATGTCATCGTCGCTGTGGGCCAGGGAGACGAACATCGCCTCGAACTGCGACGGCGTCAGGAACACGCCCCGCGACAGCATCTCGCCGAAGAAGCGGGCGTAGCGCTTCGTGTCGCAGCGCCTGGCCGAGGCGTAGTCGGTCACCGGGCGGTCGCTGAAGAACAGCGTCAGCAGGGAGCCGGCGCGGTTGACGGTGGCGGGCACCTCCGCCTCGGCGACGGCGCGGCGGAGGCCGTCCTCCAGGTAGATGCTGCTCACCTCCAGCCGCTCGTAGGCGGCGTCGTCCTGGAGGGCGCGCAGGGTAGCGATGCCGGCGGCCATGGCCAGCGGGTTGCCGGAGAGGGTCCCCGCCTGGTAGACGGGCCCCAGCGGGGCGACCATCTCCATCACCTCGCGCCTGCCGCCGTAGGCGCCGACCGGCAGCCCGCCGCCGATGACCTTGCCCAGACACGTCAGGTCCGGCTGCACCCCGAAGACGTCCTGGGCGCCCCCGTAGCGCAGGCGGAAGCCGGTAATCACCTCGTCGAAGACGAGGAGCGCGCCGGCTTCCGACGTCAGCTTGCGGAGGGCCTTGAGGAAGCCCTTCGCCGGCGTGACGACGCCCATGTTGGCCGCCACCGGCTCCACGATGACGGCCCCGATTTCATCGGGGCGCTCCTCGAACAACTGCTCGGCGGCAGCGAGGTCGTTGTAGGGCAGCACGACCGTCTCCGTGGCGTACGACTCAGGGACACCCGGGCTGTCCGGTAGGCCCAGGGTGGCCACCCCTGAGCCCGCTTGCACCAGGAGGCCGTCGGCGTGGCCGTGGTAGCACCCCTCGAACTTCACGACCTTGCTGCGGCCGGTGAAGGCGCGGGCCAGGCGCAGGGCGGACATTGTCGCCTCGGTGCCGGAGCTGACGAAGCGCACGAGCTCGATGGAGGGGACGGCTTCGCAGATGAGCTTCGCCAGCTCGACCTCCAGCTCGGTGGTGGCCCCGTAGGCGGTGCCGCGGGCGGCCGCCCTGACGATGGTCGAGGTCACGAGAGGCTCGGCGTGGCCCAGGATGAGCGGCCCGTAGGCGCCCACGTAGTCGATGTACTCGTTGCCGTCGGCATCGTAGACGTGTGACCCCAGCCCGTAGGCGATGACGACGGGCTCCCCGCCTACGGCCTTGAAGGCGCGCACGGGGCTGGAGACGCCGCCGGGCATGTAGCGCCGGGCCTGGGCGAACAGCTCGCGGGAGCGGTCGCGCTTGGGGCGTTTCTTTTCGGCCATACGTTGTCCGTAGATCACGGCCCCAGCCGTGATCGATCGATGGAGTCAAGCTTGAATTGCGGCATGTGACTATCCTCGGGTCAGGGCTGGGGGCCTGATCTACCGTAATTTTTTATCTTATTGTAGGTCACGGCCCCAGCCGTGACCCGTCCAGCAGGTCTATTTCAAAGGGCGACTTCTCGCTGCGAGCATAAGTGCCGCAAGAGGAAAATTCATAGTCTTCAGGCAATGAGACGAGACCATCCTTGACAGGATTTAGATGAATGTAGTTCAAGGCGGCGACGAATTGCGCCTCGTCGCGGATCACTCGATCGTAGAAGCGCGATTGCCAGATTGGGCCGCTTATTCGGAGGGCCTCCCGAATCTGTTTACCGGTGAAGCTCTTGAAGTTGCGCATGATGTCCGAGATGGAGCAACTGCCGGGCGTAATAAGCAAATGGACGTGGTCGGGCATTACCACATAACCGTGGAGCCGAAATCCCATGTGATCTCGATAGAATCGCAGGTTATCCATGATCATCTGTGACAGACGCGGGTCAGCGAAAAACGCCCGCCGCTCCTTGGTGGCGGTCGTAGCGAAGTAGCAATGGTCAGGAAGGATGTACCGTTTGAATTGCGGCATCTGACCACTTTCGGTCAGGGCTGGGGCTCCTGACCTACCCCTGATCCACAAAGGAGCGGAAGGAGCTCTTGCAAAGAAGCGACCTTCACGTCGGGCGGCGGGACGCGCCGGGGTCGGCGCAGGCGGAAGCGGTTGACCCAGGCGACCTTCAGGCCGGCCTGCCGCCCGCCCAGGAGGTCGGGCACCGGGTTGTCGCCCACGTAGAGGATGGACGAGGGCGTCAGGGCCAGGCTCGAGGCCAGGTGGCGGAAGATGGCCGGGTCCGGCTTGATGGCGCCCGCCCGCTCCGAAGAGACGACGGTGTCGAAGTGGAGGCTGTTCCGCTCCAGGCAGGCCAGGAGGAAGTCGTCGTCGGCGTTGGAGAGCAGGGCGACCCGGTACCGCGAGCGCAGGGCGTCGAGGATGTCGCGGGCCTCGGGGTAGGCGGGGGCGGTCGCCAGCTTCTCCTTCAGGTAGAGGGCGGCCTGCCAGGGGTCGCCCTCGAGGCGGAGTCGCTTGAATACGTGCTCGAACTGGCGGGCCCACGCCTCGTCGTAGCGGCTGTAGACGGGCCGTTCGTGGTTCTCGGCGCGGAAGGCGAGGGCGGCGCGGAGGAAGCGGCGCCAGAGGTCGGCGGCGTCGGCGTCGAGCCTCTGGCGGTCGCAGATCTCGGCCATGGTGGCGATGAAGTCCGGCTGGTTGAAGTCGATGACGGTGCCGTAGCAGTCAAACGCAACGGCTCTGATATCAGCCACAGATAGACACAGATTTTTCACAGATTTGTTGGAGGACATCTAGAACACCAGCCGTTTGACCTCGACACGTTTCGGCCCGAAGTTCAGGAGCAGTCCTACTTTAACCCCCGTGGCCTTGTGGTGATTTATGACCTGCGCCTCGTGAGCGCCAGATAGACTCTCCGCCGACTTGATTTCGCAGATGACCTTGTCGTCCACGAAGATATCAGCGTAGAAAAGGCCAACTGTTTGCCCTTTGTAAGCGACCGCGATTTCGGCCTGGGGCACAGCGTGAAGCCCGCGCCCGCTGAGTTCATGAACTAGTGCCGTCTCATAGACTTTCTCCAGAAAGCCAGGCCCTAGCTCGCGGTAGACCTCATAGGCACCGCCAATGATTTCCCGGGTCAAATCTTGGTGCGGGTAACGGGTTTCACTCGAAGGGGGCGGTGGGGCCAATTTCTGTGTTTTATCTGTGTCCATCTGTGGCCAATCTCAAATCTACGCCTAATGTCCGCCCAGCCAGCGGGAGGCCTCCTTCGCGTGGTAGGTGACGATGAGGTCGGCGCCGGCCCGCTTGATGGCGGTGAGTATCTCGAGGGTGACGAGCCGCTCGTCCAGCCAGCCGTTGCGGGCGGCGGCCTTGACCATGCCGTACTCGCCGCTGACGTTGTAGGCCGCCAGGGGGTGGTCGAAGCGCTGGCGGGCGCGGGCGATGATGTCGAGGTTGGGCAGCGCCGGCTTGACCATCACGATGTCGGCGCCCTCCTCGATGTCGGCCTCGATCTCGCGCAGGGCCTCGCGGGCGTTGCCGGGGTCCATCTGGTAGCCGCGGCGGTCACCGAACTGGGGGGCGGACTCGGCGGCCTCGCGGAAGGGGCCGTAGAAGGCGGAAGCCTGCTTGGCGGCGTAGCTCATGATCGGCGTGTCGCTGAAGCCGGACTCATCCAGGGCCGAGCGGATGGCGGCCACGCGGCCGTCCATCATGTCCGACGGGGCGACGACGTCGGCGCCGGCCTCGGCGTGGGAGACGGCGGTGCGGGCCAGCAGGGGCAGCGTGCGGTCGTTGTCGACGGCATCGCCGACCACGACACCGCAGTGGCCATGCGAGGTGTACTCGCAGAGGCAGACGTCGGTGACGACGACGAGCCCCGGGTCGGCCTGCTTGAGGGCGCGCGCGGCCCGCTGGACGATGCCGTCGGGGTCGTACGCCTCGGAGCCGATGTCGTCCTTGGCGGCGGGCAGGCCGAAGAGGAGGACGGCGGGGATGCCCAGCGACCGCAGCTCCTCCGCCTCCCGCGCCAGCTCGTCCGGCGAGAGGTGGTACTGGCCGGGCATGGAGTCGATCTCCCGGCGCACGCCCTGGCCGTGGATGGCGAACAGCGGGTAGATGAAGTCGGCGGGCGAGAGGCGCGTCTCCCGCACGAGGTCGCGCAGCCGCTCGCTGCGGCGCAGCCGCCGCAGCCGGCGGAAGGTCTCGCTAGTGGTACGAAGGGTAGTCATGGCAGGCCGATTGCCTCGCCGAAAAGCTTCTCGAAGCAGATCTGCTGGCCACTACTCGGAAAGGGTATCTTCCTGTCCATCACTTGATATCCTTCCCGTCCAAGCGGAAGGTAGAAGGCATCATAGACAGTCGCCTTGATCAGCACGATAGGCGTGCGCTGGCTCATATAGCCTCCCGCCACAAGGTCTTCCAATCGCCGGAGGAGGTTGCTGTTCTCTAACACATAACGGACTCTTCGCGGGCCTCCCTTTGGAGCACCATCCAACGGCTCTTCGACCGCGTCCAGTAGCCAGAATCCTTTCTCTTGCAACCTGCCAAGCAAGTTACGCTTCTGTTCGGGCCTTCTCACGTAGCGTGCGAACTCCAGTGGGAATAAGACTTTCATCACCCCACGAAAGAGCCAGTCAGCCGTTGGAACATTCTCGAAGTAGAAGTACCTGTCATCGGTTGGCGGAGCCTCAGCGATGAGAAAGCATCGAATAGGATTAGGCTTGTACTTTTCCCGGGCCGCCTGCCGGCGTGCCTTCGCCTCGATTCTAGACATGGGTTCTCCCGAAATGTTGTCGTATCGCCTCCACCAAGCCGGGCACGGTGTACGCCGACGCCACCACGTCCGGCGGGCGGCCCAGCACCTCCGCCGCCGCCTTCGCCGTCACCGGGCCAATGCAGGCGATGAGCGGCTTTGCACGGCGTTCGTCCGTTGTGACACCCCCCGCGCCACTCCCCGGATCCCTTCGCGATGGTACCACCTTCCGCGTGCCGACGCCTTCGCCGCCTGCCTGCCGGTAGGCATGGCTCAGGATGACACGGAAGTCTTCCCCCAGCAGGGCCGCCAGGTTGCGCACTGTGGACGACGAAGTGAAGGTGACGATGTCGATCTCGCCGCGGCGCAGCATCTCCAGCGCCTCCGCCGGCGCCGACCGGGGAACGGCGGACCGGTAGAGCAGGACCTCCTCGACCTCGGCGCCCAGGGCTCGCAGCCCCTCGACCAGCTCGGGGCGGGCGCCCTCGGCCCGGGGCACCAGGACCGCGTCGTCGGGCTTGAGGTGGGGGCGCAGCGCCTCGACCGTCCCCTCGGCGATGTACTCGTCGGGGACGGCGTCGGCGGTGATGCCGCACTCGGCCAGCGCGGCGGCCGTGGCCGGGCCGATGGCGGCGACTCTCGTCTCAGCGAAGGCGCGGGCGTCCAGCCCCCCCTCCTTGAGCGCCTCGAAAAACAGGTCGACGGCGTTGGCGCTGGTGAAGACGGCCCAGGCGAAGCCGCCGGCGCGGAGCTTTGCAATGGCGGCCCGCGTCGCCGCCGCGTCCTCCAGCGGCTCGACCTCGATGGCCGGCAGCTCGACGGGCACGGCCCCCTCCAGGGCGAGCAGGCGGGCGAGGGCGCCGGCTTGGCGTCGAGTGCGCGTTATCAGCACGCGCTTCCCGAACAGCGGCCGGTTCTCGTACCAGGAGAGCGCCTCCCTCATGCGCACGACTTCGCCCACCACGGCGACGGTCGGCGGCGTCAGGCCCGCCTGCTCGGCCCGTTGTACGATGTCGGCCAGGGTGCCGGTCACTGTGCGCTGATCGGGGGTCGTCCCCCAGCGGACGACGGCGGCCGGCGTGTCTGGGGGCCGGCCGTTCTCCAGCAGCTTGTCGACGACGGTAGACAGGGTCTTCGTCCCCATCAGGACGATGAGCGTATCGATCCCGGCCAGCTTGTCCCACTGGAGGGCAGGCTCGGCGGGGTCGTGGCTGGGGCCACGACCTACGGGGCGGTGTTCTGCCTCGTGGCCGGTGATGACGGCGAAGGACGACGATAGGCCGCGGTGGGTGACGGGGATGCCGGCGTAGGCGGGAACCGCCGTGGCCGAGGTCACGCCCGGCACTACCTCGAAGGGGACGCCGGCGGCGCGCAGGGCCTGCGCCTCCTCGCCGCCGCGCCCGAAGACGAAGGGGTCGCCGCCCTTCAGGCGCACGACCCGCTTGCCCTGTTTCGCCTTCTCGACGAGCAGGCGGTTGATGGCGTCCTGGTCCCAGTGCGGGCCTCCGCCCTCCTTGCCGGCGAAGATGAGTTCTGCGCCCGCGCGCGTCTCTTTCAGCAGCTGCGGGCTCACCAGGCGGTCGTACACCAACACATCCGCCTCGCGCAGGCGCTCGAGGCCGGCCACGGTAATGAGGCCGGGGTCGCCGGGCCCGGCGCCCACCAGCCAGACCTTACCCTTCCCCGCCCCGCTGCCGCCGGGGTCGGGGGACGAGGGTCGGCGGTCACGGGTCACGGCGCCGTCTCCCTAGACGGTGCTGGCGCCAGCAGGGCGGCGGCGCCCATCTCGATGACGCGCTCCACCAGGCGGACGCCGAGCGATTCCGCCTCGGCGACGGGGCCCTCGATCTCGTCCCGCAGGATGCGCCGGCCTTCGACTTCGGCCACCAGGCCGCGGAGGCGGAGGACGCCGTCCTTGACGGCGCCGTAGGCGGCGATGGCGGCCTGGCAGCCCCCGCCCAGCCGGCGCTCGAAGGCGCGCTCGGCATCGGTGGCGGTGTGCGTCTCGGGGTCGTCGATGGAGCGGGCGAGGGCTACCGCTTCGGCGTCGTCCGCCCGCGCCTCCAGGGCGAGGGCGCCCTGGCCGGCGGCGGGGAGCATCGCCTCTAGGCTGAGGACCTCCGTCGCCATCTCGAGGATGTCCAGGCGGGCAAGGCCGGCGGCGGCGAGGACGGTGCCGTCGTACTCGCCCCGCTCCACCTTGGCCAGCCGCGTGTCCACGTTGCCCCGGATGTCGGCGACGGTGATATCGGGCCGCAGGGCGCGGACCTGGGCGGCGCGCCGGGGGCTGCCCGTGCCGACGACCGCTCCCTCCGGCAGATCGGCCAGCTTACGGCCGTCTCGGGCGAAGAGGGCGTCGTGGACTTCGCCCCGGGGCGGCACGGCGGCGATCGCAAGCCCCTCCGCCTGCCGGGACGGCAGGTCCTTCAGGCTGTGGACGGCGATGTCGATGCCGTTGCGCAGGAGCGCCTTCTCCAGCTCGACCACGAAGACGCCGCGCCCGCCGATCTCGGCAAGCGAGGCGCGGCCGAGCTTATCGCCGGTGGTGCGGATCGCGACGACTTCGAAGCGGCCTTGGGGATGCGCCTTGCGCAGCGCCTCTAGGACGATGTCGGTCTGGCGGAGGGCGAGACGGCTGCCCCTGGTGCCGATGCGGAACAGCCTGCCCTGAGCTTGTCGTGGGCACCACGTCCAGGGAGTGCCACCACTCGCGGAAACGCGCCACCTCCTCTTCGATGATGGCCTCGACGCGGGCCACCTCTTTCTGACGGCCGCGCAGGCTGGCCTGGGAGACGGCCTGGAGGTCATCGATGTCGTACAGGAGGACGCCGGGGATATCGCGCACGGCCGGGTCGATGTCCCTGGGCACGGCGATATCGATTAGGAGGAGGCCGCGCCCGGTCCGCCTGGCCACGGCCGGGGCCACCGTCTGGGCGCCGAGCACGAAGCTGTCGGCGCCGCTGGCGCTGATCACGATGTCGGAAGCGCCGAGGGCCTTCGGCAGGGCCTCGAAGGGCACGGCTTCTCCGCCGAGGCCGCGGGCCAGCTCGGCGGCGCGGGCGAATGTCCGGTTCGTCACCAGGATGCGCGACGCCCCGCTCTCGGCGAGGGCGCGGGCGGCCAGCTTGCCGCTGGAGCCGGCGCTGATCACCAGCACGGTCCGCTCCGTCAGGTCGCCGAACGTCTTCCTGGCAAGGGCGACGGCGGTGGAGCTCACGGATACCCCGTAGCGCCCGATGTGCGTCTCGCTCCGGGCCCGCTTGCCCACGGCGAGGGCGCTGTGGAAGAGGCGGTTGAGCACGCCGTTCAGGCTGCCGGCCTCGGTGGCGGCGGAGAGGGCCTCCCGCACCTGGCGCAGGATCTGCGCCTCGCCCAGCACCATGGAGTCGATGCCGGCGGCTACGCTATACAGATGACGCACGGCGTCGTCGTGGCGGCGGACGTAGAAGCGGCTCAAATCGACCTCGACGCCTTTGAGGGCGTTGAGCAGTTCGACCAGCCGCCGGTCCAGCGAGGGCGAATCGAGGGCGGTGGCGTAAAGCTCGGTGCGGTTGCAGGTGGAGAGGAGTACGGCGGCGCCGAGCTCGCCGCCCAGCCGTCCGAGCGCGGGCGGCATCTCGGCGGGCGCGAAGGCGAGCGCCTCGCGCTCTTCCACGCGGGCCGTGCGGTGGTTGATCCCGGCGGCGACGATGATCATCGAGTCACGCTTCATGGGCCTTCGCGGGCTCCAGCAGGACCTTGAGCAGCTGCTCGCGGGCCTCCCGGCGCCTGCCCGCGGCCAGGAGCCGGCGCAGGCTGCCATCCAGGGCCCGGTTCCACGTCTCCGCGTCGATGGTGACGCCGCGGTCCCGCAACTCCTGCCTGACCTCGCCCGCCACCTCCAGGAGGAGGGCGAAGTCTTCGGTCAGGAAGCCTTCCAGCTCCTCGCGGATTTTGCGGGCGAGGGCGGGACTGGCGCCGCTGGTGGAGATGGCGACGATCAGGCCGCTGCGGCGGAGGATGGAGGGCATGATGAAGTCGCAGTTGGGCGTATCGTCCACGGCGTTGACCCATACCCGGCGCTGCCGTCCCTCAGCAGCGACGGTCGAGTTGACGGACCGGTCGTCGGTAGCGACGAAGGCGAGGACGGAGCCCGCGAGGTCGCCGGGCCGGTACTCCCGCCGGAGGTGGCGGACGCGGCCTGCGTCGACGAGGGCGGCCAGTTCGAGGTGGAGGTCGGGGCTGACCACGGTGACGGCGGCAG
Source organism: Chloroflexota bacterium (assembly GCA_016178045.1). Taxonomy (GTDB): domain Bacteria; phylum Chloroflexota; class Dehalococcoidia; order SM23-28-2; family JACOUE01; genus JACOUE01. The sequence continues at coordinate 31,518 of JACOUE010000067.1, forward strand.
CGGCGTCCAGGAGGCCTTCCACCTTGCGCAGGGCGATCTCGCCCCCGCCGATGACCACCACCGGCTTTTCGGCTACGTCCAGGAAGATGGGGTAGTAGCGCATCGCTCTAGGCTGCAGGCTCCGGGTCTGGCTGGGGGCAAAAGGACGCGCTGATGCGCGACGGGGGGTTCGCGTTGCGCGGTCGGATTACCCCTGGCATGGCTAGTCAGCCGCTGGCTCGTGTTCAGGAGGAGCGCTTGAGGCCGGCAGCACCCTGTTCTTCCGAGTAGGCTTCCATGATGGCCAGGAGCACCTGGTCGGCCAGGCCCGAGAGCAGTTCCCAGACCTCCACCGCCTCCTCGGCCGACAGGTTGGTCCGCTGGGCCAGCTCCATGGCAGTGTCATCGAGGCTCTTTCGGAAGAAGGTGAAGGCCTCCACTGCCTCGGGCAGGCTCAGCTTGTCCTTCACCAGCTCCTCGCCGTACTCGTGGCCGATCTCCCGCGCCTCCTCGATGAGGCGGGAGCGGCGGCTCCCCTTGGCGAGGTACTCCGACACCAGCCCGACGAGCCGCCGGCCCAGCGGGCGCAGGCGCTCGCGGTCGTTCTGGGATATGCGGTTGTACCAGGGGGCGGCGTGGCCGGGTCCGCGCTGGAGGCGCCGGCGGATGCGGGTGAGGGCGAGTTGCGTGAGGTTGGTGTAGGGGGGGCGGCCCTGGGGGCCCTGGCCGGCGGTGAGGGAGTGCAGGTCTTCCTCGGAGAAGCGGCGGTGACCGCCGGGCGTCCGGAACGCGCGGACGTGTCCGGCGTCGGCCCAGCGACGGAGCGTGGATTCGTTTACGCCGAGGAGTTTACAGGCCTGTCCCAGGGTGACCCAGCGGGTGCTGACTTCCGGTTCCTGGCGGGCAAGTCGGGCGCTCACAACAAAACCTCTCTAAAGCTACGGAAACTTGCAGGGCGGGACTTTGCTAGTGAGATATTACTATAGTGTCGCGATAAGTGTCAAGTCCAACAGATATAAACTATGGTCGCCCAAAAGTAGTAGGAGATGTGGCAAGAGTTGACGTAGGCATTGAAGGGGCAGATTTTCGGGTGTAGAATCAGGCGGCAGCGAGCCAGTGGCAGGAAGGAGGGATCTGCCTGTGACTGAGGAGGCTCGAAAAGAAGAGGAAGTGGGGAGGGTCAGCGACTACTTCGCCAAGATCGGTGTCGCCGGCATCGATCTTACGGGCCGGCTGAAGGTGGGGGACCGCATCCACATCAAGGGCCACACGACGGACCTGGAGCAGGTGGTGGAGAGCCTGCAGGTGGAGCACGACGCGGTGCAGGAGGCTGGCCGCGGGGCAAAGATCGGCGTGAAGGTGAAGGACCGCTGCCGCCACGGCGACCACGTCTACCGGATAGTCGAATAAGGTACGCGAGCCTTTACTGCGGGAGGAGCGCCCCGGCGGCGCTCCTTTGCCTTGCCCAGTGCCCCTCTACTTCCGCGACGGCTCCGGGGTGACCCGCAGCTGGAACTGGTCCTTGAAACGGTAGTCCTGGCGGTGGATCAACTGGTGGTAGGAGCCGAAGCCCTCCTCTCCCTCCTCGTCCACCAGGTCCAGCGGGTCGTGGTGATCGTCCTCATTGCGGGAGAAGAGGCGGCGGATCTCGTAGGTGGTGGTGCGCTCGGCGGGCACGCGGCCGATGTCGCGGATCAGGCGGCGCATCTCGCGGGGCTTGAGGCGCTGGCCGTAGGCGGCCCCGGCGGCGGTGGAGATGGACTCGTTGATTAGGGTGCCCATGAAGTCGTTGCAGCCGACGTTGAGGCACACCTGGGCCAGCTTCGGCCCCTCCTTGACCCACGACACCTGGAGGTTGGGGATCCAGCTGTTGAGCATGATGCGGGAGACGGCGTACATCTTCACCACTTCCGCCCCGGTAGCGCCGGTACGGACGTCGGCTACGAACCCCTTCTTGTACATGGGCGCTTCCTCGAAAATGAAGGACAGTGGTACGAACTCGGTGAAGCCGCCCGTCTGGCGCTGGAGGTCGCGCAGGAGGGCGATGTGGGCCGCCTTGTGCCGGCTGTTCTCGACGTGGCCGTACATGATGGTGGAGGTGGTGGGGATGCCCAGCCGGTGCGCGGTGGTGATCACCTCTACCCACTGGGCGGTGGTGATCCGCCCCGGCGATATCAGGTTCCGCACCTCATCGTCGAGGATCTCGGCGGAGGTGCCGGGGAGGGAGCCGACGCCGGCGTCCTTGAGAGCGCGCAGGTACTCCTCGATGGAGCAGCGGGCGCGGACGGAGCCGTAGAGCACCTCCTCGGGCGAGAAGCCGTGGATGTGGATGTCGGGCAGCTCCTTCTTGATGGCGCGGGTGAGATCGACGTAGAAGTAGCCGTCCATCTTGGGCGGGAGGCCGGCCTGGATGCAGACCTCCGTGGCGCCCAGGTCCCAGGCCTCGCGGGCCCGGCGGACCACTTCCTCGATGGGCAGGAAGTAGCCCTCCTCCTCGCGATGGTCGCGGGAGAAGGCGCAGAAGCCGCAGTGCTTGATGCAGACGTTGGTGAAGTTGATGTTGCGGTTGAGGATGTAGGTGACGACGTCGCCGACGGAGCGGCGGCGCAGCTCGTCGGCGACGATGACCAGGGCGTTGAGCTCGAGCCCCTCGGCGTCGAAGAGGCGGGTGGCCTCTTCCACCGTGACGTCTTCGCCGGCGAGGGCGCGGTCCAGGGTGCGGGCCACGTCCCGGTCGATCAGGGAGAGGAGGCGGGGCCAGATGGAGTGGAGGTTGGAGGTTTGGGACTGTCGGATGCCCCAGGCTTCAGCCTGGGGTTTTGTATTCTCCCCACCCCAGCCTGAAGGCTCGGGCATCGAGTGATTCTTTGCTACCATTGCTCCTCCTCTCGCTTCACCAGGCCGGAGTCGTCCGCCAGGGCGCCGATGCGGTCGCGCAGGCCCTCGGGGACGAAGCCCTGCCTGCCGGCAGGCACGGCGTTATCGCTGCGGACGTACTCCGGGTAGAGGGCCAGCCGCTCCCGCAGCTCGAAGCCGGCTTCGGCGCACACGTCGCGCAGCTCGGCGAGCTTGGGCCAGGGCGCCTCCGGGTTGATGAAGTCTTTCGTCACCGGCGAGATGCCGCCCCAGTCGTTGATGCCGGCGAAGAGGTACTGCCCGTACTCTCGGGGCGTCAGGTTGGGCGGCGCCTGGATGTTCATCGGGCCCAGGACCAGGCGGGCCACGGCGATGGTGCGGGCCATGTCGGCGGCGTCCGGCTCGGGGTGGTCGCTCATCGCGATGTCCGGCTTGGCGCGGAAGTTTTGGACGATGACCTCTTGGACGTGGCCGTACCGTCCGTGCAGCTCCTTGATGGCGAAGAGGGAGTCGGCCCGCTCCTCCAGCGTCTCGCCGATGCCGATGAGGATGCCGGTGGTGAACGCCACCTTCTGCCGGCCGGCGAACTCGATGGTCTGGAGGCGCCGCTTCGGCACCTTGTCCGGGCAGCGGTGGTGGGCCATGCCCGGCCGGAGCAGCCGGGCCGACACGTTCTCCAGCATTATCCCCATTGAAGCGTTGACCGGCCGGAGCATGGCGATGTCGTCGTAGGTCATGAGGCCCGGGTTGGCGTGGGGGAGGAGGCCGGTCTTGCGGAGCACCAGCTCGCACATGTCGCGCAGGTACTCGAGGGTCGTGCGGTAGCCCCGCTCGGCCAGCCAGCGGCGGTACGAAGGGTACTTCGCCTCGGGCTTGTCGCCCAGGGAGAAGAGGGCCTCCTTGCAGCCGGCGAACTTCCCGGCCCGCGCCACCGCGAGCACCTCGTCCGGCGTCATGGTGTGCGCCTCCGGCTCGTCGGGCTGGTAGACGAACGTGCAGTAGCCGCAGGTGTCGCGGCAGAGGTTGGTGAGGGGGATGAACACCTTTCGGGAGTAAGTGACGACGCGACCGTGGTAGCGGTCGCGCAGGCGGGACGCCGCTTCCATCAGGGCGGCTAGGTCCGGGCCATCGGCGCGGATGAGGGCGCAGGCGTCCTCGCGGGTCAGGGGGTAACCTTCGAGGGCGCGGTCGAGGATGGGGCGGACCTGTACGTTGGGCTCGCTCTTGGTGGCAAGCATCTACCGTCCTTCTAGGGCTGCTGCCACGAGGTTACGTTACGCCAGCGCTATAGCGGTGTCAACGGGACGCGACTACCTTTCCCACCTCACCTGGAACACGCGCACGGGGTCCTCGAAGCCGCGGAGGGCCACGTCGCCGCGATCGGCGAAGAGGAAGCCCTTGCCGGCGCACAGCTCCCGCACCGCCAGCGAGGCGAGGACCTCGCCCCCTTCCGCGTGGGCGGCGATGCGGGCGGCCAGGATCACCGACTGGCCGAAGAGGTCGCCCTCCTCCTCGATGGGCTCCCCGGCGTTGAGGCCGACGCGGATGTGCAGGGGCTCGCTTTCCGCCGCCGCTCGTGGTGAGCCTGTCGAACCATGAGCGGCCCCTCGCCCTTCGACAGGCTCAGGGCGAGCGGAGATAGCGTCGATCCGCGCCGCAAACGCCCGCTGGAGGGCGACGGCGCACTCGACGCCTTTGGTGACGGAGGGGAAGGAGGCCATGAAGCCGTCGCCCATGGTCTTGACCTCGGTGCCGCCGTGCTCCTTGAGGACGTCGCGGATGATGCGCTCGTGCTCGCGCAGCACCTGGCGGCCCTTTTCGTCGCCCAGGCGCTGCATCATCTCGGTGTGACCGACGATGTCGGTGAAGAGGACGGTGCGGAGAGCGCCTCCCGCCTGAGAAAAGGCCCGGCGTTGCGGCTCGGAGCCGTCACCCTCCCTCAAGAAGGCGTCGATGGCGTTGGCCACCGTCTCAGGGTTCGCAAAATCTGTGGTCGCCTCCAATATCAGCAATCGCCCGTTGGGGATGGCCGCGGCCAGTTGTTGCCCTAGAGCCACCCCCACGGGGAACAGGGTGTCCTCCCGAAACGAGATGACAAGGGTGGGAGCTTTCACCTGCTGAAGAAGACCGGTCACGTCTGAATGCATGTTCTGTTCGAGGGCCCGGGCAACTACGTCGCCAGAGGTCGACTGTCTGTAGCCTTCTGCCACCCGTAAGTTAAGCTCCGGCAACTCCGTGCCGACGGCCATATTGGCAAAGGTGCGGGCAGCGAAATCCCAATTGGCGCGCGCAAGCTGTATCAGGCCCTCCAGCATCTCACGCGAGAAGACATCCAGCACTCGGGCAAAGGTTCTCGAGAGAATAAGGCGGTGCACTTGCCGGGGATGTCGTGCCGCGTATTCAATGGCCCGCGGGCCCGCCCAAACCGGCCCCCAGAGGGAGAAGCTTTTCAGACCAGCGGCCCGTACAACGGCCTCGAGATCGCGCACGAGAGCAGCGTGGGACAAGTCGGCGACGTCGCGCTGCGACAAGCCGGTGCCACGCCCGTCGAAGCGAATGCGCCGGCGCCCTCGCCCGAAACCGGGGAAGGACTGCTGCGGGGTGGCGAACAGGTGGTCGAGGGAGAAGGACCCAATCGCGCCGTGGCATATCACCAGCGTCGGCCCCTCGCCCTCGACGGTGTAGGCGATGCGGACGCCGTCCTCCGTGGTGCAGTAGCGGACCTCAGCCATCGCGGGGACAGGATAGCACAATCGGCGCACGATAGGAGACGCGGCGTAGAGCGCCCGCCCGGCGTATGTATAATGGCAGCAACGGCCCCTCTGCTAGAAGGAGTGAACCCCGTGAGCGATAAGCCCATCTCCGCCGCTTTCCCCTTCGAGTCGAAGTACGTCGAGGTCGCCGGCTCGCGCATCCACTACGTGGAAGAGGGCGGCGGCGACCCTTCGACAGGCTCAGGGCAGGCCCCTATCCTGTTCCTGCACGGCAACCCCACCTCCTCCTACCTGTGGCGGAACATCATCCCCTACGCCGCCCAGGTGGGGCGCGCCATCGCCATGGACCTCATCGGCATGGGGAAGTCGGACAAGCCGGACATCGAGTACCGCTTCTTCGACCACGTCCGCTACGTGGAGGGGTTCATCGAGAAGCTCGGCCTGCGCGACATCACCCTCGTCATCCACGACTGGGGCTCGGCCCTGGGGTTCCACTACGCCTCACGGCACGAGTCGAACGTGAGCGGCCTGGCCTTCATGGAGGCGATCCTGCGCCCCGTCACCTGGGACGAGTGGCCCGAGCAGGCGCGGGCGCTGTTCCAGTCCTTCCGCACGCCGGGCGTGGGGGAGCGCCTGATCATGGAGCAGAACGTCTTCGTGGAGAACGTCCTGCCCGCGTCGATAGTCCGTAAGCTGACCGACGAGGAGATGGGGCGCTACCGGGCGCCGTTCCCCACGCCGGAGAGCCGCAAGGCGGTGTGGCGCTGGCCCAACGAGATCCCGGTGAACGGCGAGCCCAAGGACGTGGTGGACGCCGCCCAGGCCTACGCCGACTGGCTCAAGCGCACCGACCTGCCGAAGCTGCTCTTCTACGCCCAGCCCGGCGCCCTCGTGCGCGCCGAGATGCTGGAGTGGTGCCGCGCGAACCTGAAGAACCTCACGACCGTAGACATCGGGCCGGGTGTGCACTTCGTGCAGGAGGACAACCCCCACCTGATCGGCGGGGAGCTGGCCAAGTGGTACCGGGGACTGTAGCTCCGCATCCGAGTCCACAATGCAGATGTCGGTTCGTCTCACCCGCCCGCCCCGACGGCCACCAGGGGGGCAGAGCCCCCTCTGGACTCCCCCGAAACCGATTCGGGCCGATAGATAGACGTGGGGCTAGAAAGAGACAGGCATGAGCAAGCTGGAACTGATACGGGCGCTATACGAGTACAACGACTGGGCCAACAATTGTGTCCTCGCCGCGGCGTCCGGGCTGAGCGAGGGGGAGCTGCGGCGTCCGCTGGGAGCGAGCTATGGAAGCGTGCGGGGCAACCTGGCGCACATCGTGCGGGCCCAGGCGGGTTGGTACTGGCGCTGGACCGGCGAGGGGCTGGAGTTGTGGCGCGCCATGGGCAGCGACCCCGCCTTCTCAGCGGTCCGGGAGGCGTTCGCCGTGTCGCACAAGCAGATGGCGGAGTTCGTGGGAGGGCTGGCGGAGGACGAGGTGGCGCGGACGCTCACCTACGTCGACCGGGAGGGGACCGAGCGACAGAGGCCGCTGTGGCAACTGATGTTGCACGTGGTGAACCACGGCACCCAGCACCGTTCAGAAACTGCGATGGCGCTTACGGAGTTGGGTCGGTCGCCCGGGGATCTGGACTACGTGTACTTTGAGCTGGGACGGGCCTAGTCGGCCCGCAGGCGGCGCGGTTGGTATTACGGTGAATCTGGACAACGATGCTTGGCCGTGGCTTCACATCTCAATGAACTTGCCGTCCTTGAATAAGGTGATGCTTCTGTTTTGAGATACGGCGATTACGACCAGTTGGGGTTGCTCCGTACTCACGAGGAAAGCGGTGGCATGTCTACCCCGCCCTGCGAATTTTTGGGGCACCTGGCCGGACGGCCGCAACATGAAGGTAGCGTCAACGAATTCACCTTGACTGGACACAAGGAGCGCGCCGTCCTGCTTGGCGATGTTGATGAACTCGTGTCGGCCCACGAGGCGGATAGGTACCTTAGATACTGTTAACCGAGAAGGGTCGCGAGACAGTCTATCATCGGGGTCTCCAAGCAGGATTAAGGCGCCGTAACCGAGGTGCGTCAGTTCAATCGCAAGGTCGATGATCTGCCAAATGAGCTGGGCCCCGATGGAAGTTTCTTGAGAGAGAGCCGCCACCTCCGCCTTCGGAAGAGACCTTAGCTCCCACTTGCCAACGATCTCAGACAGCGTGCCAACCAAATCCAGTTCACCGCTGGAATAAACGCGAAAGCTTCTCTGCCACTTAAGAGCCTGAAATGCATAAGCGTCTCCCGACCGCGTCAGCCAAGCGAGGAGGTTCGGGCCGGGTCCCGCATCCGGGTTGTACAGCCGCCTTATCGAACGCAGTATGCCGTCGTAGTCGAAGCAGAAAGCGAACTGTTGCTCGTCGTGCACATCGTAGTATTTGAAGAGCGCATCGAGCTCATCGAGGGCAGAGAGTTCTGGCGCCTCGACGATCGATTTGTGGGGTAGGGAGTAGTCCAGCGATTTTGGGTCGGCTATTAGCAGTGTGCACCCTACGGGCCGGTCCTCAACCTTGATCAATGGCACTCGCATTAAGTGGAAGCAGAGCGCCTTGCAAATGAGAGGGACCTTTTTTGCGCCGAAGTGCTTATCTAGATCCTGCCAGAGCCGGACGTATTCCTCGACGGCCTTCGCGGGCAGTCGTTCATTTATTAGGGTCTGTTTCACCTCGGACCGGGTCGGGGCTTCCTCGGTCGCGACGAATTACTCCTTATGGGAGACCAGGTCGTTTTCCTTGGGCGTCTCCCAGCCAGACGCCTCCTTATAAGTGGGCGCCGCAGGATAGGTTTTGGCGGTCTTTACCAACTCCTGGGGGACCTTACGGGTCACGGACTGACCTTGTTTACCGTCGCGTTTGGGCAAGCGCCAGGCCAACAGGAATCCTCCTCGGAGCTTAGCGACTCGGCTCAACAATTTTATCACGAGCCGTCAAGCCCCCTTTATGGTACCGCATACCGCCCTACAATCAATAACGCAGTTCTTTCACAGTTCGTTACAAGCGTTCACTATAGGGCGCAAGCTGAAAGATGCGTGAAATTGCGCGCCGTGAGCTAGTCGGCCCGCAGGCGGCGGAGCAGGTTCGCCATCTCAATGGCGTTGACGGCGGCCTCGTAGCCCTTGTTGCCGTGCTGGCCGCCGGCGCGGTCCAGCGCCTGCTGCAGGTTCTCGCAGGCCAGGACGGCGTGCAGCACCGGCACCCCCGTCTCCAGCGCCGTCTGCACGATGCCCTGCGTCGCCCCCTCCGCCACCAGTTCGAAGTGCCTGGTCTCGTGGCGGATGACGCAGCCGACGGCGACGATGGCGGAGTAGCGCCGCGTCTCGGCCAGCCGCCTGGCGGCGAGGGGGATCTCGAGGGAGCCGGGCACCCGGACCACGTCGATGTCGTCGCGGCCGACGCCGTGCCGCTCGAACGCGTCCAGGGCGCCCTCCAGCAGCTTCCCGGTAACCGCTTCGTTGAAGCGGGCCACGACGACGGCGAAGGCGTGGCCCTGGCCTTGAAGGTCGCCTCGGAACTCAGTGGTCATGGTGATTAGGAACCCTTCACGACAGGCTAAAGCCTGTCCTTCATGGTCTGAGATGGCTCAGAAGGGCATCTCGATGAAGTGGCCCAGCTTGTCGCGCTTGGTCTCCAGGTAGCGCCAGTTGTGGGGGTTGGGGGTGGCCATAATGGGCAGCCTGTCCACCACCTCCAGGCCGTACCCCTCCAGCCCCGAGCGCTTCGACGGGTTGTTGGTGAGGAGGCGCATCTTCTTCACGCCCAGGTCGATCAGGATCTGCATGCCGATTCCGTAGTCGCGGCGGTCGGCGGGGAAGCCCAGGGCGTGGTTGGCCTGCACGGTGTCCAGGCCGTGGTTGTCCTGGAGGGCGTAGGCGCGGATCTTGTTGCAGAAGCCGATGCCCCGGCCCTCCTGGCGCATGTAGACGAAGACGCCCCGTCCCTCATCGGCGATGCGCTGGAGGGCGAGCTGGATCTGCTCGCCGCAGTCGCAGCGGAGGGAGCCGAAGACGTCGCCGGTGACGCACTGGCTGTGCACGCGGACCAGTACCGGGTCGGACGAGTTGATGTCGCCGAAGACCAGGGCGGCGTGCTCGTCGGGGTCGATGTCGCTGCGGTAGGCGTAGACCCTGAAGTCGCCGTAGCGGGTGGGCATGACGCTCTCCGCCACCCGGTGGACCAGGCGCTCGCGCTGGATGCGGTGGCGGATGAGCTGGTTGATGCCGATGAGCTTGATCCCGTGCCGCTGTCCGAACCGCTTGAGCTGGGGCAGTCGCATCATGGAGCCGTCGCGGTTCATCAGCTCGCAGAGGATCGCCGCCGGGTAGAGGCTGGCCAAACGGCACAGGTCGACCGTGGCCTCGGTGTGGCCGGCCCGCACCAGGATGCCGCCCTCGCGGATGCGCAGGGGGTAGACGTGGCCGGGCATCACCAGGTCCTCCGGCCGGGTGCTTGAGTCGATGAGGAGCTTGATGGTCTGAGCCCGGTCGTGGGCGGAGACGCCGGTGGTGACGTTGTAGCGGCCGTCCACCGAGACGGTGAAGGCGGTGCCGTAGCGCGATTGGTTGTTGCCGACCATCATGGGGACCCGCAGCTCGTCGAGGCGTTCGCCGGTCATGGCACGCAGATGATGCCGCTGGTGTAGCGGAGCATGAAGTTGATCGCCTCGTCGGTTACGAACTGGGCGGGAAGGGTCAGGTCGCCTTCGTTCTCCCGGCCCTCGTCATCGAAGATGATGACGAAGCGTCCGTGCCGGTACTCCTGGATGGCTTCTTCGACGGTAGCGAGGCCCATGGCAGGACCTCCTACTTCCCGAGATACGGTGAGAGGGCTCAGCGCCTCATCCTCGGTCAGGGCACACTCTCCTTCTGTGCAGAGTTCCTGACTCAGTATACAGCAGATTTTTCGCTCCAGCGCAACTTTCCGCCTGTCATCTCCTGACCGCGGCCGTAACGACTTATTGTCAACAGCATCCTATCTCTGTGTCCCTTCCAAGGTTAGTTGGTGGGTGGAGTGATGTTTGACGCCGAAAGCAAGTCTTTAACGGCAGGCCCTCCCCTGGCCTCACTCGAAGGACGGAAGGATTTCGAGGAACGGGTAGAGGCGGATTTCGAGCGGTGGGGCCAGGGGCAGGGCACCTTTAGCGTGGTGATAACGGGGCTGGACGGCTTCCGTATGGTCAACGACTGCCTGGGGTCCGAAGAAGGCGACCGCATCCTCGACCGCTTCGTGTGTTCCGTCTCCGGGCTGGCGCCTTCGGTCCACCGGGTCGGCGGCGATGAGTTCGCCGCCGTCCTCCCCGAGGCGGGCGGTCAGGCGGCCGTGTCTCTAGCCGAGCAGTTGCGGGAGCGGGTCGAGCGCGCGCTGTCCACGCCCATAGGCGGCCTTTCCGTCAGCGTGGGCGTCAGCAGCTGTCCGGACGGTGCCGCTTCCGCCCCGGAGATGGTGTACGGTGCCGAGGCGGCGATGGACTGGGCAAAGGCCGCCGGCGGCAACAAGGTTGGCTACTGGACGGAGCTGGCCTGGCCCGAGAAGGACGTCTGGAAGCGCCGGGGTACGGTGCCCGACCCCGTGACCGCCCTGGTGGCGACGCTGGAGCGCAAGACGGGCGCTCTCACGGGGCAGGCCGCCCGCTCCGCTTGGTACGCCAGGAAGGTGGCGGCGGCGCTCGGGTTCCCGGAAGGGGAGCAGGCGCTGGTGGAGGCGGCCGGCCTCCTCCACGAGATCGGCAAGCTGGCCACGCCGTCCGCGATCCTCTCGAAGGCGGGGCCCCTGACCGACGAGGAAAAGGCCGTCGTCCGCCGGCACCCGCTGGTCGGCAGCGAGATCATCGCTCGCATTCCCTCGCTCGCCGCGGCGGCGCCCATCGTCATCCACCACCACGAGCACTACGACGGCAGCGGCTACCCCGGCGGCCTGAGGGGCGAGCAGATACCGATTGGGTCGCGCATCATCCTGGTGGCGGACGCCATCGACGCAATGACCACATACCGCGCTTACCGGAACGTCGTGTCGCTGCAGACGGCGCTGCAGGAGCTGCAGCGCTGCGCCGGCCGCCAATTCGACCCGAGGGTGGTGCAGGCGTTCGTGGAGATCGTGAGCAGGCAGGGGCTGAACGCCCTCCACTGGTCGAGGGTGGGGGCCCGCCAAGGGAAGACTATTTCATGAGCGATTACGCGGAGAGGGGCTGAAGGTGATGAAGGGGATCAAGCGGACGCTGCTGGTATTCCTGGCGCTGCTGCTGGTGCAGGCGTTCGGCGCGGCCGGGATCGCCGGCGCCGACTCCAACGACGATGTGCCCGGCAGGCTTCACCCCGCCGTGCGCGTCTTCGCCGAGCAGCACCCGGGCGAGCAGGTGCCCGTCATCGTGCAGAGCCGTGGCGACCTTACGCTCATAGAGGACAGCCTCAGGGCCGCGGGCGGCCGCCACGTCCAGCGCCTGGAGATCATCGACGGCTTCGCCGCCTGGGTGACGTTCGAGCAGGCGCAGGAGCTGGCCCGCCCGCCCGACGTCGCCTGGGTGTCCCTGAACGCGGTGACGGTCCCCACCCATCGCCCCGGCGAAGCTTTCGACTACTCGCGGCTGGCCACCGTTTACCCGGCCGCCGCGAACGCCGTGCCCGCCTGGGCTGAGGGCCTCACCGGGAAGGGCGTGACGGTAGCGGTTATCGATTCGGGGATATCGCCGAGCCCGGACTTCGGCCAGAGGGCCGGGCGGAACTTCGACTTCAGCAGCCTCTCCAACGCGGTCGTCGACGAGAACGGCCACGGCACCTTCGTGGCCGGGATCATCGCCGGCGACGGCGAGGAGTACATCGGGATCGCGCCCCACGCCCGCCTCCTCGGTCTCAAGGTGTCGGGCCGCGAGGGGTACGCGCTGGTCAGCGACGTCATCTTCGCCCTCCAGTGGGTGGTGGACCACGGCGGCGAGTATGGCATACGGGTGGTTAACCTCTCGCTGGTCTCTACCGTGGCCGACAGCTACCGGCTCGACCCGCTGGACGCCGCCGTGGAGCAGGCGTGGTTCCACGGGACCGTGGTGGTGGCCGCGGCCGGCAACTTCGGCGACGGGGAGTTCGCCGTCGATCACGCGCCGGCCAACGACCCGTACGTGATAACGGTCGGCGCCTTCGACGACCGCGGCACGCAGCCGTTCGCCGACGACGCCCTCGCTTCCTGGTCCAGCCGCGGGGAAACCGTGGACGGCTTTGCCAAGCCGGAGGTGGTGGCGCCGGGCGCCGGGATAACGGCCACGCTCGCCGGCGGCTCCGACTTCGCCCGGAACCTGAGGGAGTACACGGCAGACGGCCGCTACATCCGGTTGAGCGGGACGTCGGCGTCGGCCGCCGTGGTCTCCGGGACCGTGGCGCTAATGCTGGAGGATGAGCCGAACCTGACACCCGACCAGGTCAAGTTCCGCCTGGTGCACTCGGGCTCCGCCCTGGGGGGGTCGGGCGCGCCGCGGGTCGACGCTTACGCCGCCGTCTCCTCGACCGCGGACGGCGAAGCCAACAAGAACGCCGTGCCCAGCGACCTCATCGACCCGGAGACCGGCGAGATCGTTGAGGACAGCGTGCTCTGGCGGAGCGTCCTCTGGCGGAGCGTGCTGTGGCGCAGCGTCCTGGACGGCTCTAGGTTCCTCGAGGGCAGCGTGCTCTGGCGGAGATGAACGGGCGCATGGGGTGAACGCAGCAGCGGCGCCCCTCCGGAGCGGGCAGTCAGAAGCGGCGGCCGCTTCGCCCGGGACCGGAGCCGACGAACACATGAGCACGGCCGCGCGCATCTACCTGGCGGCCGTGTACGGCTTTGCCGTCGGAGGCGCCGCCCTGGCCGTAGTGCTGAGCCCGCGCGGGGCGTCCACCGAAGAGCTGGCCGCCTTCGGCCTGCTGCTGGTGCTGGCCGCTGCGGCCCAGCTCTTCATGGTGGACGCCCCCAACCGGCACTCGTACCACGCCACGCCGGCGTTCCTCATAGCGGCTGCGCTCGTCCTCGACCCGCTGCTGCTCTCGCCGCTGGTAGTGCTCGCCCTCGTGCCGGAGTGGCTGAAGTACCGCTATCCGTGGTACATCCAGGTCTTCAACATCTGCACGTACCTCGTGAACGTACTGGCGGCGTGGGCCGTCTTTCACGTCGTCACCCCCGGCGGCAGCGTCGATTCGTCGTGGCGGGTGGCGGGCGCGGCCGTCAGCGGCAGCGTGGCGTTTGTCGCCCTCAACCACATCATGGTGGCGCTGGTGCTGCGGCTGGCCCGGGGGATCGGCCTGCGGGAGTCCGGCGTGTTCAGCTGGGACAGCCTCCAGACGGACCTCGCGCTCCTGGGAGTGGGCGTGGCCTTCGCCACGTTCTGGTCGCTGAGCCCGCCGCTGGTGGCGCTGGGGATAATGCCGCTGTTCCTTTTCTACCGGGCGCTGTTCGTGCCGCGGCTCCAGGACGAAGCCCACCACGACGCCAAGACCGAGCTGCTGACGGCGCGCCGCTTCACGGACCTACTCAACGCCGAGGTGGAGCGGGCGACGAAGCTGTCGCGTCCGACTTCCGTCCTCATGGCCGACCTCGACCTCCTGCGTAACGTTAACAACGCCCTCGGCCACCTGGCGGGCGATGAAGTCCTGCGGGCCGTCGCCGACGTCATCAAGCAGTCCCTGCGCGCGAACGACCCGGCCGGGCGCTTCGGGGGCGAGGAGTTCGTGGTCCTGCTGCGGAACACGGATGCCCAGGGGGCGCTGCGGGTGGCGGAGAGGCTGCGCGCCGCCGTGGAATCGACGGCCATGCCGGTCTCGGCGGCGCCGGAGCCGGTGCGGGTCACGATGAGCATCGGCGTCGCCTCTTTCCCCGATCCCTGCCCCGACGCCCACAAGCTCGTCCACTACGCCGACCTCGCCGTCTACCGGAGCAAGGTCAACGGCCGCAACCGCGTGAGCATGGCCGCTCCCGCCCTGGACGAGGCGTCGTCCTCCTCCGGGCGCAGCTACCGCGACATCCTGGAGTCGCTGGCCTTCGCCCTCGACGCGCGGGGGGCCGCCGTCCACGGCCAGACGGTGCGGGTCACCGCTCTCTCGCTGGCCATCGCCCGCGACCTGGGCATCGAGGAAGGCTCGCAGGAGTGGGAAGACCTGGAGCGGGGCACCCTGCTGCACGACGTCGGCAAGCTGGTCATCCCGAGCGACGTCCTCTACAAGCCGGGCGTCCTGGACGAGAAGGAGTGGACGGAGGTGCGCCGGCATCCCGAGATCGGCTGGGCGATGCTGCGGGAGATCGACATCCTGAGCGGCGCGGCGGAGATCGTGCGCGCCCACCACGAGCACTGGGACGGCTCCGGCTACCCGCGGGGGCTGAAGGAGGAGGAGATACCGCCGGGGGCGCGGGTCCTGGCCGCGGCCGACGCCTTCGACGCCATCACCTCGGAGCGGCCGTACCGCCAGGCCCAGTCCGAGGCGGTCGCCGTGGAGGAGATCCTCCGCCACCGGGGCACCCAGTTCGACCCGGCGGTGGTCGACAGCCTGGTGCGGGTGCTGGGTCACCGGCCGCAGGAGCAGGCGGCCGATCGGGAGGCCCCGAGTCTTCCCTAGCGGCTACGCCCGCTCGCGCTCCTGCAGGAGCTGCTCCACGTAGCGGGCGATGATGTCCGTCTCGAGGTTGACGGCGTCGCCGGGCTTGCGGCGCGTGAGGTTGGTCTGCTCCTGGGTGTACTCCACCAGCGACACGGTGAGCGAGGTGTCGTCCCGGGAGACGATGGTGAGGCTCACGCCGTCGATGGTAATCGGTCCCTTCACCACTACGTAGCGCATGATCTCCGGCGGCGCCTCGTAGCGGGCGATAACGGCGTCCTCCTCGGGCGTGAGGGAGATGAGCTTACCCGTGGCCTCCACCACCCCCCGCACCAGGTGGCCGGACAGCCGCGACGAGAGGGTGAGGGCGCGCTCCAGGTTCACGGCATCGCCTGGGCTCAGGCCGCTCAGGTTGGAGCGCCGGTACGTCTCCGGCATGACGCTGAAGTGGAGCGACTCCTCGTCCATGTACGTCACCGTGAGGTCGACGCCGTTCACGGCGATGGAGTCGCCCAGGTTCGTCCCGCGCAGGCACTTCTTGCAGGCGATGCGCAGGCGGCCGCGGTCCGCCCCGCGGACGCTGCCCACTTCCTCGATGATGCCGGTGAACATGGCAAGGACAGTATAAGGCCCTAGCCGAAGCCCTTCTCTCGGGCCAGGGCGGCCACTACGAGGCGCTGGCCGGAGTACTGCGTGGGGGCGTTCTCGTATAGCCAGGCGATGGCCTTGCCGGTGAGGGCCGGGTCCTCCGCCCGCGACAGGTCAATGCCGCGGGCCTCGGCCAGCTTCTTCATCCGCTCCGTGGCCACCATGCCCGGCCACAGGCTGACCACGGCCACCTTCGTGTCCCGTAGCTGCGAGGCCAGGGCCTGGGCCAGCCGGTCGAGCCCCGCCTTCACCACGCCGTAGGCGACCGGGAACATCGGCACGTCGGCGACGGCGCCCCCGGACGAGATGTTGGCGATGAGCCCGCCCGTCTCCTGCCGCAGCATGTAGGGGATGGCGGTGTGGCTGGCCACGTAGTGGGCGCGCAGCCCCACCCCCGTCACCGCGTCCCACTCCTCCAGCGGCCGCTCCCAGAACTTCTTTTCTCCGGGCACGACCCCGCCGATGGCGTTGTTTACCAAGATGTCGATGCGCCCCAGTTCGGCCCACACGCGGGCGACCAGCGACTTCACCACTGCGTCGTCGGTGATGTCGGCCTTAACAGCGAGGGCTCTGCCGCCGAGCGCCTCGATCTCCTGCACCGTCTGGTGGATGGTGCCCGGGAAGTCGGGCGTCTCCGTCTCGGACCGCCCCACCACGACCACAGTGGCCCCCTGCCGCGCCAGCTCCAGCGCGATCCCCTTCCCCACGCCGCGGCTGGCCCCGGTGACGATGGCGACCCTGGCGTCCAGTCCCATGGCGGTCAGGCGGCCAGCGCCGCCTTCTCCAGGTAGCGGCGGAAGGCGGCGCTGGCCTTCCCCTTCAGCACCCGACCGTGACCGAAGCAGGCCACCTCGAACTCCAGCTCCGCCAGCTTGCGCATGGACTCGATCGCCTGGTCCATGTCGTGGGTGAACACGCCGAAAGGCGGGCCCAGCCGGCCGAAGATGTTGGCGGCGGCGTCCCCCACGAAGAGGACGCCGCCGTGGCGCGGCGTGAGCAGGGAGGTATGACCGGGCGTATGCCCCGGCGTGTAGATCACCCGCAGGCCGTCGGCGATGCCGAGCTGCTCGCCGTCGCTCACCTCGTGGTCGACGGCGGCCGCCGGCGCAGCCGGGCCCATCCTCGCCATGACGGTGCCGATGACCCGCTGGAGGAACGTCCGGGGGAACGGTCCCTCGGGAGGCTTCTCGCCGCGGACGTAGGGCGCGTCGCCGGGGTGCACGTAGACGGCGGCGCCGGTCGCATCCTTGAGGGCGGCGAGGCTCCCGGTGTGGTCGACGTGGTAGTGGGTGATGAGGATGTGCTTGACGTCGGCGGCCTGCCGGCCGAGGCGCGACAGCTCGGCGAGGATGAAGTCGCGCCGCCCGGGCAGCCCCGTGTCGACGAGGGCGAGCCCGCCGTCCGCCTCCAGCAGGTACGCCCGCACGTAGCTCATCGATATGCTGATGCCGTAGACGCCGGGTACGATCTCCTCGGCCATGGGGGCGCCTCCTCATCTCTCTAAGTGCGAGGACTTGGCTGGAAAATAGCAAGGCGGCCGACGCCTGTCAATCGGGGCAGGCCGGGAGGAGTTGCTGGCTGGCGAGGAGCTGCGGGCCCTGGAGGGCCGGGCCGCCCCGGCCGGCGCCGTTATCTACTCTTGAAGGTCTTCCGGGGGGTGTCTCAAACAGGTGCGAAAGGCGTCGCCTGCGTCGCCCAGGGGCGGCTGGGCAAGCACCTTGAGGAAGGCGGCCACGGCGTCGGGATCGAACTGAGTACCGGCGTTGCGCTTCAGCTCCTCGACCGCCTCCTCGGGCGACATCGCCTTCCGGTACGGGCGGTCGCTGGTCATGGCGTCGAAGGCGTCCGTGACCAGCAGGATGCGGGAGGGCGCCGGGATCGCTTCCCCGGCCAAGCCGTCCGGGTAGCCCGAGCCGTCGAAGTGCTCGTGGTGGTGGAGGACGGCGGGAAGGGTGCTGAAGACGGACGGGATGTGCTGGAGGATGCGCACGCCCGCCCGGGGGTGCTCTTTCATGCAGGTCCACTCCTCAGGGGTGAGGGGGCCCGGCTTCAGGAGGACCTGGTCGGGCACCGCCAGCTTGCCGATGTCGTGGAGGAGAGCGGCGACGGAGACTACAGACCGCTCTTCGTGGTTGAGCCCGATCTCCTGCGCCACCCGTAATGCGTACCAGGAGCACCTCTGAGCGTGGGCCCCGGTGCCACGGTCTCGTTCGGCGAGGGCGGCCACCAGCGCGTTCACCAGGCCCGCCGCTTCGCTCGAGCTGTCGGTCGGCTGCCAGATACGGATGGAAGAGTCGGCCATCGCAATCAGGCCTCCCCCTGGCGGTCCCCTACGTCGGGGTTGCTGCCGAGTTGATGCGCAATAGTTTGCGAACTCCGGAACATCATATTCGCTCCCGTGCGGGCCGGATAACAGAGCTAGGATGCCGCTTTGCTAAAGCTGTTACGAAAATGGAGGCGTACATCGCGGCCGGATAGCGCGTCGCCGGCCGCTCTTGGCGGCAGCGTCTTCCCGTAGTACCCTCACATTACTCGCACCGGGGGGCGGAGCCTGATGCCGGAAATCACCGTCGCGACCCTCAACCTGTTCAACCGCATGGGCGAGTGGGAGAGGCGCGCCCCCCTGGTCATCGACCAGCTGGAGGCGCTGGCGGCGGACGTCGTCGGGTTCCAGGAAGTCGACCTCATGCTGGACCAGGGGATGTGGATAGCCCGCCAGATAAACCTGCGCCTGCCCGCGCGGCCACACTACCGGATCAAGCACGGCGCAAGCCCGGGCAAGCGGGTGAGCTACCACGGCATCGCCACGCTGGCCAAGCTTGAGTTCCTGGAGCACGAGGTTCTTGACCTCATGACCTTCGAGCGAATAGCGCAGCGGAGCGTGATCCGCGCGGGCGAGGAGCGGTTCGTCTTTGTGAACACGCACCTGCACCACCCGCCCGAGGCGGAGGAGGAGCGCTGCCGCCAGGCCGAGTACATGCTCGACTGGCTGGACCGCGACGGCCGCGGCCTGCCGACCGTCATCGCCGGCGACTTCAACTCCTACCCCGGGGAGAGGACCGTGGCCCTGATGAAAAGCCGCTACCGCTCGGCGCACGAGGCGGTGCACGGTCGGGAGCCCGAGAAGACGTGGCCCACGCCCGTGAACACCTTCGACCCTGCGCCGCCGGGTGCGCTGGACTACATCTACGTCTCGGACGGGTTCCGGATAATCGACGCCGGCCTGGCGTTCGACAGGCCCTTGGAGGGAGACTCGAACCTGTACCCGTCCGACCACCTGGGACTGTACGCGCGGCTGGAGCTGTAGCCGAGGAGGGAGCGCATGAAGCTGGGGCTGACGGTGGGATACTGGAGCGCGGGGCCGCCCCCGGGCGTGGAGGAGGCCATCGCCGCCGCCGAGGGGCTGGGGTTCGACTCCCTGTGGACGGCGGAGGCCTGGGGGTCCGACTGCCTGACGCCCCTGGCCTGGTGGGGCTCGCGGACCAAGCGCCTGAAGCTGGGGACGGCCATCGCCCAGATCTCCGCCCGTACCCCGGCGGCGATGGCGATGGCGGCCATGACCCTCGACCACCTGTCGGGCGGGCGCTTCATCCTGGGGCTGGGGGCGTCGGGGCCGCAGGTGGTGGAGGGGTGGTACGGCCAGCCCTATCCCCGGCCGCTGGAGCGCACCCGCGAGTACGTCGAGATCATCCGGCGCATCGTGGCGCGGGAGGAGCCGCTGGAGTTCCGGGGGAAGCAGTACCAGGTCCCGTACCCGGGCGGCACCGGCCTCGGCAAGCCGCTCAAGTCCATCGTCCACCCCCTGCGCAAGGAGATCCCCATCTACCTCGGCGCCGAAGGGGAGAAGAACGTCGCCATGACGGCGCAGATCGCCGACGGCTGGCTGGCGATCTTCTTTTCGCCCAAGAGCGACGGGTACTACCGGAAGGCGCTGGCGGAGGGGTTCGCGCGATCGGGGGCGCGCCACCGCCCGGACGACTTCGAGGTGGTGTCGACGGTGCCCGTCGTCGTCAACCCGGACGTGGAGGCGGCGGCCGATTTCCTGCGGCCGATGCTGGCCCTGTACATCGGGGGGATGGGCGCCCCCAGGATGAACTTCCACTTCGACGTCTTCTCCCGCCTCGGTTACGAGGGCGAGTGCCGGCGCATCCGCGACCTGTTCCTGGAGGGGAAGAAGGGCGAAGCGAATGCCGCCGTGCCCACGAAGATGGTCGAGGACGTGGCGCTGATCGGGCCGGTCGGCAAGATCAAGGACGAGCTGCCGCTTTGGAAGCAGACGCTGCTGACGACGATGGTCGTCGGCGGGCCGGCGCCCCTCCTCCGGACAGTAGCGGAGCTGGTGCTGGGCTAGGCGGTCTCTCTGGACCAGCCGGTAGGCCGGGCTGAAGGCCCGCGCCTCCTTGACATATTGCCCCAAATCCATTACAACGCGTGGGAAGTGGAAATAGGGGATTCGCTCCACCGCTTCCTCGCCGACCAGCTGCCGCAGGGCCGTAACCTGCGCGTTTCCGGACTGGAGCGTTGCGGCGGCGGCGCCTCCCGCGAGACGTGGGCGTTCGACCTTCACTGGCAGGAGGACGGAGGGGAACGGGAAGGGCGGTACATCCTGCGGCGCGACCCGCCCGTCAGCCTGCTGGAGACCGGCCTCACCACCGACCGCCGCCACGAGTTCACCGTCGTGCGGGCGGTGCACGGGCTCGGGCTGCCGGTGCCGCGGATGCACTGGCTGGATGCGGACGGCTCGTACTTCGGGCGGCCGGCCCTGATCATGGAGCGTATGTCGGGCCAGCCCACGCCCCCCGCCTTTCCGGCCAGCGAGGACCCGAAGCTGCGCGAGACGGTGGCTCACCAGTTCGTCGACATCCTGGCCCGCGTCCACACCGCCGGCTGGCAGAGCCTGGGGTTGACCTGGGTGATGGAGCCGCCCGGGCCGGAGCAGGAGGCGGCGCGGCGGCAGGTTGACCTCTGGCAGGCGGTCTACGAGAAGGACCGGCTGGAGCGCCACGCCATCATCGAGGAGGCGTTCCTATGGCTGCGGACTCACCTGCCCTCGACGAACCGGATCGTCCTGGTCCACGGCGACTTCCGAACCGGCAACTACCTGTACGACGAGACCGGCATCACCGCCTTCCTGGACTGGGAGCTAGCCCACCTGGGCGACCCCATGGAGGACCTGGGCTGGGCCTGCATGCGCTTCTGGAGCGGCCAGGGCCTGGCCGGGGGCCTCCTCCCGGAGGAGGAGCTCTTCCGCCTCTACGAGGAGCGGAGCGGCATCCCCGTCGACCGGGAGCGGGTCTTCTTCTACAAGGTGCTGGGGAACGTTAAGATGGCGGCCATCGCCCTGTCCGGGGTGCGCGCCTTCTGCCAGGGGCAGGCCCTGGACGTCACGTATGCCCTGGTGGGCTTCATGGTGCCGCGCCTCTGCGCCGACATCGCCGAGCAGATAGGGTTGTGAAAGGAGCGAGGGATGATCACCGAGAAGGACGAGGAACGGCACCCTCACACGGAGGACGGCCGCTGGCGCGAGAGCCTGTACTGGGACCTGGTCCTGCCCGAAGAGGGCCTGGGCGGGGTGATCTACCTCCGGCTCACCCCGGCCACCCGAGTCGCCGACACGATGCTCCTCCTCTACCAGGGCCACGCCCAGAAGGCGGCCGACTGCCCCTACGTCTACGCCCACGCCGACCAGGCGCTGCCGGCAAGCCTCACTGAGGTGACGGTGGGCCACTTCGGCCTGCGGCGCGTCTTGCCGCTGATGGAGTTCGCCCTCTCCTTCAACGACGGGCAGGGGACGGCCCTGGAGGCGGCGTGGCGCGGCCGCCACCGCCCCTTCGACTACGCCGGCAACCGCGACGGCTGTCCCCAGGTGATGGGCGTCAACCGCTTCGAGCAGACGGGCCACGTGACGGGCCGCCTATCGCTCAAGGGGAAGGAGATGACGCTCAGGGAAGCGTTCTCCCACCGCGACCACTCGTGGGGGATCCGGGACTGGGCGGCGATGCAGCACTACAAGTGGGTCTCGTTCCGCGCCGGCGAGGTGGCCGCGAACCTGTTCCTCCCCACCGTGCGAGGGGAGTCGGCGCTGAACGGCTACCTGGCCCTCGGGGAGGACGCGGCGCCGCTGGCCGACGTGCAGGTGCAGACGGAGTACGACGCGAAGGAGCCGCTGCGCCAGCGCGCCGTAAAGCTGCGGCTACGGGACGAGAAGGGCCGCGAGGTGGAGGCCGAGGGAGAATCGTTCGCCTCGGTCCCCCTGCCCAGCGAGGGGGCGGTCATCTACGAGGCCGCCGCCTCCTTCTCCGCCAACGGTAAGACCGGCGAAGGCGTGATCGAGTACCTGTGGCCGCAGTCGTACGTGGAGCACCTGGGCCGCTACAAGCTGCCGGAGGGCTGAGATGAGACCGGACATCGGCGATATCCTGGCCGGGGTACAGCGCATCATGACCCAGGAGATCGTGCCGGCCCTGCCGCCGGGCTATCTGCGGGAGAAGGCGATGTACACCCTCTTCCTGCTGGAGCACTGCCGCGCCCGCTGGCACCTGGCCCCCGCCTACCTGCGGGACGAGAACGCCGCCCTGCATCACACTCTCCAGCGCCTGCTCGAAGTCGCCCGCGACGACCTGCCGGCGGGCCTTGCCGCCGAGATCGAGGAGTTCTCCCCGGCCGACGCGGACTCGCCCGTACCGGCGCTCCAGGAGGAAAACCTGCGGCTGAGGGAGCAGATGAGCCGGGTGCGGGATGCGGCGGACTCCGCTCCACCCAGGGTGCGCGAGCGGGTGCGGAAGGAGATCGCCGCCTTCGCCCGGAAGCAGCTGGAGCGGGAGCGGGAGTGGGTGAAGGTGGGCGAGGTCGTCTGGTAGGCGCCACTAACGCGCGGTTGCCCCACGAGCGCGCTTCGGCGTGCAGCGGCTGAACCGTCCTTTCGGTTAGGCGAGCTGCCCACGACTCTGTCGACCCTCGGCCCCTTGGGAACCTAATTGGTGTCAGATCCGTCTTCTTCCGTAGAAGATACGTTGTTTCTGGGAAAAGCACTTGACATCTTCAAAAAAAAGGGTGCATAATCGCGACGCTGCCTCTGGGGTCGGAATGCGTACGGTCTTTGTCGCAGGCGTCCTGACCGGCGTGGCGTTAATAGTGGCAGGCGTTTTCGCCTTCACTCGACTCGGGCCGGGCGCCTCCGGCAGCTCCACCCAGCGGCCGGCGACGAGCCACCAGCCACAGCAGGAGCAACCTGAAATACCCGACCTCACCAACTACACACCGCCACCTGGCTGCCTGCTCGACCGCATCTACGGCAAAGACGGCTCCGTTTGGTCTCAGTTCCTCGACGCGCCTATCCGGCCGATTATTGTTATCTTGGAGGATGGTGACCAGGACATTTTCCCCATCGACTTCTATCCCATTGCCCTGAACTGTCACGACTCCGTGCAAGTGGCTAACCCCTACACCCCTGCCACGCCTATCATAGGCCAGCGGTGTCCTGGAGACACTCTAGTATCAAGGGGCGGATGGGTGGAATCAGACTGCTATGGTCGACTGCGGCCCGACATACCCTTGATAATCGGAGAAGGCGACCGCATTCATATCAGCCCCCCTCTCGGCCCACGGGGCATAATCATTTCAGAGGGGCCTCCTATCGATAGATGAAGGTTCGCATCTTCACGCTGGGTTTCATCCTGGGTGCGACGGGGATGTCGCTGGTTTTGGTTTTTTTGGCGGCTACCGTGCACGGCGTGTCTGCTCATCATCCGTTTCACGAACCGGTGATCCATATGACCGACTATCACGACGCGGTGCCGAACGTCTCCTGGGGATATTCCTTCTGCTGTACAGATGACCCCGGCATCCAACTCTACAGCTTCTTCGAAGACGCTTTGGGCTGGCAGGCCCTTAATCAGTACCAGCCCACCGATTTCTACCAGCTAAGCTACAGCGCGGCCGACATCGCCATTTCGTTCGTCAACGACGGCGGTGCCGACAACAAATGTGGTGCGGGGGCCAGTGGCTGCGTAACCTACGACAGCGGGACCACATGCGTAAGTAGCTGCTCTCAGGATCTTCTCCACGCCTCCCGGATTAACATGTGGGTGCGCGCTACGTACTGGAACGGCGCTAGTACGAACGCCCGTAGGGACCTCATCAACCACGAGGTCGGCCACACCCTGGGGCACGCGGAGCACTACCGGAATGCGGCGATTTACGGACACATAGACGACACTTCGGTATACAGCGGAGTCATGGACAACGATGTTGGCGACGTCAACGGGTATCCGTCCGACAGAGAAATAAAGGCGGCCCATTGGATTACTGAGCAGTGGTACTAAGCTGGCACCGACTGCGGCGACAATACCTCCTGCCCCTGGCTGTTTCGTTCGCAATTAGAGCTGCCGCGGCTCCGGTCCGAGCGTCTGCTTGTGACGGCCGCGCTCCGCCTGACGTAGCCCGATAACGCCTTCGCGCCGCAGCCCCTCGATCTCCTCCCAGGCGAAGCCGTGCTCCAGCAGCACCTCCTCCGTGTGCTGCCCGAACTCCGGGGCCGGCCCCCGGACCTGCCCGGGAGTCCGCTCCAGGTTCACCGTTGCGTTCACCATTCGCAGCGGCCCGTGGGCCGGGTGCTCGAAGGTGGTGACCATCTCGTTCTCCAGCACCTGGGGGTCGTCCGCCAGCTCGCCGTAGTCCTGCACCACCTCGATGAGGAGGTCGTGGCGGCGGAACCGCTCCAGCCAGCCGCGGGCCGGCCGGGTGGCAAAGAGCTCGTCCAGCTTTCCTATGAGGGCCATGAGGTCGGCGGCGTGCATGCGGATCCAGTCGATGCTCATCTCCTCGGGCTCCAGCCTCTCGCCGGTTGCCTCCTCAATCGCCTTGCGGAAGGGGGGCCAGTAGCGGCCGGGCTGGGCCATCGCCAGCATCACCCACTTGCCGTCGCCGCACTTGTAGTGGTTCCAGAGGGGTGAGGTGAGCCGGCGCGACACGCGCGGTATGGGGGAGCCGGCGTAGGTGCCCGACATCAGGTAGCTGTGAGCCGCGGGTTGAGCTTCGCCAGGGAGTCGTAGTCGATCTTCAGGCGTTTGTCGACGCCGGGGCGGAAGTTCTGCACGACGACGTCCGCCTTCTCCGCCAGGCGGTAGAACACGTCGCGCCCCCGGTCTGCTTTCAAGTCGAGAACGAGGCTGCGCTTGTTACGGTTGTGGGTCTCCCAGTAGGCGTTGGGGCCGCCGGGCGTGACCTCGTAGCGGACGAGGCCGCGGCCGGGGTCCGGCGAGTCCGGCCCCTCGATCTTGAT
>JACOUE010000068.1 GCA_016178045.1 Chloroflexota bacterium
CTCGCCGTAGAGGAGGCGCAGGCCGTGGGTGAACTGGATGCGACCGGCCAGCGGGTAGTGGCGCAGCTCGTCCTCGCTCTGGATAAGGGTGGACCAGCTGGCCCGGCCGAAGAAGACGTCGCGCAGCTTCAGCAGCACGCCGTCGTCGACGCGCTTGAGGATGATGATGAGGTCGTGGTCGGAGTCGGGGCGGGCCTCGCCGCGGGCCCAGGAGCCGTGCCAGAGGACGGCCTTCAGGTCGTCGCCGAGGCGTTCCACCAGCCGGTCGACGACTTCTCGCACCTCGGGATGAAGGTCGGTGCCGGCGGTCACTTACGGCCCCCTCTCCCGGAGCTGCGGGAACAGGATCACCTCGCGGATGCTGGTCTGGCCGGTGAGGGCCATTACGAGCCGGTCGATGCCGATGCCGAGGCCGCCGCAGGGGGGCATGCCGTGCTCCAGGGCGACCAGGAAGTCCTCGTCCACCACCTCCGCCTCCTCGTCGCCGGCGGCGCGGCGGCGGGCCTGCTCCTGGAACCGCTCGCGCTGCTCCACCGGGTCGTTCAGCTCGGAGTAGGCGTTGCCCACCTCGCGGCCGGCGACGAACAGCTCGAACCGCTCGACCAGCCGCGGGTCGTCCGCCTTCCGCTTGGCCAGGGGGGACAGCTCCAGCGGGTAGTCCGTGACGAAGGTGGGCTGGATGAGATTGGGCTCGACGGTGCTGGCCAGAAGCTCGTCGATGAGCTTGCCCCGGCCCCACTTCTCCTCGATCGGTATGCCCAGCGAGGCCACGGCCTCCTGCATCGACTCCACGTCCGGGTGGGAGTCGATATCCACGCCGCTGTGCTCGCGGATCGCCTCGCGCAGGGTGACGCGGCACCACGGGGGCGAGAAGTCGATAGCGGCGTCGCCGTAGGGGACGCGCTGGGAGCCGGCCACCTCCTGGGCCACCCCGGCCACCATCTCCTCCACCATGGCCATGACGTCGTTGTAGTCGGCGTAGGCCTCGTAGGACTCCAGCATGGTGAACTCGGGGTTGTACTTGGCGGAGACGCCCTCGTTGCGGAAGATGCGGCCGATCTCGTACACCTTGTCGAAGCCGCCGACGATGAGGCGCTTCAGGTGCAGCTCCAGGGCAATGCGCAGGTAGAGCTGGCGGTCGAGGGCGTTGTGGTAGGTGACGAAGGGCCTGGCCGCCGCCCCGCCCGCCGTCCCCTGGAAGACGGGCGTCTCCACCTCGACGAAGCCGCGGGCGTCCATGAAGCGCCGGACGGCGGCGACGACGCGGCTGCGGGTGAGGAACGTCTCCCGCACCTCCGGGTTGGCGATGAGGTCAAGGTAGCGCTGGCGGTAGCGGGCCTCGATGTCCTGGAGGCCGTGCCACTTCTCCGGCGGCGGCCGCAGCGCCTTCGCCAGCAGCGTGTACGACGTCGCCTGCACCGTCGCCTCGCCGGTCTTGGTGCGGAACAGCTTGCCGGTCACGCCCAGGAAGTCGCCGAGGTCGACCTCCTTCAGCCGGTCGTACGCCTCCTCGCCCGTGACGTCCTGCTTGTGGTAGGTCTGGATGCGGCCGGAGCCGTCGCGCAGGTCGACGAACGTCGCCCGGCCCATCGCTCGCATCGCCGTCACCCGGCCGGCCACGGTCACCTCGGCCTGCTTGCCCTTCTCCAGCACGGCCAGGGCCTCCTGGGCCGTGTGGGTGCGGCGGAAGCGGGCCGGGTAGGGGTCGATGTCGCGAGCGCGGAGGCGGTCCAGCTTGGCCCGGCGCTGCTCGATGAGTTCGTCTTCGCCCATGTCTCGATAACACTAGGCGGGGCGCTTTGCCTGCGCCCCGCCTGCGATTTTACCTGCCGTAACGTTGGTTCGCTAGCTTATGCCCGTTATCGTCCAGCGGAGCATGCCGGCGGGCGCCTGCACCTCGATCTCGTCGCCCACGCGCTTGCCCAGCAGGGCCTTGCCCACGGGCGACTCGTTACTGATGCGGCCGTTCCTGGGGTCGGCCTCGGCGCTGCCGACGATGGTGTAGTGGGCGGCCTGGCCCTTGTCGTTGATGACGGTAACGGTAGACCCCAGCTCTACCCGCTGGGTGTCGTGGGCCTCCTCGATGATGACGGCGTTCTGGATGAGCCGTTCCAGGTCGAGGATCTCGCCCTCCACCAGGGCCTGCTCGTTCTTGGCGTCTTCGTACTCGCTGGTGTTCTGGGCGCCGGCCAGCTCTCTCGCCTCCTGAATGCGTCTGGCCACCTCCGCCCTCCGGACGTTGATCAGGTTGTCCAGCTTCTCCTGGAACTTGGCGAGGCCTTCTCTAGTCAAAGGGACTGGCTTCTCAGCCATATGAAGATCGCTCCTTGGAGCCTGCGGCAAGCAGGCCGATTCTTCAAAAAATAGACTGAAGGCTCAGCCCTCAGTCATACTAGGTGTCTGCAGAACGCTATTATAATGGCTCCGCTGTCGCTTGTAAAGAAGGGCGGCAGGTCTGCTCTTTGCTGAGAAAAGGCCCTATGTTACAATCCGCCTGACGGTTTATCCGGAGAGGCCACAGGGGGTCACCGGGTCCCGAGTCTTCCCTAGATGCGACGCTTTCCGCCACGCGACCTGCCGCCCAGGCTACCTCGCGACCGGATCAGGCGCGAGGTCCCCCGTCGGGAAGGCCCTTTCGACAGGATCCTGCGCCCGCGCCTTGCCCGCGACCCCGCACCCTTCATCATCGGCGGCACGGTAGCCTTCATCGCCATCGTCTTGATCATCGTCTTCGCTCTGTTCGGCCTGCTCAGCGACGGAGGCGGCGGCGAGAAGGCCTTCGAGCAGGCGGGCATCAAGGGGAGGCTGAACCCGGACGTGCCGGAGCTGCCGGCCGGTCTGGTTGCCGTCTCCGGCTTCTACGAGTTCGACGTGCCCGAGGACAAGCGGGACCTGGTCGCCACCATCGGCATACCGCTGGAGGAGAGGCTGGCCGAAACGGCCAGCGCCGCCTTCTACACCTTCGCCGCCGACGAGTGGCGGCGGGTGGGCGACGTCACTCTCGCCAACGACGGCCTGCTGGCCCAGGGCGACTTCTCTCCCTTCCCCGACAACCTCGCCGTCCTCGAAGTCGTGTCCCGCGCGTTCCAGTCCATCGGCTCCCTGCCTCCGAACGGCACCGTGCACGAGGGCGCCCAGGGACTGCTCGACTACGTCAGCCCGCGCGACTACCGTCCCGCCGCCGACGGCTCCGTCATCGGCGAGGCGACGCCGCTCAAGCTGACGCCGGAGCAGCAGCTCCTCCCGACGGTTGTGGCCACGGACTCCACCAGCGCCGTCATCGTCAACGACATCATCTCAGACGCCGACCTGACCCAGACCCATATCGATGAGATCGTGGCCATGGTGGAGAGCGGGAAGTTCGCCGGCATCGACCTGGAGTACACTGGCGTCGACTCCGACTTGGGCGACCAGTTCGCCGACTTCGTCACCGCCCTGGCCCAAGCCCTGCACGGCGTCAACGCCAAGCTGGCTCTCACCCTGCCCCCCGCCGCCTCCGACGCCCAGGCCGAACCGTACGACTGGGCCGCCCTGGGCCAGGCCGCGGACATCGTCAAGGTGCTGCCCATGCCCGACCCCGAGGAGTACCGGGATACGATGCCCGCAGCCCTCCAGTACGCGACGGAGAAGGTGGACCGCCAGAAGCTGTTCCTGGTCGTCAGTCCCTACTCGACGCTGAGGAGCGCCGCCGGTATCGAGGCGATCGGCTACCAGCAGGCGATGCTCGTCGCCACCGAGGTGCAGCCGCGCGGCACCAGCGACCCGGAGAAGATCGAGCCGGGGGCCGAGGTGGAGCTGGCGGCCAAGAACATCGTCGAGGGCGGCGGCGCCAGTAGCCTGCGCTGGAGCGATGAGGCCGCGGCCGTGACCTTCACCTACGCCGGCGTCGAAGAGCGGACTGTCTACGTGGAGAACGAGTTCAGCGTTCCCTTCAAGCTGGAGCTGGTGAAGGCGTTCCAGCTCAGGGGCCTCGCCGTGGCCGACGCCTCGGCAGAATCCGACGTCCCTGATGTTTGGCCGGTGGTGCGGGGGCTCTTGGAGGGCGGCAGCCTCACTCTGCTCCGGCCCAACAGCGAGGCGCTGGTCCCCCGCTGGCAGGCGCCCACGGGGGGCACGCTGGACGTGGGCACGGGGGCGGTGGCTACCTGGGTAGCCCCGGACGAAGCGGGCAGCTACACCGTCGACCTGCTGGTCAGCGACGGGGCGCACCTCTTCGGCCAGCACTTCACCCTGAAGGTGGAGGGGGAGCCCGTGCCTGTGGTCACCCCGCCTCCTACCCTTCCGCCGGAGGAGACGCCGGTCCCCACTCGTACGGTTACCCCAAAGCCGACCAAGACCGCCACGCCCAAGCCAACGCCCACAAAGACCCCGAAGAACCCGAAGCCCACACCTACCGTTACTCGCACCGCTTCGCCCTGATCGTCGATGCGTGTGATCGCCGGCAAGGCCAAGGGACACCGCCTGAAGGGTCCGCGCGCCCGCTCCGTGCGCCCCACCTCTGACCTGGTGCGGGGCGCCATCTTCTCCGCCCTCGCCGCCCGAGACGTCGACCTCTCGCGGGTGCTTGACCTCTACGCCGGCAGCGGCGCCCTGGGCATCGAGGCGCTCAGCCGCGGCGCTTGCTGGTGCGACTTCGTGGAGGAGAACCCATCGGCCTGCGCCCTCATCCGTGACAACCTGCAGGCGACGGGCTTCGCCGGGCAGGCGGAGGTCCACTGCCTGCCCGTGGAGCGGGCGCTCGACCGGCTGGAGGGCCCCTACACCCTGGTCCTGGCCGACCCGCCCTACGCCGACGCTTCCGCCCTCGCCGCGCTGGAGGAGGTAGCGTCTTCGTCCCTGGTGGCGCCGGGTGCGACCTTGGTGCTCGAGCAGGGGGCGAAGCAGGCGCCGCCCGAGGCCGTCGGCCCCTTCCGCCTGCTGAACGAGCGCCGTCATGGGGACACGATGGTGGCGATATACCGATAGGAGGTGCTGGCTTGGTCGTCGCTCTCTATCCCGGCCGCTTCGACCCCGTCACCAACGGCCACGTCGATATCGCCGCCCGCGCCGCCGCCCTGTTCGACCGGGTAGTGGTGGCGGTGTACGACCTGTCAGCCGAGGGCTCCCTGTTTACCACCGAGGAGCGAGTGGCGTTGTTCAAGGAGGCGGTGGCGTACCTCCCGAACGTGTCGGTGAAGTCGTTCGTCGGCCTGGTGGTGGAGTTCGCGCGGGAGGAGGGCGCCAACGTCCTGGTGCGGGGCATCCGCGCCGTCACCGACTTCGAGGCGGAGTTCGACATGGCGCTCATGAACAAGAAGATGGCGCCGGAGGTCGAGTCCATCTACCTGATGACCAGCCTGGAGCACCTGTTGGTCAGCGGCCACCGCATCCGCGAGGTGGCGAGCCTGGGGTACGATGTAAGGGACCTGGTCCCTGCGCACGTGACCGCCGCCCTGAAGCGGAAGTTTGGCAGGGGATAGGGGGTTAGAGCCATCGATATCCTGCACCTGATCGACCGGCTGGAGGAGATGGTGGCCGAGGGCCGCAAGCTGCCCATGGGCGGCGGCGTCGTCATCGCCCGCCAGCGGCTGCTGGACCTGATCGACCGCATGCGGGTGGCCCTCCCCGCCGAGGTGTACGAGGCGTCCGAAGTCGTCCAGCGGAGCGAGGCGGTGATCGCCCAGGCCCACGAAGAGGCGGGGCGGATCATCGCGAGGGCGCAGGCCGAGGTGGAGGAGCGACTGAAGGAGAGCGCCGTCGTGCAGGCGGCGGAGGAGCGGGCGCGGCAGGTCCTCCAAGACGCGCAGGAGCGGGCGGAGGAGCTGGCGCGGGACGCCGAGGCCCAGGCCCGCCTGCGCTTGGACGACGCCCAGGAGGCGGCCCGCCAGCAGATGCACGAGGCCGACGTCTACGCGCTCCAGACGCTGCGCAAGCTGGACGAGCAGCTGGAGCAGTTCCTGGCCACCGTCCGCAGGGGCATCGAGGCCCTGGAGCAGAGGGCGGAGGCCCGCCCCCCGGGCCACGGCTAGTCGCCTTCGAGGGCGGGCGCGGCGCGGCGCCGCCGCCACCAGTACCACCCCACCCCGGCCGAAAGCACGGCCGCGAAGGCGCCGACGGCCACCAGCAGGCGGAAAAGCGCTGCCTCCTCCGCGTTCACGATCAGTTCCTGCGCTTCGTGGGCCTTGGCCAGCGCCCGGTTGAAGTTGCCGGCGTTGAACGCCTCTGCGGCCTCCTCCAGGCGTCCGTCGGGGTCCTCGGCAATCAGCCCCAGCCTCTGCCAGAAGTTGCGGGCCCGCTCGACCGCCTTCCTGGCCGAACGGTAGGCCGTCAGCGCCTGGCTCACCTCGTCCAGGGCCAGGTTGACCTCCTCGAACCGCCAGTCGGCGATGGCCTCGTCGAAGGTGCTGGGGAAAGAGAGGCCCAGGTCCTTGACGCCGGTCCGTAGGTCGTCGAGGCGGGGCTTGAGCGCCAGGTAGAGCGCCAGGTCGTCCTCGGCCTCCCCTATGTCCGCGAGGGCGTTCTCGAAGTGCCAGTCGGCCATAGAAGAGGCGATGGCCCCGGGCACTTCGAGGCCGAGGCCTTTCGCCGTCTTCTCCAGGGCCGCCAGACGGTCGCGCGCTTCCCGGCGCAGCGCCAGCACCGGTGCCATCGACTGCGGGAACACCCACTGGAGGAACAGCGCGTCCAGCTTGGTGCCCGTGGTGTCCTCCAGCAGATCCAGGTAGCGCCGGCTGTCGACGGGAGTGCCGAGGCCGGAGGCCGCGGAGTTGGCGTGCTGGAGCGGGCCCAGGCCGAGCGTCTGCTCCAGCACCGCCACGAACTGGACCGACTTCTCGTATCCGGACTGCTCCCGCGCCAGCGCCTCCTCGGAGGCGCCCACGATGTACTGGATCGGGCCCCACTCGTCAAGGGGGAAGTCGACGCTGATCCCCGGCGACGGCGGCCCGGGGGTCGTGATCAGCGGGCCCAGCTGGTCCGCTGCCCTCCGCGCCATCACCTCGGCGAAGCCCTCGGCCAGCCACCGGCTCTCGAAGGAGTTGGTCCAGAGGTGGGCGAACTCGTGCAGGGCGGTGCGGTCGTCGGCGATGGGAGAGATGCCGATGTCGCAGGCGGTTTCGGTGCAGCTGAAGGTGCCCTCGTAGCCGGCGACGTCCTGGCGCCCCCGCTGCGATATCTGGAGCGCCGCCGGGCCCTCGTAAGGGTAGCCGAACAGCTCCTCCAGCAGCGGCAGGGCGCTCCCGGCCAGCTCGCGGATGCGGGCGGCCCACGCCTCCTCGCCGGGGAAGAAGCTGATGGTGATGGGAAGCTCCACGTTAGACAGAGACACGTTGGTCTTGATGCTGCGGATGGCGCTGGGCTGGCTCACCTCCACCAGCGCCGCCACCTGCACGCCCTGGGGGACGCCGCAGCTGTAGCGCTGGGGGCCGGACTGCTCGCACTCGGCGGGCTCCAGGGCTACGCTCCAGTCGCTGTCCACCGGGGTTATCACGGTGACCCGGGAAGAGTCGCCGGCGGCGATGGCGGGGAGGAAGGCGTAGTAGCGGGTGACGAGGAGGAAGTCGGAGCGGGCGCGGCGCAACGTGTACGAGAGGTCGAAGGCGGCCCTGATGAGCGGCATGAGCGCCGGGACGACCGCCCCGCCACCGTCGTTGACGAGGTGGTAGAGGCTTGTCGTGGTAAGCACGCGCTCGTCGTCGTTCACGACCCGTCTATTTC
>JACOUE010000032.1 GCA_016178045.1 Chloroflexota bacterium
CACCAGGTGCCCGCCGCGGGTGCGCTGCGGCGGCGGCTCCTCCGCCCGCTCGCACCTGATCGTCACGGGCCGACCGAGGAGCTGAGAGGCGACCCCTTCGATCACCCGCCGGTTGGCGGGGTCGTCGATCTTCTCCAGGTGGAAGCCGTAGTACACCCCCAGGACGATAGTGTCGCCCTCCAGCGCCTTCACCTCGCACGAGCCGTTAAGGAGGCCGGCGACCTGCTTGTGTACGTCTTTGCAGGCCAGGCGCACCCGCTCGAGGAAGTCGGGCGAAAGGGCGTCCGGAGACGGCGCGGGGCCCGCCGCTTCGGGGGGCGCAACCGGCGCGTCCGCCGCCGACAGGTCGATGGCGACGGCCTCGGGCTCCGCCGCAGCCTCCGGTTCAACTTCGGCCGCAGGCGCCTCCGGTTCCGCTTCGGAGGCCGGAGCCTTCGGCGCAGGCGCTTCCGGCGCGGGCGCTTCCGGCGCGGGCGCTTCCGGCGCGGGCGCTTCCGGCGCGGGCGGGGCCAGCGCAGGAGCCTTCACTTTGCCTTCGCTCGGCCGTGGCGCAGGCTCCACCCCGGCCGGCTGGTTCGACGCGGCGAACTCGACCAGCGCCAGCTCCAGCGGCAGGGACGACTGCGGGTCGTCCCGGAAATCGACGCGCCCGAAGGCGCGGAGGGCCTCGATGACGTCGCCCGTCTTCACTTCCCCGGCCAGCGACTGCATCTCGGCGATCTGCTCGCGGGCCAGGTCCAGGGTGTCGCCGGCGCCCGACTTGACCAGCAGAAGGTTGCGCAGATAGCCGACCACCTGTCGCGAGAACTGGCGCATCTCGACGCCGTCGTCGCGCACGGCGCCGATGACCTTCAGCCCTTCGGTGAGGTCGCGCCGGAGGACGCAGCGGGCCAGGTCGCGGCTGCGGGCGTCCATGCTCAGGCCCAGCGCCTCTCGGACCTGCTCCGGGTCGGGCGTAGGGCCATAGTAGGTGGTGATCTGCTCCAGCATGTTGATGGCGTCGCGGAGGCTGCCGGCGGCGCTGCGGGCGATCTCCTGGAGGGCCACCTCGTCCAGGCCGAAACCTTCCTTCTCGCTCACGAAGGCGAGGCACTCCACCGCCGGCGACAGCGGGATGCGCCGCAGGTCGAACCGCTGGCAGCGGGAGATGATGGTGGCCGGTACCTTGTGGGGCTCCGTAGTGGCGAGGACGAAGATGACGTGCGGCGGCGGCTCCTCCAGCGTCTTCAGGAGAGCGTTGTACGCCTCGGGGGTCAGCATGTGCACCTCGTCGACCAGGTAGACCTTGTAGCGGCCGCCCATGGGGGCCAGGCCCACGCGGTCCTTCAGCTTTCGGATCTCGTCGATGCCGCGGTTGCTGGCGGCATCGAGCTCGACCAGATCGAGGGCGCGCCCCTCCAAGAACGCCCGGCAGGAGTCGCACTGGTTGCAGGGCTCGCCCTCCGCGGGGCCCCCGCAGTTGACCGCCTTGGCGACGAGCCGGCCCAGGCTGGTCTTGCCCGTGCCGCGGGGCCCGCACAGGAGGTAAGCGTGAGCGACTTTACCGGAAGCGACGGAGTTGCGGAGGGTGCGCGTGACCGGCTCCTGGCCCACCACTTCCGCGAAGGTCTGGGGGCGCCACTTGCGGTAGAGGACCTGCCCGGCCAGGGAGTCTGTCGAAGGGACTTCGCCGGTCACTACGGGGCTATTATAGGCTGGCCGAAGCGCCAATCAAAGACGCCACGCGCCAGGCCGGCACGATTTCGCCTAATGGCCCAGGGCGGCCAACAGCGCCTCCTCCTTGGCCCGCATCAGGCGCTCTTCGTCCGGCTCGGCGTGGTCGTAGCCCAGGAGGTGCAGCACGCCGTGGGCCAGGAGATGGGCGACCTCCGTCTCCGTCGGCCGGCCGTGCTCGGCGGCCTGGCGCTCGGCCGTGGGGTAGGCGATGACGACCTCGCCCAGGCGAAGGACGGCGTCCGGCGGCCCGACGAACTCTTCGCCCTCGGTCAGGGAGAACGAGAGGACGTCCGTGGGCTCGTCCTCGCCGGCGTACCGGCGGTTGAGGGCCCGCACTGCGTCGTCGTCGGTGACGACGATGCCCAGCTCGGCGGCCGGGACGCCCTCGCCGTCCAGCACCCGGCGGGCGACGCCGCCGAGCCACTCCTCGCCGACGGCCGCCGCGAACGGCTCGTCGATGCGGACGGTGATATCGTGCCGGCCGGCCTTCACGGGGCCATGCTAGCAGAAGGCGCAGCCTAGCCGAAGACGGCGGCCGCGGCCTCCGACGCCTCGATGAGGGGGAAGGGGAAGATGCCCACGACCAGCAGGCCCACTGTCGCCGTCGCCATGGCAAAGCCGAGGGCGGGACTCAAGGGGATAGCCTCCTCGCTGAGGGGCTCGCGCGTGTACATGTTGAGGACGACGCGCAGGTAGTAGTACACGGAGAGCACGCTGTTCAGCACGCCGACCACGGCCAGCCACACGAGGTCCGCCTGTACCGCGGCGTTGAAAATGTACACCTTGGCGATGAACCCTGCCGTGGGGGGGATGCCGGTGAGGGAGACCAGGCAGAGGGTCAGCCCCAGGGCGAGCAAGGGAGAGCGCCTCGCCATCCCCGCGTAGTCGTCGATCTCGTCGCTCTCGATCTTATTCGATATGGCGATGACGGCGATGAAGGCGCCCAGGTTGGTGAAAGCGTAGGTGGCCAGGAAGAACATCACGCTGCTGGTGCCCAGCATCACCTGCGGGTCGTTGGCAGCCACCGCCGCCAGGCCGATGAGGAAGTTCCCCGCCTGGGCGATGGAGCTGTACGCCAGCAGCCGCTTGATGTTCGTCTGCGCCAGGGCCACCACGTTCCCCAGCGTCATGGAGACGGCGGCGATGACGGCGAACATGTTCGCCCAGTCGCTGGCGATGAAGCCGTCGCCCAGGGCCTCCACGAAGATGCGGAGGGCCACCGCGAACCCGGCCGCCTTCGAGCCCACCGAGAGGTAAGCGGTCACGGGCGTGGGAGCGCCGTGGTAGACGTCGGGCACCCACATCTGGAAGGGGACGACCGCCATTTTGAAACCGAGGCCCGCCGCCAGGAAGACCGCCGCCAGCACGTAAGCGGCGCGCTCACCTTCGTCGGCGGCGGCGACGGCGTCGGCTATCTCGCCCAGGCCGGTGGAGCCCGACAACCCGAAGAGGAAGGCCATACCGTAGAGCGTGACGGCCGAGCTGATCGCGCCCAGGAGCAGGTACTTCAGCCCCGCCTCGCTGGAGCGCTGGTCCTTGACGAAGCCGACCAGTATGTACAGCGAGATGCTGGTCAGCTCCAGCGCCACGAAGATGGCGATCAGGTCGATGGTCGAAGCCAGGAGCATCAGCCCGGCGGCGGACGCCAGGACCAGGCCGTAGTACTCGGCGGGGAAGCGGCTGCGCTTGATGTAGTCCACGGAGGCCAGGATGACGATGGCGGCGGTGCCGGCGAAGAGGAAGTTGAAGAAGAGGGTGAACTTGTCCACCGTCATCGTGCCGCTGAAAGCTTCGCCCGTCGTGTCGGTGGCGACGAGCAGGCCCGACCAGACGAGGGAGCCCGCCGTCCCCGCCAGGGCGGCCGCCGCCAGGACGGCCCGCTTGCGCTGGAGGAGCCGCTCGCCCGTGACCAGGAAGGCGATGTCGCCCAGGACCAGAATGCCGGCCATGGCCAGCAGGATGAGCTCCGGCCCCAGGCGGTTGACGCTATCCATGCCGGTGCGCGTCCTGTAGGGGCAGACCTTCCGGTCTGTCCGGCACGTCGGACGGAGCTAAAGCTCTGTCCCTTCGGGTTCTCCGCCGCCAGCACCTCACGCCAGCCTCCCCGCTATCGGCGCCACGCCGGACTCTATCAGGTCGATCATCACCGCCGGGTAGACCCCGATGAGGACGATGACCGCGACCATCGCCAGGAGGGAGCCGCGCTCCCACCAGGCGACGGCGTCGCCGACGCCCTCCCACTTCGGGCTGAGCTCGCCCCAGAAGACGCGCTGGATCATCCACAGGATGTAGCCCGCCGTTAGCAGGATGCCGATGACGCCCAGCACGGTGAGCAGCTCGTGGCGGGCGAAGGTGCCCAGGAACACCGTCACCTCCGAAACGAAGCCAGCCAGGCTGGGCAGGCCCAGCGAGGCCAGCCCGGCGATGACCATCATCGTCGCCAGGAAGGGCATGCGGTGGGCCAGCCCGGACATCTCGCCGATGTCGCGGGTGTGAGTGCGGTCGTACACCATCCCCACGAGCACGAACAGCAGGCCGGTAATGAGACCGTGGGTGAACATCTGCATGGCCGCGCCGGTCAGACCCACGGTGCCCAGGGCCGAGGCGCCCAGCAGCACGTACCCCATATGGCTGACGCTGCTGTAGGCGATCAGCCGCTTCAAGTCCGTCTGGAGCAAAGTGACTAGGGCGCCGTAGACGATGTTGACCGCCGCGAACGCCGCCAGGTAGGTCGAGGCGTCCCGGGCCACGTCCGGCAGGATCGAGAAGCTCATGCGGAGGATGCCGTAGCCGCCCATCTTCAGGAGGACGCCGGCCAGGATCACGCTGACGGCCGTCGGCGCGTCGGTATGGGCGTCGGGAAGCCAGGTGTGGAAGGGGATGACCGGCAGCTTGATGCCGTAGGCCACGATGAGCAGGGCGAAGATCGCCTGCACCGGGATGATGGCGTCGCGCAGGGCCGGCATCCGGCTGAGCTCGATGATGTCGAAGGTGTTGGCGGAGAAGCCGAGGGCGAGGATGCCGACGAGCATGAACGCCGAGCCGAAGAAGGTGTACAGGACATACTTCCACGCCGAGTAGACCTTGCGGCCCGTTCCCCAGATGGAGATGAGGAAGTACATCGGCACCAGCTCGATCTCCCAGAAGAGGAAGAAGAGGATGAAGTCCAGGGCGGTGAAGACCCCCAGCAGGCTCGTCTCCAGCACCAGGATCCAGGCGAAGTACTCCTTCGGCCGCAGCTCGATGTTCCAAGAGATGAGCACGGCGATGGTGGTGAGGAACGACGTGAGCACCAGCATCGCCAGGGAGAGGCCGTCCACCCCCAGCAGGTACTGCAGCTTGAACGGGGCGAGGTCCGAGTCGACCCAGGTGTGGCGGTCGATGAACTGGAAGCCGCCGGGGACGCGGTCGTAAGCGGCGAAGACGGCCAGCGAGGCGGCCAGAACCACCAGCGCAGCCGCCGCCGCCAGCCACTTGGCCCACGTCTCCCTCTCGCGCGGCAGAAGGGCTATCGCGGCCACGCCGGCAAGCGGGAAGAAGACGATAAACGACAGCATTCTTACCTCACGGGTTCGCCAGCAATATCGCCGCTATCGCCGCCACCACGCCGATAAAGATCGCCGCGCCGTACACCTGCGCCTGTCCCGCCTGGGCCAGCCGCAGGCGCTCGCCGCTGGTCCGGGCGAAGGCGCCGATGCCGTCCGCCAGGCCGTCGATCACGTACCGGTCCCACAACCCCAGTCCCCACACGACGACTCCCATCACCACCCCCTTGACGATGACGCCCTCGTACAGGTCGTCCAGGTAGTACTTCCGCTCCAGGACGGTGGGCAGCGGTTGGAGGGCCTCGCGGACGTCCTCGGAGCGGACGCGGCGCAGGCCGTAGACCAGCCAGGCCACCCCCAGCCCCGCCAGCCCCAGCGCGACCGACCCGGCGGCGATGCCGAAGCTGAACCCGCTCTCCGTCTGGAGCTCGCGCGCCTCCTGGGGCAGGCTGCCGCCCAGCAGGTGCTCGAACCCGTCCGTCAGGTTCACGAAGCCCGCCCCTACCGAGAGCGCTGCCAGCACCACCAGGGGCAGAGCAATCACCCACGGCGACTCGTGGGGCTCGGCCGAGTGATCCCCGTGCTCCGACGGCTCTCCGCCGCGGTACTCACCGCCAAAGGTGAGGAAGAGCATCCGCCCCACGTAGAGGGCGGTGAGGAAGACGGCGGCCAGCGCCGTCCAGAAGATGCCGGGCTGGTCCTTCCAGGC
The DNA here is from genome assembly GCA_016178045.1 of Chloroflexota bacterium. Taxonomy (GTDB): domain Bacteria; phylum Chloroflexota; class Dehalococcoidia; order SM23-28-2; family JACOUE01; genus JACOUE01. The sequence continues at coordinate 5,971 of JACOUE010000032.1, forward strand.
GTTGGCCAGGATCTCATCCTTGCTCCAGAACCCGGCGAAGGGGAAGACGCCCACCAGCGCCAGGGCGGCGATCGTCGTCGCTATGAAGGTAACGGGCATGTAGCGGGCAAGGCCGCCCATCTTGCGCATGTCGAAGGTGCCGGTGGCGTGGTTGACGGAGCCGGCGCCCAGGAAGAGGAGGGCCTTGAAGAAGGCGTGGGTGAACAGGTGGAAGATCGCCGCCACGAACCCGCCCACGCCCAGGCCCATCATCATGTACCCCAGCTGGCTGATTGTGGAGTAGGCCATCACCCGCTTGATGTCCGTCGCGACGATGCCGAGCAGCGCGCCGATGATGGCGGTGATGGCGCCCACCGTGGCGACGGTCGTTATCGCCTCCTCGGACACGGCGAAGACGGGGAAGAGGCGGGCGACCAGGTAGACGCCGGCGGCGACCATCGTCGCGGCGTGGATGAGGGCGGAGACGGGGGTGGGGCCCTCCATCGCGTCGGGCAGCCAGACGTGCAGCGGGAACTGCGCCGACTTCCCCGCCGCCCCGGCGAACACGCCCCCGGCGAAGAAGGCGATGACGCTGGAGCCGATGGCCCCGGTCAGGGCCAGCTCCTGGATGCGCGCGATGTCCAGCTCGCCGGTCTGGGTCCAGATCAAGAGTATCGCCGAGAGGAAGCCCAGGTCGCCCAGCCGGGTGACCACGAACGCCTTCGTCGCCGCCCTCCGCGCCGAGTCGCGGTAGAACCAGAAGCCGATGAGCAGGTAGGAGCAGAGGCCCACCAGCTCCCAGAAGACGAAGAGCTGGAGGATGTTCGACGAGAGCACCAGCCCCAGCATAGAGGCGGTGAAGAGCGACATGAAGGCGAAGTAGCGGCTGTACCCCGGGTCGCCGTGCATGTAAGCCTGCGAGTAGAACTGCACCAGCAGCGACACCGAGGTGACAACGATGAGCATCACCGCGGCCAGGCCGTCCGCCGTCAAGCCGATGTTCACCGTCAGGTCGCCGACGCGCACCCACTCGTGGGACGCGAAGCCGATGGGGCGGCCGTCCTCCTGGAGGACGCTGTCGAGTACCCAGAGGGAGAAGAGGAAGGCGACGGCGATAGCGGCGACGGTGATGTAGCCGCTGAGCTTAGGGTTCCAGCGGATGGCCCCGCCTACCGACAGGAGCGCGGCGAGAGAGATGACGGCGAAGGAGCCCAGGGGCAGGAAGAAGATCGCCCAGACTACCGCCTCCGGGACCTGGTTCAGCATCCTATATCTTCCTCAGGATCTCCTCGGCTACGTGCGTCTTCCCCCACGGCACGTAGAGGGTGTACGGCTCCATCTCGGCCGCCTTGGGCCAGCCGGACGCCGGTTGCACCATCACCGAGAGAGCCTCGGCGTTCAGCAACTCCTTCCATATCTCTGCCGTATAGACGTTCTTCACTTCCATGAACTTAGCCCACACCGCTCGCCCCTCCCCACTCGACCCGCCGGGGAACAAGGAACAGGGAACACGGGACAAGGCCCAAACCTTGCGCCATGTTCCTTGTTCCTTGTTCCTTGACCCTCGTTGCTACCACTTCAGCAGGTTGATCTCGTCGATGTTGATCGTCTCCCGGTTGCGGTAGACCAGCACAGCCAGGGCCAGCGCCACCGCCGCCTCCGCCGCCGCGACCGTGATGATGAACACCACGAAGACGTGCCCCGTCAGAGGCGACGCCGACTCCACGAACCGGGAGAAGGCGACGAAAGTCACGTTCACGGCGTTGAACATTAGCTCGATGCCCATGAGGACGGCGACGGCGTTGCGCTTGGTCAGGGCCAGGTAGATGCCGATGGCGAAGAGGACCGCGCCCAGGACCAGGAAGTGCTCCAGCCCTACCGACACGCGGTCAGTCCTCCCGCACCAGGATGATGGCGCCCAGCATCGCCGCGAGCAGGAGCACGGAGGCGATCTCGAAGGGGAGCACGTAGGTGCTCAGCAGCGCCTCGCCGATGACCGAGGTCGTCTCCTCGAACCCGCCCCGCGTCGCCTCCGGCCAGTCAGTGACGACCGCTATGGAGATGATGGTCGCCAGGAGGGCGCCCACCAGGGGCAGGGCCGGGAGCCCCAGGGACGTCTCCGCGTTGTCGCGGGCCGCCCGGGGCGTGAGCATGATGGCGAAGATGATGAGGACGGGGATGGCGCCGGCGTAGATCAGCACCTGCGCTACCGCCAGGAAGTCGGCGGAGAGGAGGACGAAGATGCCGGCCACCCCCACGAAGCTGAGGATGAGGTAGACGACGGCGTGGACCAGGTTGCGGACGGCCACCACCATCAGCGCCGAGCCCACGGTGAGGGCGGCAAGGGTCCAGAAGGCGACGACGCTGCCGCTGTCGTCCAACTACGCCTCCGGCACCGAGCCCCCGGGCCGCAGCGGGTACGGCTCGTAGAGGATGGCACCGACCTCCTTGACCAGGACGGGCCGCTTCGCCCGGTGCTCCGGCCGAAGGTGCCCCAGCACCTGTCCCCACCCCACGACCAGCACCACCGCCAACGCCCAGTTGGCCACGGCAAAGGCCGGCAGCACTGCCTCGGCGGCGAAGCCGTTCTCCTGCCAGATCAGCACCTCGAGGCCGGCAAGGAGGACGTTGACCAGCAACAGCGGCAGCAGGTACTTCCAGGCGAACCCCATCAGCTGGTCGACGCGCAGGCGGGGGAGGGTCCCTCGCATCCAGATGAAGACGAAGAAGAAGCCGTAGAGCTTGCCCAGGAAGATGAGCCAGCCGGGCACCCACTCTTCCAGCCCCCACAGTGTCCAGCCGCCCAGGTACATCGTGACCACGATCGCCGCTATGGCGAAGCCGGCCACGTACTCCGCCAGCTGAAACATCCCCCAGCGGATGCCGCCGTACTCCGTGTGGTAGCCGGCCACGATCTCCGACTCCGCCTCGGCGATGTCGGTGGGCGTGCGGTTTATCTCCACCGCCCCGGCGAAGATATAGGCCAGCAGGGCCAGGGGCTGGACGAAGACGATCCAGGTGTTGAAGTCGTCCTGCCAGCCGACGATGGCGCCCATGCGCATGCTGTTGGTGAACACCACCACGGCCAGCAGCGCCAGCACCTGCACCAGCTCGTAGCTGATGAGCATCGCCACGGTGCGCATCGCTCCCAGGAGGGAGAACTTGTTGCTGGACGACCAGCCGGCCATGAAAACGACAATCGTGTTGATGGAGCCGATGGCGATCACGAAAAGGACGCCCACGTTCAGGTCGGCGAGCACCATCCTTTCGCCGAACGGCAGCACGGCGAACACGACCAGCGCCGGCACCATCACCAGGATGGGCGACGCCCAAAAGAGGAGGCGGTCGGCGTTGCGGGGCGTGATCATCTCCTTGGTCAGGACCTTGAGGGCGTCGGCGACGGGCTGGAGCAGGCCCAGCGGGCCGGCGCGGTTCGGCCCCAGCCGCACTTGAATGCGGGCCACCAGCCGGCGCTCCGCCCAGACGAAGAAGAGCTGGCTGAAGACGGACCAGAGGAGGATGCCCACGATGCCGATGAGCCCCGACACGACGTAGGGCAGCCAGCTCGGGCCGCCCCGGTCATCGATCCAGCCGAGTAGACCGCCGACGGCGTTGCCCAGGTCGCGCAGGTCCCACCACTCGGCCAGGGGCGGGCCTGCCCTGAGCCAGTCGAAGGGCATCAGCGGTCCACCTCGCCCATAACGATGTCGACGCTCCCCAGCACCACGATGGCATCGGCAACGGTCAGGCCTACCGTCATCTCCCGGAGGGCGGACAGGTTGATGTACGAAGCGGCGCGGATGTGGAAGCGGAAGGGCGCCGGCCCGCCGTCGCTGACGACGTAAAAGCCGAGCTCCCCCCGCGGCGACTCGATGCGGGCGTACGTCTCGCCGGGGGGAGGCATCAAAGCCACCGGGATGTCCACGTTCACCGGGCCGCCGGGGAGGGCGTCCAGCCCCTGCTCCAGGATGCGCACGCTCTGCCGCATCTCCTCCATCCGCACCAGGAATCGGTCGTAGGAGTCGCCGTTGGTGCCGACGGGGATGTCGAAGTCGACCTGGTCGTAGACGGCGTAGGGATCGGCCTTGCGGAGGTCCCAGGCCACGCCGCTGCCGCGGAGCATGGGCCCGCTGATCGAGTAGGCGATGGCCATATCGGCGGGCAGGATGCCGACGCCCCGGGCCCGGGCGACCAGGATCTCGTTCTCCAGGAGCAGCCCCTCGTACTCGGCGATGCGGTCCGGCATCTCCTTGACCAGGGCCCGGCAGGCCGGCACGAACCCGTCGGGGACGTCAAAGGCGACGCCGCCGATGCGCATGTAGTTGACGGTGAGGCGGGCGCCGCAGGCCATCTCGAACAGGTCGAGCACCTTCTCGCGCTCCCTGAGCATGTACATCAGGGGTGTGTGCCAGGCGCCGCAGTCGTTGATGAAGGTGCCGATGGCCAGGGCGTGGCTGGCGATCCGCTGCAGCTCCGACATGATCACCCGCAGCCACTGCGCCCGCTCCGGCACCTCGACGCCCGCCAGCTTCTCCGCGGCCAGGCAGTAGGCCAGGTTCCCCGTCATCGCTGCCAGGTAGTCGGCCCGGTCGGTGAAGGGGATGTTCTGGGTGTAGGTGCGCTCCTCCGCGAGCTTCTCCATGCTGCGGTGGAGGTACCCCAGGATCATGTCGACGTCGATGATGCGCTCGCCGTCCAGGGTCAGCTTCATGCGGAAGACGCCGTGGGTGCTGGGGTGCTGCGGCCCGATGTTGACGACGAAGGGCTCGGTCTTCATCGCCACCGCGCGGGCCCTCCGCAGAACATCCTGAAGGGTGTGGCAGCCTTCGCTTCCTCGATGCCGCAGCCTTCAGGCTGCGGTCGTGGAAAAGACGTCACCGCTTATCCCCTCCCCACGTCCGGCTCGCCCGGCTCGCCGGGGAAGCGGTGGAGGCCCGGCATGCGTTGGCCCGGCATGCTCAGCCAGTCCTTGCGCAGGGGATGGCCCGGGAACCCTTCCCAGAGGAAGATGCGCCGCAGGCCCGCGTGGCCCGCAAAGCGGATGCCCATCAGGTCGTACGTCTCGCGCTCCTGGAGGACGGCCCCCGGCCAGACGGGCGCCACCGACGGCACCTCGGGGTCATCGTGGTCCCAGGACTTCACCTTGAGCACGCCCAACTGGTTGAGGCGGAACGACTGCAGGTGGTACACCGCCTCGAAGTGGTCCAGCCGGTCGACGCCGGTGAGGGAGGCGAGGAAGCGGAAGTCGGCATCCGGGTCGTCGCGGAGGAAGGTACAGACGTCGACCAGTTTCTCCGGCTGCACCTCGACCCACTCAGGGAGAGCCTCGACCACCGTCTGCGGGAGCTTTTGCTCGATCCGCTGCGCCAGTTCGAGGCCCGAGAGGAAGCGAGTGGGCATGCCCTACGTCCACTCAAGCGCCTTCTTGCGCCAGGCGTAGCCGAGGCCGATGGAGAGGATGATTACGAAAGTGAGCACCTCTACGAAGCCGGCGACGGCCACCCGCCGGAACGAGACGGCCCAGGGATAGAGGAAGACCGCCTCGACGTCGAAGATGACGAAGAGGAGGGCGAAGTAGTAGTAGCGGAAGTTGAACTGCACCCAGGTGGGGCCTTCGGTAACCACGCCGCACTCGTACGTGTCCTCCTTGACCGGGTCCGGCGCGTCGGGACGGATGCGGAGGCGGGCGAAGAGCCACGACGTGGCGACGCCGCCTAGGGGGAAGACGAGAGCGAGAACGATGAGAAAGCCGACGTGGCCCCACTCAGAAAGCATTCGGACTAAGACTTTGTGAATTTCGTCGCTTTTGCGCGGTAGTATAGCACAGCGTCTGGAGACGAACAAGGACGGCCGCCGGCCCGGCTGATTTTCGAAAATACATTAGAATTTGCTGCTACACCCTCTTGACAGGATACATAGTGAGGGTATTATATAAATGATGTTATAGCGAACAGATGGTTTATGGAGGAGGCGCACCATGTTCGACCCGCTGTATGACGAGCTCATGGTAAAGGCGACCCTGGCCGACCGGGACCGCGAGGCCCGGGAGATCGTCCGCACTGCCGCGCTCAGCCACGTTCCCCGCAGCCTGCGGGCGGGGTTCGCCGCCCGGCTGGCCCGCATCGCCCTTCGCCTCGACCGGGAGGCAGCCCGCGACTGGCTTTCGGGAGACGCCGGCCGGCCCATCACCAACGGGTCGCCCAGCTAGCCTTGGTAACACGGGGGTAAACGCAGATGTCGCTGAAGCACACGCTGCTCGGTTTCCTCAACTACGGCCCGATGACCGGCTACGAGCTCAAGAAGGCCTTCGACGTCTCGGTGGCCCACTTCTGGAACGCCGAGCTCAGCCAGATCTATCCCACCCTCAAGCAGATGGAGGGCGAAGGCCTGGTGGAGATGCGGGTAGACGTACAACAGGACCGGCCGAACCGCAAGGTCTATTCCATCAGCGAAGCGGGCCACCAAGAACTGCTGGAGTGGCTAGGCAAGCCGGCTGAACCCGACCAGATCCGCGAGCCGATCCTGATCAAGGTGTTCTTCGGCGCCTCTCTGCGCAAGGAAGAGCTAATTGGCGTCCTGCGCCAGCGGATCGAGGAGTTGCACGGCTACAGCCAGTACCTAGAGCAGTGCCGCACCCTCAGCCAGATGTTCGCCAAGGCGATCGGGCACGAAACTGACGGACTCTTTTGGTCTCTTACCCCGCTCCTCGGTCAGAAGCAGTGCCAGGCGGAGATCGAATGGGCTGAGGATGCCATCCGGACGATCGAAGAGCTGGACGAGTCCGCCTTTAGTGAGGAATGCCGCCACGGCGACGTAGAGCTGCGCAGGGCCATGGAGATGTTCGCCAAGGCCGCCATAGGGCACTCCGCCAGCGAGCACGGCGCAGGCGGGGATGACGAAGGCGACTGAGGGCCCCATCTCCGCACCGGGAAGGAGGAGGTCAGATGACCGATAGAGACAGTGGCGAGTCCGCTCGCGCCCATCGCTGGTTTCACTTTTTTCAGCACCTCACCACTTTTGTCTTTGTGATCCTGGTGATCCTCGTCATCGACGTATTGAGCGGGACGGATGATTTCTTCGTGCAGTGGGTGGCGGCCATCTGGGGCGCCGTTCTGGGTGCGCACCTCCTGAACACCATCCTCAGCGAGCGGTTTGGCTGGCAGGGCGGAAACTGGTGCGGTGCACGGCACCACGACCGCATCGAGGGCTCCATCCGCCGAAGCAAATAGACCCGCACACGGTTCTCCCAACCTGTTAGCCCGCCGCCGCCGGACCTTGAGCTAAGTCAACGCACCCTCCCAGGCTGCCGGGGCCGGAGAGTTCCGGCCCCGGCAGCCCCTTTTCTTGACACCGCCGATGGCCAGCGGATACCATCGGTGCTGTCTCCAGAAGTTGACGTTAACGTCAGGGCGGAACAGAGGCTGGAGGTTAGAGGCTTGAAGTTGGACTATCCAGCCTCCAACCTCTAGGTCCTATCCGAGTGAGACCGTGAGCCAGCAGACCTACCGCAAGCCCGTCCCCACCCCCAGCCCCGAGACGAAGCGCTACTGGGAAGGGTGCAAGAACCACGAGCTCTGGCTCCCCTACTGCCGCAGCTGCGAGCGCTTCTTCTTCTACCCCCGCGACTTCTGCCCCCGCTGCTTCTCCTGGGACGTCGAGTGGCGCCGCTCCAAGGGGCGGGGCAAGCTGTACAGCTTCGCCATCCACTACCGCGTCTGGCACCCGGCCTGGGCGGCCGAGGTGCCGTACGTCACCGCCCTCGTCGAACTCGACGAAGGCGTGCGGCTCTACACCAACCTGGTGGACGTGGACGCCGACCCGAAGAAGATCCGCTGCGACCTGCCGGTGGAGGTCGTCTTCGAAGACGTCAGCGAAGAGATCAGCCTCCCCAAGTTCCGGCCCCTAGACTCGCGCTCATGAGCCCCGCAGCCCGCCGCAGCGCCCCCGCCGCCGCCGACCTGAAGGAAAAGCGGGAGCTCTTCCGCAAGGTCGCCGTCGTCGGCGTGGACGAGTGCGACGAGATCGGCATCGTCCCCCACAAGTCCGTCCTCCAGCTCCACGCCGAGGCCGCCCGCAACGCCCTGGCCGACGCCGGCATCGACAAGTCGGAGGTCGACGCCGTCCTCACCTGCTCGGCGGGCTGGGCGTCCAGCCTCCAGGTCGCCGAGTACCTCGGCATCACCCCCAGCTACACGGACAGCACCGCCGTCGGCGGCTCCTCCTTCGTCATTCACGTGGAGCACGCCGCCGCCGCCATCGCCGCCGGCATCTGCAATGTCGCCCTCATCACCCACGGCGAGACCGGCCACTCCAACCGGTTTCGCCAGGGAGCGGGCCGCCCGGGCCTCGACCCCTGGTTCCCCGCCCCCCAGTTCGAAGCGCCCTACCATGTGGGCGGCGCCCCCACCAACTACGCTCTGGCCTGCATGCGCCATATGCACGAGTACGGCACCACCCACGAGCAGCTGGCCGAGATCGCCGTCGCCACCCGGAAATGGGCCCAGCTCAACCCGAAGGCGATGATGCGCGAGCCGCTCACCATGGAGGATGTGCTCTCGTCGCGCTGGATAACCTACCCCTTCCACCTCTACGACTGCTGCCTCGTCACCGACGCCGGCGGCGCCGTGGTGGTCACCAGCGCCGAGCGCGCCCGCGACTGCCGTAAATCGCCGGTCTGGGTCCTCGGCTCCGGTGAGGCGACCACCCATCAGTCGATCTCACAGATGCCGGACCTGACCCAGACCCCGGCCCGCCACTCGGGGGCCCGCGCCTTCTCCATGGCCGGCGTCCGCCCCGAGGAGATCGACGTGGTGGAGGTGTACGACTCGTTCACCTATACCGCCCTGGTCACCCTGGAGGAGCTGGGGTTCTGCGCCAAGGGCGAGGGCGGCCCCTTCGTATCCGGCCAGCGCACCGCCCCCGGCGGCGACTTGCCAATGAATACGCACGGCGGCGGCCTCTCCTACACTCACCCGGGCATGTACGGCATCTTCCTCATCATCGAGGCCGTGCGCCAGCTCCGCGCCGAGTGCGGCGAGCGGCAGGTGCCGGGCGCCAAGCTGGCCCTGGTCAACGGCACCGGCGGCGTGCTATCGTCCACGGGCACGCTGATCCTGGGAGCGGACTAGAAAGGGAGGACGCGCATTGGCGAACAGCTCGGTGATGCGGGTGCGGTGTCCGCGCCCATGAGCGGCAACCACAGCGGCGGGCGACTCGCCGCCGCAGTGTCCGAGGCGGGTGGACTCGGGAGCTTCGGCGCCATCAACCCGTTCCGGGAGCCGGACTGGGTGCGGGAGCAGATTAGATACATCCGCTCCCAGACTGACCGGCCGTTCGCCGTCGGGTACATCACGCACTTCATTCCCGTGTTCCCCCAGTACTTCGAGACCGCTCTGGAGGAGAAGCCGCCGGTCATCGCCTTCTCGTTCGCAGACCCGCAGCCGTGGCTGGCGCGGGCCAAAGAGGCCGGTTCCAGGGCGGTCTGCCAGGTGCAGAGCATGGAGGGCGCTCGCCAGGCGGTAGCGGCCGGGGCCGACGTCTTGGTGGCCCAGGGCAACGAGGCCGGAGGCCACACCGGCACCTGGAACCTCCTGCCCTTCCTCACCCGCGTCGTCGAGGCGTTCCCCGAAGTTCCGGTGATGGCGGCGGGGGGCATCGCCAGCGGCAGGGCCCTGGCCGCGGTGCTGGCGGCCGGCGGCGACGGGGCCTGGGTGGGGACGGCGTTCCTGGCCACGCCGGAGGCGGAGGAGATACCGGACGCCTACAAAGAACTCATCGTGCGAAGCGACGGCGAGGACACGATTTACACTGAGGTGTTCGACATCGCAGCGAGCCTACCCTGGCCGCCCGGCGTCGCCGCCCGGGCCTACCGCAACCGCTTCGCCCACGAGTGGCACGGCCGGGAGGAGGAGCTGCGACGCCGCCTGGACGAGGTCGCCCCCGCCTATCTGCAGGCCGCAGAACGGCAGGACTTCGAGACGAATGTGGCCTACATGGGCCAGTCCGCCGCCTCCGTAGAGGCCGTCCGGCCCGCCGCCGAGGTGCTGCGCGACATCTGCGACGAGGCGGAGCGCATCCTGCGCGAACGGCCCCGTGAGCTCCTCGGATAGCGACGGCTTGCGTACGAGGGCTTCGACGGCGATAATCTCTGCGCGATGCTCGAACGCATTCCCACCCCGCCCCGGCCGGCGCCTCGCCTGTCGCTCCTCACGATCCCGATGTCGCTCCTCTCCTTCGAGCGGCGGCAGCGCCTGCCGCGGCTGCCGGGCGGCCGCTCGCGCTGGCTCGGCGTTCCCTTGCTGGCGGCGGGCTTCAGCCTCTTCCTCTGGAGCATGCGGACGCTGCGCCGGGAAGGCGAGGGCACCCCTCACCCGGCGGACCCGCCGCGCCGCCTCGTGATCGCCGGGCCCTACCGCTTCACGCGCAACCCCATGGCGATCGCCGCTCTCCTGAACGCGGCGGGCGCCGCCCTGCTCCTGCGGTCGGTCCTGCTGCTGCTCTACGTTCCCGCGCTGGCCCTGTGGACGCACCTCTACCTCGTGCGCGAGGAAGAGCCGCAGCTGGAGCAGCGCTTCGGCGAGCAGTACGAGGAGTACTCGCGGCGGGTGCCCCGCTGGCTCCCCCTACCCCGTGTCCGTCGGGAGCAGCGCGAGGAAGCCCAGGTTTGACAGCACGCGGGCGCCATTGTATCTTTGACGCGCGCGTCAAGGTTGACGCACGCGATAGTCATTGCGAGGGGGCGAACGCCCCGAAGCAATCCCGCCCCTGAGATTGCTTCTCCGCCTAAGGCGGATCGCAATGACGGTTGAAGGACTGGAAGGAGGCACGCATGGCCCAGCAGCAGGCCTCGCTTATCACCGACGAGATGCGGGCGGCCGTCGGCCGCGAGTCAGAGCCCGTCACCTTCGAGGTCGACAAGACGGCGTGCCGCATGTTCGCCCGCGCCGTCGGCTACACGGACCCCATCTTCTACGACGAGCAGTACGCCAGGGCCAAGGGCTACCGCAGCGTCGTCGCCCCGCCGGCGTTCCTCGGCCACCCGGTCATAACGCCGGGCCAGCCGAACCCCCTGGCGGCCGCTTACTTCCGCTTCGACACCGGCCTCAAGCGGGTCCTGAACGGGGGCACCGACATCGAGTACTTTGACGACGTCTGCGCCGGCGATGTCCTCACCGCCACCAGCCAGCTGGTCGACATCCAGGAGCGGGAGGGACGTCTCGGCCCTATGCTCATCACCATCACCGAGTTCACCTACCGTAACCGCGAAGGGAAAGTGGTCGCCAAGGCCCGCGGCACCGGGATCGCCTACTAGGAGAATGAGATGGCAGAGCAGCCCTACTTCGAAGACGTAGGCGAAGGCCAGGAGGCGCCCGCCCTCACCCAGCGCTGCGACTCGCAGCGGCTGGTGATGTGGGCCGCCGGCTCCGGCGACTTCTACCAGATCCACTACGACAAGGACTTCGCCCAGGCCACCGGCCTGCCCGACCGCATCGTCCACGGCGCCCTCAAGCACGCCCTCCTCGGCCGCATGCTCCACGAGTGGGTGGGCGAGGGCGGCCGCGTCCGCCGGGTCGCCTGCCAGTACCGGGGGATGGACCTGGTGGACAAGGACGTCATCTGCAAGGGCGTGATCACCCGCAAGTACCGGGAGGACGGCCAGAACCTGGTGGAGCTGGACGTGTGGACGGAGGACCCCCAGGGCCAGAAGACGACACCGGGGACGGCCGTGGTGGCCCTGCCCTCGCGGGGCGGATAACCCTATCGGCCGAAGGCCAGCCCTCAGGCTAGCCAGGAGAGGCTAAAGCCTGTCCTTCGGGGATCAAACACGGAGGCATTGATGGGGAAGCTCGAAGGTAAGGTCGCCGTCGTAACCGGCGCCGGCCGCGGCATCGGCCGGGCCGTCGCCCTGCTGCTGGCCCAGGAGGACGCGAAAGTCGTGGTGAACGACCCCGGCGTCGGGCCGGACGGCGTCGGCCACGACGAAGGGCCCGCCGAGCAGGTGGTGGCCGAGATCAAGGAGAAGGGCGGCACCGCCGTCCCCAACTACGACTCTGTGGCCACCATGGAGGGCGGCGAGAGCATCGTCCGCACGGCGCTGGACAACTTCGGCCGCCTCGACGTCCTGGTGAACAACGCCGGCATCCTCCGCGACCGCATGATCTTCAACATGACAGAGGAGGAGTGGGACGCCGTCATCGCCGTGCACCTGAAAGGGCACTTCGCCTGCACCAGGCCAGCCTCCGCCATCATGCGCGAGCAGCGGTACGGCCGCATCATCAACTTCTCGTCGGAGTCGGGCCTCTGGGGCAACGCCGGTCAGGCCAACTACGGCTCGGCCAAGGCCGCCATCGCCGGCTTCACCCGCGTCGTCGCCCGCGACTTGGGGCGTTACGGCATCACCTGCAACGCCATCGCGCCCCGCGCCTGGACCCGTCTCACCGCCACCATCCCCCAGGAGCGGCCGCAGGCGGGAGGGGGCGGCGGAGGCGCGGCCCGAGCCGCCCCGGCGCCGGACGTGGACCGGCTGGCGCAACTCCAGCCAGAGTACGTGGCGCCGATGGTCTGCTACCTCGCCACCGACGACGCCTGGATCATCAACGGCCAGATCTTCCTGGTGTACGGCGGCACGGTGGCCCTCCTCCAGCACCCGCTGCCCTGGCGCACCGCCTTCAAGCCCGGCCTGTGGACCTTCGAGGAGTTGTCGGAGATCGTGCCGCACCTGCTGGAGGGAACGCGCAACCCGGCGCCGCCGCCGGAGGAGCTGGAGATACCGGGCCGGGAGAAGCCGGAGCCGCAGCCCGCGGCATAAGGATGGGACGAGGGACGTGGTGGAGGGTCGCGAACCAGCGAAGCGCCACGCAGTCAATGAGAAGACTTAGCCTGGCTCGCAGACCCCCGTCCCGCGACCCGCGACCCGAATGCGTAGCTGCACGGCTTCAGGTCTGCCCTAGCCTCGGCCCCGACGGGTCGGGGCAGCTACGACGGGAGGAGACGACATGGGAGACAGGCTTAGAAGACGCAACGCCGCGGTGACGGGCGCCGGCCGCGGCATCGGCCGTGCGGTAGCCATCGCCCTCGCGGAGGAAGGGGCCAACGTCGTCGTCAACGACCCCGGCGTCAACGTCAACGGCACCGGCTTCGACCAGGGCCCCGCCGAGCAGGTGGCGGAGGAGATCCGCCAGCGCGGCGGCAACGCCGTCGCCAGCTACGACAGCGTGGCGACGGCGGAAGGCGGCGAGAGCATCGTCCGCCAGTGCGCCGAGACGTTCGGCCGCATCGACATTGTCATAAACGTGGCGGGTATCCTCCGCGACCGCATGATCTTCAACATGACCGAGGAGGAGTGGGACGCCGTCATCGCCGTGCACCTGAAGGGGCACTTCAACACCACCCGGCCCGCCTCCATCCTCATGCGGCAGCAGCGGTACGGACGTATCGTCAACTTTTCGTCCGTCTCGGGCCTGAGGGGCAACTCCGGCCAGGCGAACTACGGCGCAGCCAAGGCCGGCGTCGCCGGCTTCACCCGCGTCGTCGCCCGCGACCTCGGCCGCTACGGCATCACCGTGAACTGCATCGCGCCGGGGGCGATCACCCGCATGACGGAGACGGTGCCCGAGGCGGCGCGGGCGCTGCGGGTCCGGCGGGCCATCTCCCAGGCCCGCACCGGCGCGCCGCCGCCGGTGGAGATGTCGCCGGAGCACATTGCGCCGATAGTCGTCTACCTGTGCAGCGACGAGGCGTGGAACATAAACGGCAAGATCTTCCACGTGGCCGGCGGCAACGTCTCCCTGGCCGCGGAGGAGACGCCACTGCGGCAGATCACCAAGGACGGCCTGTGGACGCTCGACGAGCTCGCCACGATCGTGCCGTCCCACCTGATGTACGCCGTCGTCAATCCGGCGCCCCCTCCCGACGACCTGGAGATACCGGGCCGGCCCAGGCCGCCGCAGGAGGCGCGCGCTTAACGCGCCCGGCCGCCGCCCCACGCCGTCCTCGCCTCGCGAGGGCGGGTCGCCTGCCTCTCCCGCCGCACCTCCATCACCAGGAATGTCTGGCCGTTGCGCCAGAAGGTGCCGCAGACCGCGAAGCCGGCCTTCTCGAAGGCGCGCTGGGCCCGCTGGTTCCAGTCCAGCGTGTGCAGGTAGAGACGCCGCACCGACGTGTGCTGGAAGATGTAGCGGACGGCAACCGTGACGGCATCACTACCGTAGCCGCGGCTCCAGTAATCCGGCTCGCCGATGCTGATCCCCAGCTCCGCCTGCCGCCGCGACCGGTCGGCGTTGTAGTACATCAGGTTGCCTATGCGCCGCCCGCTCTCGTCCTCGATGGCGAAAGCTCGCTCCGTCACGTCCGTGAAGCGCAGGTCAAAGGACCAGTTGCGGACGTAGTCGGCGAAGGGGACGCGAACCGGCGGGGCGGCGTCGAAGCGGGCCAGGTTCTCGTCGGAGCGCCAGGCGTAGTCCTCGACCACGTCCGACATGCGCTTCCGGCGAAGGACGGCCCGCCGGCCCCGGGCCACCACGTCGTCGCGGCAGATCACGCCGCCGCCTCCTCGATGAGCGACTGGGCCTTGCGCACGACGTCGATCTCGTTGCGGTAGCTCAGGCGCCGGCACGCCTCCTCGATGGGCACCCATTCCACCTGGTCGTACTCCCAGTCGTGGGCCTCGGTTGCCCCGCCGATGGCCTGCATCAGGAAGTGGTGGACGAACTTGTGGAAGCGCACTTTCTCCTGCGCTTCCGCGAACCAGTACTCGATAGTCCCGATCTTCCGCTCGATGGCGACCTGGAGGCCCGTCTCCTCGCTCACCTCTCGGACGGCGGCGTCCTCCAGCGATTCGCCGGGGTCCGGCGTGCCTTTGGGCAGGCCCCAGACGCCGTCGCTGGTGCGGCCGCAGATCACCACCTCGATGCCCTGGGCGCCGCGCCGGTACACGACGCCGCCGGCGGAGACGGCGCGCTCGGTGCGGAAGCGGATCGGCGTCTTGTCACTCATGAGCGAAAGCGGAATGCAAGCGGGTCCTCACCGAAGTCGATCTCCGTCAGGGCCTCACGGGCCGCCTCGCGCACGGCGGGCAGGGACTCCTCCAGCAGGCCCATCAGCAGCGTCTTGGCCTCGGCGCCACCGATCTCGCCCAGGGCGGCGATGGCGGCCTGCCGCACCTCGGCGTCTTCGTCGCGGAGGAGGTTCGCCAGGCGGGACACCGCCTCCTCGTCGCCAATGGAGCCGAGGGCCACCGCCACCTCGTAGCGGAGCTCGCCGTCCTCGCTGGCCAGCTCGCGGAACAGGAGAGGGAGCCAGCGGGAGTCGGCGCTTCGGCCCATGGCGTGGATGGCGCTCACCTTCATGCGGGAGGTGTCGCTCTCGTACGCCTCGCGGATGGCCTGGCGGACCCAGGTCCGGCCGCTGCAAGCGCCGATAGCCTCCAGGGCGCGCGCCCGTACCTCCTCCACCTCCTTGTGGTCGGCGAGGGCGCGGCGCAGGCCGCCCTCGATCTGGGCGAAGTAGCGGTCCCGCAGGTTGCCGTACTCGGACAGCAGGACGAAGCGGCCCAGGGCCAGGGCCGCCTCCGACCGCACCTCGGTCGACCCGTCGCGGGCCAGCAGGCGCAAGAGGTGGGGAATCAGGTCCCGCCCCTGGTACTCCCAGAGGCCGCGCACCGCCTCCACCCTCACCTCCTCGTCGCCGTCAGTGAGGGCGACGAAGTAAACGGCGTCGAAGTTGAGGTCGACGTTGTCCTCCGCCAGGTCGACGAGCTGGCTGACGACCTGCCGGCGGCGGCCCTCGTCGATGGCGGGCCAGACCCCGGCGAGCTCCTCCCGCTGCTCGGGCGACAGGTCGGAGAGGTGAGTGAGGCGCGAGACTTTGATGGGGATACTCGTGTCGGCCAGCTCGCGCAGGTACTCCTCAAACAGCATGACTTACGACTTGCTCGCGACGCTCAGCCGCGGGAAGTAGAGGGGCGGCGTGTAGAGGGCGCCTCCCACCCACCTGGCCTCGCTGCCGATCGCCACCAGGTCCCGCAGGGCCCGGTGCACGTTCCCGGCAACGACGGCGTCCTTCACGCGGCCGACGACCTCGCCTCGCTCTATCTTATATCCTAGCAGAACATTGCCGGAGAAATCGCCGCCCAGGACGTTCCCCTGGCCCGCCCCCATCAGCTCCTCCACCAGCAAACCCTCTTTTACGTCCTTCAGCATATCGGCCAGCGGCGTGTCGCCTTCCGCTACGACCAGGCAGCTGGGCGAGACGGCCGGCGGGCCGGAGCCGCTCCGGCCGGCGCTGCCTGTCGAAGTTGCTCCCGCCAGCCCCGCAGTCTGGAGGTCGTAGAGGAAGCTGCGGACGACGCCGTCCTCCACCAGGGCGAGCCGGCGGCTCGACACGCCCTCATCGTCGCAGATGCGGCTGGGCGGGCGGAAGGGGACGGTGGCATCGTCCCACAGGGAACAGCGCCTGTCGTACATCTCCTTGCCCAGGCAGCCGACCAGCGGCGACTGACCCTGGTAGACTGTGCGGCCGGAGAACGCCATGACCAGCGGCGCGACGAGGGCGCCGGCCACCCCGAGCGGCGTGAAGATGACGGGCACCTCTCCCGAGGGCGCAGCGGCCGTCGTCCGGGCGTACCGGAGCTGGCGGGCCACGCTCTCCTCGATCGCCTTTGTGTCCAGGAGCGGGCGACAGGAGGAGTCGCCGTCGCCGACGAAGAGCATGTCGGTGCCGCGAACCAGCGTGCCGCCGACGGAGACGGTGAACACGCTGCGGCGGTAGCTGAAGCGGCCGCCGCTGGAGTTGAGGCAGGTCACCGTCTGCACGGCTTTGCGCACCCGGCCCTCGCACACCAGCTCCGCCTCCTCCCGCCGCAATGCGTCGATGAGCGACTGCCCCAGGTGGGCCATCCGGTCGACGCTCACCTCGTCGACGGCGGGGTCGAACACATCAACGGAGGGGTACGTGTCGGACGGGGGGAAGTCGAACTTGGCCTCCGGGCCGAAGGGGGCCGCCTCCAGCGCCGCCGCGACCAGCTCATCGACGCCGTCCGCGCGGGTGGTGGCGGCGAAGCCGATGCGGCCGTCCTTCACCACGCGCAGGGCAAGGCCGCTGGTCTGGCGGCGGTTCACCTGCTTCAGGCGGTTCGCCTCGAACAACACGGGCGTCTCCTCCGTCTCGGCGGCGAAGACCTCCGCCTGCTCCGCCCCGCCCCTGCGGGCGAGGTTAATGGTGTGTTCGGTCATCGCGGCTGCTCCCGCCGCTCATCCACGCCGCTCATCCTGAGCCCGTCGAAGGATGAGCCACCACTTCGCTGCTCGTGGTTCGACAGGCTCACCACGAGCGGGGCCCGCGCCTGCTGGGCGCCGCGGCGCCGGGCGAGGGTGAGGACTTCGTCTAGACCCATCCTCGCGGCAGTTCGGTGCCGGGCCGTCCTCTCTGATGCTCCCATATGCGCCAGTCAAGCTCATACGCCCTTAAGCCCAAATCTCTAGCCACCCCCTCAAGCAACCCCACCAATTGCTCATCTGTGATCTGATGTCCGATCGTCTGCTCGACGAACAGATGAAGGTGCGTGTCCGGCTTCACCGTTTCAATCCCTTGCCGCATCACAAGCCACTGATAGACCGCGTACCCCAAGCCTTTCACCTTCCCGCTGAAGTCACGATCGAATCTGCTCTCCGCCCATTCGACAAGCCGCTCCTGTCTATTTATTCCAACAGATTCGAAGTAGGAGACCAGGCCTCGGAGGAGTGATAGCCGATACCAATGCTTGTTCCCCCAGAGATATTCGGCCGCCATCGTATTCCCATCTCTGTCGTCGTTAAACCGGGAAAGGACACCCTTAAGCTCGTCCAAGGTCCGAACTTCGTTCCACCTGTTCTCCTGATAGTGACGCACCGACTTGGCGACGGCGACGCCGTGCATCTGGAAGTCCAAGACCGTAAGGAATAGATTCTGTATGAAATCCGTTTCGAGATAGTTTCCCTGCGCCGCAGGCAGCTGGCTACACCGCTCTCGGATCAGCTTGTGTTCGTGATCGGATACCATCGGCCCTACCGCTCCCCCACCACGCACTCCCGTATCCGGATATGCGGGCTCCCGTTCGACACGGGCAAAGGCATCTGACCCTGCTTGCCGCAGCCCCCGCCCTGGTTGTACCCCAGGTCGTCCCCGATGGCGTCGATGTTCATCAGCGTGGTGAAGACGTTCCCGCTCAGCTTCACGGGCCGCACCAGCTCCGCCACCCGGCCGTTGCGGATCATGAACGCCTCGCCGGCGGAGAAGGTGAACATCTCCATGCTCGTCGTCCCGCCGAACCAGTTGCGGGCGTACACCCCCTCCTTGATGTCGGCGATGAGCTGCTCGAAGGTCAGATCGCCGGGCTCGATGACGGTGTTGGTCATGCGCACGATGGGCGGGAAGCGGTAGTCGAGGGCGCGGGCGTTGCCCGAAGGAGACTCGCCCATCTTGCCCGCCGTCTCGCGGGAGTGGAGCCGGCCCACCAGCACGCCGTCGCGGATCAGGTCCGTGCGGCGGGCGGCCACGCCCTCGTCATCGTAGGCGTAGCTGCCGCGGAGGCCCGGAATCGCTGCCCCGTCCACGATGTTGAGGATGGGCTGGCCGAACCTGCGGCCCAGCACCATCAGCTCCTTCAGCCGCTCGTTCTCGTAGATGTGGTCCGACTCCGACAGGTGGCCGAACGCCTCGTGGCAGAAGACGCCGGCCAGAACCGGGTCGAGCACCACCGGGTAGGTGCCGCCTTTGACGTAGGTCGCGTCCAGCAGCTCCACCGCCCGCTTCGCCAGCCCCCGCACCTGGTCGTGCAGCGACTCGAACCAGGCGTAGTCGTTGAGGGCGCCCAGGCTGAGGCTGGCCTGCTGGACGTCGCCGTCCTTGCGCCCGGTGGCGGCGATGCGCGCGACCACGTCGATGCGCTCCTGCTGGAGGAACGACCCCTCGCTGCTGGCGAAAGTGACCCGTTTGTGGGCGTCGGAGTAGACGATGTTGGAGCTGGCGATGCGAGGCGTCGACCAGACGATCTCGTTGTACTGGTCCAGCAGCCCCTTCTTGGCCGCCAGCGGCAGCGGCCGAGGGTCCTTCCCCACCGTCAGCGGCACGGCGTCGACGACCGGCTTGACGCCGGCCAGGCGGACCGGCTCGCCGCCGACCATGCGGGCCTGGCTCACCGCCTGCTCCACCCGGATCCGCAAATCCGACGGGTCGTTGAAGCTGACGAAGCCCCAGCCGCCGCCGACCAGGGCGCGCACGTTACCGCCGAAGCTCCGCGTCCGCCCGATCTCCTCCAGGTCCCGCCCCCGGTAGACGACGCGGTTCGTCACCGTGTCGTCCAGGCGGGCCTCCACGTAGTCGGCGTCGTGGCCCCGGAGGGCCTCTTCCAGCTGTTCGCGGGGCAGAAGCGAGGCCATCAGCGCGTCCCCGGCACGATGTGCCGCTCACCGCCCTCGCCCAGCTTGGGCTCCGTCCCGCGGATGAGGCGCTGGATGTTGCCGGTGTGGCGGGCCCAAATGAGCGCGCTGGCCAGCCCCCCGAACGCGACGAAGACGTAGGGCGTGACCCCGCCGACGGCGAGCCCCAGGAGGATGAGCATGCCCAGGGGCACGGTCACGATGGACATGAGCGACATGTAGCGGAAGGCCAGGACGATGAACAGCCCCAGCGCCACAAGGCCGAAGAACAGGGGCATCACCATCCCGGCATACACGCCGAAGGCAGTGGCTACGCCCCGGCCGCCGCGGAATCCGATGTAGACCGGGAAGTCGTGCCCGGCCAGGGCGCACAGGCCCGACGTCACCTGGAGGTTGTGCGACTCGGTCAACTGCCAGACTACCAGCACCGGCACGAACCCCTTGAGGACGTCGGTCACGAGGACGAAGAGGAACGCTTTCGTGCCCAGGGTGCGGAGGACGTTGGTGGCGCCGGTAGCCCCGCTACCGTACGCGCGGATGTCGACGCCCTTGAGGATACGGCCGAGGATGTACCCGGTGGGGATCCCTCCCACCAGGTAAGAGACAAGAGCGACGACGGGATACTCCCACACCGTCAGTCGCCACCCCGGCTGCGGAAGACCAGGCGAACGGCAGTGCCCTCGAAGCCGAACCGCTTCCGAATGGCGTTCTCCAAGTACCGCTGATAGGAAAAGTGTAGCAGAGAGGCGTCGCTAACGAAAAACACAAAAGTGGGCGGCCGCACGTCCGCCTGCGTTACGTAAAGGACCTTGAGCCGCCGCTTCCCTTTCGAAGGCGGCGAGTGGGCGGCGACCGCCTGCCGCACGGCGACGTTCAACTCGTGGGTGGGGACGCGCAGGCCCCGCGTCCCGCCCACCTCCAGCGCCAGGTCCAGCAGGCCGTCCAAGTTCAGCCCCGTTTTCGCCGAGGCGAAGCAGAGGGGGGCCCAGGGCAGGAACTTGAGCCGCCGCAGTGCGATCCGGGCAAAGGCGTCGCGGGATTCCTCGCTGTCCTCCATCAGGTCCCACTTGTTGACGACGATGATCAGCCCCGTGTGCGCCTCCAGCGCCAGCCCGGCGATGTGGGTGTCCTGGGCCGTCACCCCCGCCGACGCCTCAATGACCAGCAGGGCGATCTCCGCCCGCTTCAACGCCTCCTGCGCCCGCAGCACCGCGTACTTCTCGATCCCGCGCTGAACCTTGCCCGGCCGCCGGATGCCCGCCGTATCGACGAGGACGAGGCGCTGGCCCTTGTACTCAAGCGGCGTGTCGATGGCGTCGCGGGTGGTGCCCGGCTCCTCGCTCACGATGACCCGCTCCTGCCCCAGCACTGCGTTCAGGAGCATCGATTTGCCGACGTTGGGCCGGCCGATGATGGCCAGGCCCAGGCCTTCCGGCGCTTCCTCCGCCTCCAGCGCCGGCAGCAGTTCCTCCAGCCTCTCGCGGACGTCGGCCAGGCCGAGGTCTTTGTAGGCGCTGATGGCGATGGGATCCCCCAGGGCGAGCTCATAGAAGACGACGGCGGCGTCCCGCCGCTCGTCGTTGTCCGCCTTGTTGGCCAGCAGGAGCGTCGGCTTCCCCCCGCGGCGCAGTACCTCCGCTATCTCCAAGTCGGCCGCCGTTATCCCCTCCCGCGCGTCGACGACGAACAGGATGACGTCCGCCTCGGCCAGAGCCGTTTCCACCTGGCGTCGCACCAGCGGAGCGTAGGCCATGTCGGACGTCGGCTCCAACCCTCCCGTGTCGATGAGGACGAGGCTGAGGCGCCCCCACTCCGCCTCAGCGTAGAGGCGGTCGCGCGTCGTTCCCGGCACCTCCTCGACGATGGCCTTCCGCTCGCCCGCGATGCGGTTGAAGAGGGTGGACTTGCCGACGTTCGGCCGGCCGACGATAGCCACGACCGGCTTGCGGCCGGCGATGACCGACGTGGGGCCTGTCTTCTGACCGCCGCTCTGTGTCATCGCGGTCTTAGCGTTACCTCCACTTCCTCAGGATCGGCAGTGGCCTTCGTATCGGTCGGCGCCTCTACCTCTACGTCCACCGTGTGCCGTCCTTCTCCAAGGCCGGACAGGTCGACTTCGACCGAAAGCGAGGCGGCGGTAAGGGTCCGCAGCAGAGGAAGGGGACCGGACACGGTCACCTCCACCAGGGGCAGCGACCCCACGACGCGCAGGCCGGGCGCCAGCCCGACCACCGCCGGCGTGACCCCGAAGGTCACGAGGCCCCCCGCAGACTTGATGGTCACCCGCACCGTCACCCGGCCGCTGCCGCTGACGGTGGCCCCGGCCGGCAGGTCCAGGGAGACCGTCTTCAGCACGTCGTCGGTGGCGCCGGTGATGTCGACGGTCGCCGTCCGGACGAAGAACAGCACGTCCAGCAGGTCCTGAGGCCCCACAACGATTATGGTCGGCGGGTCCACCCGCACGCCGTTAAGGTTGTACCCGTCGGCGGGGGCGCCCCGTACGTCCGGGTTGACGCTGAACACGCGGCTGAACTCCTCCTGCTCGATGGGCACAGACACCTCGACGGCGCTCGGCTCCAGCGTCACCCCCTTCACGAGGCCGCCGCGCTCGTCCTCGGCCCCTAGGGTGAATGCGCCCACGATGTCCTCGGTGGCACCGTTGAGGTCGACCATCGCTACCGCCCTGGCCACCAGGCTCACCAGCTCCTGGGTGCCGGAGACCGTGGCCGTCGCGGGCTCCGCCTGGGGCTCCCCCGCCTTGAATCCCGACGGCGGGCTGCCGCGGAACTCGACCAGCACCGGCACCGAGTTGCTGAACAGCGGCACCAGCGTGACGTCTAACTCGGACGGCGCGGCGTCCAGCACCTTCACCCCGCCGCGCGAGGTCAGCGCATTCACCTGTACCTCCAGCGTGGTTCCACCCTCGGTATCGCTGACGAAGATCCAGAGGACGAAAGCGAGGACGACGGAGAGGACGGCGAGGCTGGCGTTGGCGCGTAAAGAGCCGAAGACGGGCCGGATCAGCGCCCGAAGCGAGGTAACAAGGTCACCGATAATCCGCCCCAAAGCTCCCACCTACTCACAATGAACCCTACCGCGTGAGTCGCGGCAGCCGACGTCCCGCGGGCCGGTCCACCTCCGCGGCCGGCGTAAGGAGGCTGCGAAGGATCGCCCGCAGGCGGGGGCCGTCCAGCCGGGTGATGATGCGCCCGTTGGCCGCCACGGAGATGCTGCCCGTCTCCTCCGAGACCGCCACCGAGACCGCGTCCGTCCGCTCGCTTATGCCCAGGGCGGCGCGGTGGCGGAGCCCCGGGTGCTCCCGGTCGATGCGGTCGGAGAGGGGCAGGGTACAGCCCGCGGCCATCACGAGGCTCTCCTTCACGATCATCGCTCCGTCGTGCAGGGGCGAATTCGGATAGAAGATGCTCTCGAGCAGCTGGGTGGAGGTAGCCGCATCCAGCTTCACCCCGGTGTCGATGTAGTCCTCCAGCCCCGTCTCCCGCTCCATCACGATGAGGGCGCCGTGGCGGTCCTGCGACAGGTTGATGCAGGCGTCGCTGACGATGTCGACCGTCTGGTCGTACAGGAGTCGGCCGGGCCAGGGCCAGCGGCCGGTGCGCCCTACCCGCTCCAGGAAGCGACGTATCTCGGGCTGGAAGATGATGGGGATGGCGATGAGGAGCGCGGGCAGGGACGTGCGCAGGACGAACCTGAGCACCGTCAGCTCCAGCACCTCAACCAGGATGACCACGCCCACCACCACGATGACAATGCCCCGGAGCAGGGACATGGCGGTGGTTCCCTTCAGGAGTAGCAGAACCACGTAGATCAGCCCGGCGATGGCCAGTATGTCGATGACGGTGGCCGGCTCGAACCGGTCGGCGGCGCCGCTTACGGCGTCCCAGGCGCCCATCGCTACGCCGCCCCCTCGGTCAGGAGCAGGGCCAGCACCGCCTTCTGGGCGTGCAGCCGGTTCTCCGCCTGGTCGAACACGACGGACTGGGGCCCCTCGATGACGCCCTCCGCCACCTCTTCCCCCCGATGGGCGGGCATGTCGTGCATGAAGATGGCGTCCGGCCGGGCCAGGGCCATCAGCTTCGCGTCCACCTGGTAGCCCGCGAACGCTTCCCGCCGGAGCGCGGCTTCCTTCTCCTGGCCCATGCTCGCCCACACATCCGTGTACACCACCTCTGCGTCTGCCACCGCTTCCCGCGGGTCGGCCGTCTGGTAGACGCTGCCGCCGGAGCGGGCCGCCCTCTCCTTCGCCCGCTCCATGACGGCCGGCGCGAGCTCGTAGCCCGCCGGCGCGGCGACGCGGAAGTGCATGCCGGCCATGGCCGCGCCCAGGCAGAGGGAGTGGGCTACGTTGTTGCCATCGCCCACGAAGGCGAGGGTCACGCCGGCGAGGCTGTCCTTCTTCTCCTGTACGGTAAGCAGGTCGGCCAGGGCCTGGCAGGGGTGCTCGCCTTCGGAGAGGGCGTTGATGACGGGCACGTCCGCGAATCGCGCCAGCTCCTCCACCGTCTCGTGGGCGAAGGTGCGGGCGGCGATGCAGTCGACGTAGCGGCTGAGCACGCGCGCCGCGTC
Organism: Chloroflexota bacterium; assembly: GCA_016178045.1. Lineage (GTDB taxonomy): Bacteria > Chloroflexota > Dehalococcoidia > SM23-28-2 > JACOUE01 > JACOUE01. The sequence continues at coordinate 29,952 of JACOUE010000032.1, forward strand.
GGCGACGGGCTCGCGCCGCCCCAGCCCCACCTCCTCCGGCGATAAGTAGAGACAGTGGCCTCCCAGTTGCCTCATCGCTACATCAAAGGAAACGCGGGTACGTAGGGAAGGTTTCTCGAACAGAAGGGCCAGCACCTTCCCCTCCAGCAGGGCAGAGCGGCCGCTGTCCTTGAAGCGTAGCGCCGTCTTGATTACGCCCTGGAGCTCGTCCGGCGTAAGGTCAGATATGGATATAAGGTCGCGCCCGAGCAAAGCCTCGCCTCCCCGTTCGGTAATGCCAGTATAGCAGGTAGAGGCAACCTGACGGCTCCGCTCTTGACGCGCTAAGGCACCAGCGCTTATATTCGGCGCGCTGAACGCCTGCTCAACCAGCCTAGTATGACCGAATTCGCTGAGCGCTACCGCTGGCTCATCATCGGAGCCTTTGCCGTGCCGCTGCTGGTGGCGCTGGGCTTCCTCCTGCGCGAGCGCACGGACGACCCCGAGCCCCTGCAGGTGAACCTGGCGCCTGCCGAGATCCGCGTCTACATCATCGGCGCCGTCAAGCACTCCGGCGTCTACCCTGCCGAGGAGGGCGACCGCTGGATCGACGTGCTGGAGGCGGCGGGCGGGCCGACCGCCGACGCCGACCTGGCCCGGGTGAACCTGGCCCGCCGCGTCCACGACGAGGATGCGCATCGTCGACTCCCGCACCGCGGACGGGCTCTTCGCCAACACCGAGGAGCTGGTGACCCGCGACATCATCCCCCAGTCCGTATACGACGAGATCAAGGACCTGATCACCGTGGGCCCATGATCCTGGGCTACCTTGCCCTGGCCTGGCTCCTCGGCATCGCTGCGGCCGCCTACAGCGGCGCCGACCCCTGGGCGGCGGTCGCCGCGGCGGGCCTGCTCGGCCTCGTCACCGTCGCCCTCCGTCCCCGCACTGGCACCGTGGCCCTGGCGGTCCTGGGCGCTCTCCTCGTCTTCACCGCCGCCTGGCGCTACGACTCGTCCCTCCCGGCGGGGCCGCCGGCCGTCGCCCGGTACAACGACGGCGGCGTGGTCCGCTTTCGGGCGCTCGTGACCGGCGAGCCGGACGAGCGGGCGTCGTCCGTAAGGTACCGGCTATCGGTCAGGGAACTGCGGGGGAAGCACGGCTGGCGGCCAAGCGACGGCGGCATCCTGATGACGGCGTCCGCCTTCCCCCGCTACGAGTACGGCGACATCCTCGAGGTCAAGGGGGATCTGCAGACGCCGCCCACCTTCGGCGACTTCGACTACAGGGGCTACCTGGAGCGGCGCGGCATCGTCTCGCTCATCCAGTACCCCAAAGTCGAGCTGCTGGAGCGGGGGCAGGGCAACGCCTTTCGCGCCGGGCTCATCGACGCGCGGGGGCGCCTCTCGGACGCCCTTTCGGACGCCCTGCCGGAGCCGGAGGCGTCCCTCGCCGCCGGCGTCCTCCTGGGGCGGCGCGCTACCTTATCCAACGACCTGACCGGCGCGATGAACGTCACGGGCACCTCGCACCTCGTCGCCGTCTCCGGCCAAAACGTCACCCTCCTGGCCGGGCTGCTCATCGGGGCGCTGGCCTGGGCCATCGGCCGGCGGCCCGCCGCCTGGCTGGCCCTCGCGGCGGTAGTCGGCTATTCGTTTCTCGTGGGAGGCGAGCCGTCCGTGATCAGAGCGGCGATCATGGCCGGGCTCTACATCATGGCCAGCACGACCGGACGGCAGAACAGCGCCTTCCAGGCCCTGGCGCTGGCCGGCGCCGCGATGACGGCGTTGGACCCGCGTGTGGTGAACGACGTCTCGTTCCAGCTCAGCTTCGCCGCCACGCTGGGCCTGATGGTCTTCGCCCCCGTCCTGCGGACGTACGGCGAGACGTGGGCGGACGGGCGGCCCGCCCTCGCCGACTTCCCCCTCACCCGGCCGGCGATCGAGCTGGCGGCGGTAACCGCAGCGGCCATTGCTTTCACGCTCCCCATCACCGCGATCAACTTCGAGCGGGTCTCCCTGATCGCGCCGCTGGCCAACCTCCTGGCCGTGCCCGCGTTCGTCCTCGTGGCAGCGACGGCGGCGGTTACGGCCGGGCTGGGCGCGGCGGTCCCGCCGCTGGCGCCCTACCTCGGCTGGATAGCCTGGCCGCCGGCGGCGTATATGAGCAGCGTCGTCCGCCTGCTGGCGGACGTGCCCTTGGCCTCCGTGACACTAAACGACGTAGGCCTAGGGCACGCGGTGGGCTACTACGCGGCGCTTTTGGCTATGGTTTGGCTCCTCGCCGCCCATCGCCCCGAGCCGAAGCCGGTAGTGCGGCGCCCGGCGGCGGCACCACGTTCCGCCGCCCTGCCCGCGACGGGCCTCGTCCTGCTCCTGGCCCTGGCCTCGGTCACCCTGTGGCTGTACGCCGCCGCCCCTTCTGCGGGACGGCTCAGCGTCAGCTTCCTCGACGTCGGCCAGGGAGACGCCATCCTCATCCGCGGCCCGCAGGGGCACAAGGTGCTGGTGGACGGCGGCCCCGGCGGGGAGGCGGTGACCTCGGCGCTGGGGCGGCACCTGCCGTTCTGGGACCGGCGCCTGGACCTGGTCGTGCTCACGCATCCCCAGGCCGACCACGTCACCGGCCTCGTCGCCGTCCTCGAACGATACGACGTGGAGGCCATCATCGCCGCGCCCCTGACGGCGGACAGCGCCGCCTACCGGGCGTGGACTGAGGCCGCCCGAGAGGAAGGCGTCCCCGTCGGCGCGGCCACGGCCGGTGTGACCGTGCCGCTGGGGGACGGCGCCTACATCACGGTCCTTCACCCGCCGCCCGGCCTGCTGCCGTTCGACCGCGATGACCTGAACGAGAACTCGCTAGTGCTGCGCGTCGCCATGGACGGCGTCTCGATCCTGCTTACCGCCGACATCGGGCGGGACGGCGAGCTTGCCCTGATAGAGGAGGCGAGCGGCTTAAGGGCTACCGTCCTCCAGGTGCCACACCACGGCTCCCGCTTCAGCGCCTCGCCCGAGTTCCTGCGTGAGGTCGGACCCGCTGTCGCCGTCGTCTCGGTGGGCGAAGGCAACCGCTTCGGTCCTCCGGCGCCCGAAACGCTGGAGCGGCTGGCGGGGACGCCCGTCTTCCGCACCGACGAGGACGGCGACGTGACGGTCTGGACCGACGGCGAGAGGCTCTGGGTGAAAACGCAGCGTTAGGCCAGCAACCGCGGGGCGCAGCGGGGCGTTCTCCCTAATAGAGGAGGACGCGCATGAAGCTTGCACTTGTTACTGCCGCCACCCTTCTGGCGGGGCTGCTCATCGCCTGCAACGAGGGAGGCGGGCCCTCGGCCACGCCGACGGCTTCGCCCGCCACCACCGCCACTCCCCTCGCCACGGCCACACCGGCGCCATCGCCCACCACGGCGACGCAGACGCCAGTGCCCAACGTCTGCCAGCCCAACCCCGACCCGGCATCCGCCGACGTGCTCGTGATCGACCAGCCTTCGTCCGGGGCCACCGTGACCAGCCCGGTCACCGTCTCGGGCCAGATCAACGCCTTCGAGGCCCAGTTCAAGATCGCCATCTACGCCGCCGACGGCTCCGTCATCGAAGACGTCAACGCCAGGTCCGCCGAAGGCCAGGTACTGGCCGCCTTCAGCGAGGACGTGGCGTTCTCCGTGACCGAAGAGACGCCGGCCTGCATCTGGGTCTACGACCTTAGTCCGCGGGACGGCTCAATCGAGAACGTGGGCCAGGTGCCGGTCCTGCTCCAGCCCTGACCCGCGTGCTATACTCGCTCTCGCCATGATCCGCGGCGACGGCAGGCGCGCCGACCAGCTGCGGCCGGTGCGCATTACGCCTGGCTACCTCGCCTACGCCGAAGGCTCCGCCCTCATCGAGACGGGGAACACCGTCGTCCTCTGCGCGGTCAGCGTCGAGAACCGGGTGCCACAATTCGCCCGCGAGATGGGGTCGGGCTGGATCACCGCCGAGTACGGCATGCTGCCCCGCTCCACCCAGACGCGGACGCCGCGCGACCGCGGCGGCGGCCGCACCTTCGAGATCCAGCGGCTCATCGGCCGCTCCCTGCGCGCCGTCGCCCAGATGGACCTGCTCGCCGACCGCACCTTCGTGGTCGACTGCGACGTCATCCAGGCCGACGGCGGCACCCGCACTGCCGCCATCACCGGCGCCTACGTCGCCCTGAGCCAGGCCTTCCACAAGCTCGTCGACGCGGGCGACATGCCGAACCTTCCCCTCCGCTGCGCCGTGGCGGCCACCAGCGCCGGCGTCGTCGACGGCACGCCCGTGCTCGACCTGAACTACGAGGAGGACTCCCACGCCGAGGTCGACTTCAACGTGGTGATGACGGAGGAGGGAGAGCTGGTGGAGGTGCAGGGCACGGGCGAGAGCCACCCCTTCACCCGCGAGGCGATGGACCGCCTCATCGACCTGGCGCAGGCCGGCATCCGCCGGCTGTTCGAGGTGCAGAGGCAAGCGCTGGCGGCGGCGGCAGTCCCGCTGCCGAACGCGCCCTCCCAGTCACCCTAGGCGTACTCCCCCAGGAACATACCGCCCAGGATGTGCACGTGGCCGTGCGGCTGCGACTGCATGGCGTCGCCCCCAAAGTTCGAAAGTAGTCGAAACCCCCGCGGGCAGTGCTTCTGTCCCATCTCCAGGGCCACGGCGCCCACGCGGCCCATGTCCCGCCACAGGTCTTCCTGTGAGCGGTGCTCCTTCATTACGACCAAGAGCATGACCGGCACCCAGCGCAGGCGGTTTCGGAACACCATCACCTCGTCATCCTCATACAGGATCTCCGCCGGCTCGCGCCGGGCCACGATCTCGCAGAACGTGCAGTACATCTCGCGCTCTTGGGTGGTCTTCGGCCCATTCTAGGCGCTCGTCTGGCCGCCAGCAACGGCCGGATGCTATCATCGAGGCGATGGCCGACGTCCGCCCGCTGGCCGCCCTCCGCTTCGCCCCCAGCATCGACCCCGCCCAGGCCATCTGCCCGCCTTACGACGTCATCTCGCCGGACCAGCAACATGGGCTGCACGAACGCAGCCCCTACAACGCCGTCCACCTCGAACTGCCGCCGGACGGCGACGACAGGTACGAGGGCGCGGCGTCCACGCTGCGCCGCTGGATAGAAGAAGGCGTCCTGCGCCGGGAGGAGCCGGCCTTCTACCTCTACGAGCAGCAGTTCCGCCACGGGGAGCAGCTATACCGGCGGCGGTCGCTGTTCGCCCGGATGCGGCTGGAGCCGTGGGAGAGCGGCTCCGTCCGCCCCCACGAGCGCACTATGGCCCCGCCCAAGGAGGGCCGCCTCCGCCTCCTGCGCGCCGTCCGCGCCAGCACCAGCCCCGTCTTCGCCCTCTACCGCGACGAGGCAGGGGCAATCGCCTCGTTGCTAGGGAAGGCAGCGTTGCCTAGCCCTATCCGCTTCGAGGACCGCGAGGGGCAGGCCCACGCCCTCTCGCGGCTGGACGACGCCGCCGCGCTGAACGCCCTCGCCGAAGCCTTCGCAGGGGAGACGCTGTATGTCGCCGACGGCCACCACCGTTACGAGACGGCCCTGGCCTACCGCGATGAGCGGCGCGCCTGCACCGAGGGCTGGACGCGGGAAGAGGGCGAGAACTTCGTCCTCGTCGCCCTCACCACCGCCAGCGACCCCGGCCTCCTCGTCCTCCCCATCCACCGTCTTGTGCGCAGCGACGCGCCCCTGGAAGAGGCGCTGCGGCGCCTGATGCCGCCCTTCGACCTGGACGTGGCGCCGTCCCTCCCGGCCCTCTTGGCCACGATGGAGCGGCGGGGAAAGGTGTACACCGCCATCGGCATGGCGGCGGCGGAGTCGCCCGACCTGTACCTGCTATCGCTCATCGACCCGAATGACATCGTCGAGCGCCTGCCGTCGGAGGCCACCCGCGAATGGCGGACGATAGACACGGCCGTCCTCCAGTACGCCGTCCTCACCCACGCCCTCGGCATCGACGAGGCGGCTATAGCGGGGGGCGAGGCGGTGCAGTACACGGAGGACGCGGCGGAGGCGCTGGCGGCCGTCCGCGAGGGCCGTTTCCAGTACGCCTTCTTCCTGAACCCGGTGGCCCCTCACCAGATAATCCACCTAGCGGACGCGGGGCACCGCCTGCCCCACAAGTCGACCTTCTTCTACCCCAAGGTGCCCACGGGGCTGCTGTTCAACCCGCTCGACACCTGACACCCGACCATGTAGCCGAGGCCTTCGGGCCTCCATAGCCGCTGGAAGGCTTGAGCCTTCCGCTACAGCGCCGGGCCTTACAGCCGTACCAGCTTGGCGGAAAAGATGTCGGGGACGTCGCGGACCGCCTTCATCTGCTCGGGCGTGAGCGCCTCGTCTGTGGTTATCACCATCAGGGCGCGGCCGCGCTTCTGGTGGCGGCCCACGTTCATAAAGCTGATGTTCACGTCGAAGCCGCCCAGCAGCGTGCCGATGGCGCCGATCATCCCCGGCCGGTCCTGGTTCTCGCACACGAGCAGATAGCCCTCTGTCGGGGGCACGTCCACCCAGAACTCGTCGATGAGGACGATGTGCGGCCCGTCGTGGGCGAGGGTACCCGAGACCGTGGTGTCCCCCGCCTTCGTCGACAGCCGGACGCTGATCAGGTTGGCGTAGAGCTCGTGCGAGGGGCCGCGCTTCTCGGTGATGCCCAGACCCCGCCGCTGGGCGACGATGTCCACGTTCACGACGTTCACGTGCTCCTCGCTCACCGGAGCGAGGAGCCCCCGCACCACGGCCGCCTTGAGCGGGGTGACGTCGTGGTGGGCGATGTCCCCGGTGTAGTCGATCTCGATCTCGCCTAGCTGGCCCTCGCACAGCTGCACCGCTATCGAGCCCGTCTTCAGGGCGACCGGGAGGTACGGGGCCAAGAACGAATACGTCTCCGGCGGGATTAGCGGCGCGTTCACGGCGTAAGCGGCGGGCTCGCCACGGAGGACGGCCATCACCTGCTCGGCCACGTCGATAGCGACCCGCTCCTGGGCCTCGGCCGTGGCCGCGCCCAGGTGCGGCGTCACGATGACCCTGTCGTCGGCGAAGAGGCTGTGTTCGGTGAGGGGCTCGGTCTCAAACACGTCGAGGGCGGCGCCGCCGATGCGGCCTTCCTCCAACGCGCGGTGGAGGGCCTCCTCGTCGATGATGCCGCCGCGGGCGGTGTTGATGATGCGCGCCGTCGGCTTCATCAGCCGCACCTCCGCCTCGCCGATGAGGCGCTTCGTGCCCTCGGTGAGGGAAGCGTGGACGCTGACGTAGTCGGACTCCCGCAGGAGCTCCTCGAGGCTCACCACCTCCACGCCCAGAACCCGCGCCCGCTCCTCGGCGACGAAGGGGTCGTGGGCGATCACCCGCATCTCCAGCCCGCGGGCCCGCCGCGCCACCTCCGAGCCCACCTGCCCCAGGCCGATGATCCCCAGGGTCTTACCCCGCACCTCGGTGCCCATGAATCGCTGGCGGTCCCACACGCCGCCCTTCAGCGACACGCTCGCCTGGGGGATGTTGCGGGCCAGCGCCAGCATCAGGCCGATGGTGTGCTCCGCCGCCGAGATGACGTTCCCCGTCGGCGCGTTTACTACGACGACGCCCTTCTCGGTCGCGGTGTCGATATCGATGTTGTCCACGCCGATCCCGGCCCGGCCGATCACCTGGAGCTTGCCGGCGGCGCGGATCACGTCCGCCGTCAGCTTCGTCTCGCTGCGGACGATAAGCGCGTCGTAGCTATCGACGGTCTTGCAGAGCTGGTCGGAGGAGAGGCCGGTGCGGACGTCTACCTCCGCCCCGAAGCGCTGGAGGACCTCGATCCCCTCCTCGGCGATCGGGTCGCAGACCAGGATCCGCGCCGTCATGCCCGCGTGCGAAGGGTGTAGCCTGCCCGGGGGAGGGCCACCTCGAGCGCCGAAAGCGTCTGCCGTATCTCCTCTTCGCTCACCAGCCCCAGGTGGCCGATGCGGAAGATGCGGCCGGCCAGTTTCCCCTGGCCTCCCGCCAGCACGACGCCGTGATCGTCCTCCAGGAGGTTGCGCAGGACCTTATCCTCCACGCCCTCCGGCAGCCTCACGGCGGTGACGGTGTCGGAGGCGAAGCGCTCGTCGGCGAAGAGCGTGAGCCCCAGGGCCCGGACGCCCTCGCGGGTGAGCCGGCCCAGGCGGGCGTGACGGGCGAAGATGGACTCGAGACCCTCCTCGGCGAGTCGCTCAAGGGCCACGTCCAGCCCGAAGAACATGGACAGGGCCGGCGTCCACGGGGTCTGCCCCTTGCTCAGGCTGTCGCGGTGCCTGGCCAGGTCGAAGTAGTAGCGCGGCATCGTCGCCGACTCGTACGCCTGCCAGCCGCGCTCGCTCATCGAGACGAAGGCGAGGCCCGGCGGCACCATCCATCCCTTCTGGGAGCCGCTGACCACCACGTCCAGCCCCCACTCGTCCGTGTAGAGGGGGATGGAGCCCAGGCTGCTGATGGCGTCCACCAGCAGGAGCTTCTCGCGCTCGCGTACCACGCGGGCGATCTCAGCCAGGGGGTTGGTGACGCCGGTAGAGGTCTCGTTGTGGGTGACCAGCACCGCCTTGATCGACGGGTCGGAAGACAAAGCCTTTGCCACCTCGTCCGGGTCGGCGGCTTTGCCCCACTCGTAGTTCAGGGCGACAACATCCGCCCCGAACGACTCCGCAATGGCGGCGAAGCGGTCGCCGAAGGCGCCTATGCTCACCGACAGCACCCTATCGCCGGGCGAGAGCGTATTAACTACGGCGGCCTCCAGGCCACCGGTGCCCGAGGTGGTGAGGATGAAGACATCGCTCTTCGTCTGGTAAAAGTGCTTGAGCCGCTCGCTCACCCGCTGGATGAGCGCGGCGAACTGGCGGCCGCGGTGGTTGATCATCGGCTGGGCGACCGCCTCCAACACTTCAGGCGGACACGGCGTCGGGCCGGGAATGCGCAGGTTCAAGGGATCCTCCTCGGGCTCTGTTCTATCAATGTTACGGCCCGCCATAATCGGGGTCAAGGAAGGATCGGAACATATGGTAAAATGTCTTCGCCGATTCGACAATGACGGTTGAGAACGCCTACCGCTCCCTGCCCAGCGTCGACCGCCTTCTCGCCGACGACCGCGTGCGCACGGCCGGCGACGGCGCCGCGCCCGAGGTGCTGACCGGGCTGGTGCGCGAGACGCTGGAGTCCGTGCGCAGCGCTATCGCCCGGGGCGAGCCCGCTCCCACCTACGACCAGATCGTGGAGGCGGTGCTCCACCACACCCGGGCCGTGCTGCGGCCGTCGCTGTGGCCGGTCATCAACGCCACCGGCGTCATCATCCACACCAACTTGGGCCGCGCGCCCCTCTCGCGGGAGGCGATCGCCGCCATGGAGGCGGTCTCCCACGGCTACTCGAACCTGGAGTTCGACCTCGACGAGGGCGAGCGCGGCTCCCGCCACGTCCACCTCGAGTCGCTGCTGCGGCAGATCACCGGCGCCGAGGCCGCTATCGCCGTGAACAACAACGCCTCCGCCGTGCTCCTGGCCCTGTCCGCCCTGGCCGGCGAGCGGGAGGTCATCGTCTCGCGGGGGCAGGCGGTGGAGATCGGCGGCGGCTTCCGCATCCCGGACGTCATGCGCCAGTCCGGCACCCGCCTGGTGGAGGTGGGGACCACCAACCGCACTTACCTGCGCGACTACGAGCAGGCGATCACCGAAGAGACCGCCGCCATCCTCCGCGTCCACGCCAGCAACTTCCGCATCATCGGCTTCACCGAGTCCGTCCCACCGGCCGACCTCGCCCGGCTCGCCCACGAGCGCGGCCGGCTAATGCTGGACGACCTCGGTTCGGGCTGCCTGCTGGACACGACCCGCTTCGGCCTGGCGCCGGAGCCCACCGTCCAGGACAGCCTGGCCGCCGGCACCGACCTCGCGTTCTTCTCCGGCGACAAGCTGCTAGGCGGGCCCCAGGCCGGGATCGTCGCCGGCCGCCGCGAGCTCGTCGACCGGCTGAAGCGACACCCGCTGGCGCGGGCGGTACGCATGGACAAGGCGAGCATCGCCGGGCTCACCGCCACGCTAGCCCACTACCTGAAGGGCGAGGCCCTGGAGAAGGTGCCGGTCTGGCGGATGATCGCGATGCCGCTGAAAGAAGTAGAGCGGCGGGCGCGCCGCTGGGCCCGGGCGATAGGCCCGCGGGCGAGGGTCGTCGACGGCCGCTCGATGGTGGGCGGCGGGAGCCTGCCCGAGGAGAGCCTGCCTACGAAGCTGATCGCCATCGACGGTGAAAGCGGCTGGGTCACGCAGCTCGCACGCAGGCTGCGCACCGGCGACCCGCCGGTGGTCGGCCGCATCGAGAAGGACGCCCTGCTGCTCGACCCCCGGACCTTGGGGCGCGAAGAGGGGCCGGCGCTGGTGGCGGCCGTGAAGGCGGCACTGGACTAGCCGCCGTCCGACTCGCGAATCAGCCTTCCTGGAAGAGCTGAAGCACGTTCCCGTCGGGGTCCCGCAAGGTCGCGATGGTAATCCCGTCTTCCTTGCTCGGCGGCCGGATGAACTCGACCCCCTGGCCTTTGAGCCGCTCGTACACGGCCTGACAGTCCTCCACCGCGAAATTCACCATGATCCGGTTGGGGTCCCGCGAGCGCCCGTGCACCTCGCTGTGCACGCCGATAACGACCTGCGCCCCCTCCGACCCGAACACGACGAACCCCTCGGCTTCCATCTGGGGCTTCAGGCCCAGCACGTCCCGGTAGAACGGCACCAGCCGGTGCAGGTCCTCGGTCCAGATGAGGACGCTGTGCACTTTCGCCAGCATGGGACCAACCCTAAGCCCCGATGCGCTCGCGGGCGGTGCGGATCTGGTTGATGTGGTCGGTCACGTGGAAGCTGACGAGAGCCCCGGCCGTCTGGGCCAGCGTGGGGTACTCGGTCAGAGGCGTATCCTTGAAGAGGGGAATACGGGCCTTCCGCGCCAGCTGTTCGTCGTTCAGGCCGCCCAGATAATGGCCCACCTCCAGATACTGAGCCCGGACCCCCGCGAGCAGGTCGGCAACCGTCATGCTCTGCCGCTGGGGCGTGTAATAGGGCAGCCCCGAGACGATACCGATGAGCGGCTGGTCCTCGTCCAAGAAGCGCCGGAACCGGCCAACCGCGCCCTGCCCTTCCTCGCCCAGCAGGTGCGAGAGCACTTCTTTCGCGCACCACTCGCCGTCGGCGGGACGGCGGGCGGCCGACTCGTCGCTGAGGCCGGTCACCGCCTCCTCCAGCTCCCGCATCTTCTGGTCGACGGCGTCGCGCAGGGACGTCGCTGCTTGTGAGACCATGTGTGGTACCTCCTCCCTGGTCCCGTCTCTTACCCTTCCTGTAGCTGCATCAGGTCGTACAGGCCAAAAGTGTCCGCCAACCGGTCGACGGCGTTGAACTGGCAGGCGACCCAGACACCCTCCAGGATCTCGCCGTCGTCGAGGCCGGCGGCCCGGAGGCCGTCGATGTCCTCGTCCGTCACCTTGTAGGCGTGCTTCGTCAGCTTCACGGTCAGCCTCAGCAATGCCTTGTACTTCTCGTCGACGGGCAGCGCCTCTACGTCCGCCTGCTCCGCCGCCTGGACGGCCTCCTGGCTGCCTCCTACGTACCGCAGGAGGAAAGAGTGGGCCTTAGTTCAGTACTCACAGGAGTTGGTCTTTGAGACGATGGTGGCGATCATCTCCTTGACCTGCCGGGGGAGGACGCCGCCGCCGAACATCGCCTTGTACCCCTCGAACATCACGCGGGTGAAGTCGGGGCGGGTGCTCACCAGCTTCATGACGTCCGGCACGACGGACAGGCCGAACAAATCGCGGATCTCGTCGTAGAGGGCCTTCGTCTCGCCGGCGGCCTGGGACTCCTGGATGATGTTTATGCGTACCATGGGCGACGGGGCGGATTACTGCAGTAGAGCTGCTCCAAATAATAGAGCCGATTTCTTGATTTCGTCAAGCCCTGATGATACGATTTTCCGCGAGGAATCGGAGATGGCGCGCGCCTACAACCAGATGTGTCCCGTCGCCCGGACGCTCGACGTCCTGGGCGACCGCTGGACGCTACTCGTCGTCCGCGACCTGTTCCTGGGGCGGACACGCTTCAAGCAGTTCCTGGAGACGTCGCCCGGCCTACCCGCCAAGGTCCTCTCCGACCGGCTGAAGAAGCTGGAGGCGAACGGCCTGGTCGAGCGCGCGGTCTACAGCCAGTACCCCCTGCGGGCCGAATACCGCCTGACGGAAAAGGGCCGCAGCCTCAAGCCGGTGCTGGAGGCGATCGGCCGCTGGGGGATGGAGCACCTGCGGGAGCCGGAGGCGCGGGAGCAGATCGCAAGCCGCGTCTTCGCCGATAGCCCCGACGCGGGCTAGCGCATCCAGCGACCGTCAGCGGGCGAGGCGGTAGCCCAGGTAGGCGGCCACCAAGAACGCGACGGTCATCGCGGCTGCGCCGGACCCTCTCGGGTCGCCACCTTGGCCCAGGTGTTCGGGCAGTAGCACCGCGGCTCCGAAGGCGGCAGCCACCGCAAGCAAACCTGTACCAAGGGCAACCACCAGGCGCCTGAGGGTCCTGGACGGGGCAAGGGTGGCAAGCGTAAAGGGAAGTCCCAGCAACGCTGCCGGCCCGCCGAATATGAACGAATAGACCGTCGGGCCCCCCCATCGGACCGTCCACTCGTCGGGGTCCGAGGCAAACGATATGTCGACGAGGGTCATGACCACGAGGCCGCCGACCAGGAGAGGCACGCCGATGGCGGCCGTGACGACTCGCTGCCACAACGGTGCCGCTCGAGTCGGGCTCTCCTCCATAGCGCCACCTTTCCTGGCTATACGGTACTGGCGCTATAATACTACGCAGGATTGGCCATGACCGCCGTCAGGTTCGCCGGCATCTCGCCCCACCCGCCCATCATCGTGCCCGAGGTCGGGCGCGGCCGCGAGGGCCAGGCGCAGAGGACCATCGACGCCCTCCAGCGGGTCGGCCGCGAGCTCGCGCGGCACCGGCCCGAGACGATCGTCATCATCGCCACGCACGGGCCGCTGCGCCCCAACGCCTTCGGCATCCTCACGTCATCCGTAGCCGAGGGCGACTTCAGCCAGTGGGGCGCTCCCCAGGTGATGATGCGGTACGAAGTCGACGGCGACGCCGTGAGGGCGATCCGCGAGGAGGCGCAGCGGGCGGGCCTCCCCCTCCAGCCCATCGACCGCTGGGACCTCGACTGGTCGGTGACAGTGCCCCTGTACTACCTGGGACGCGACTTGCCGGGCGTAGGGCTGGTGGCGCTCCAGGTCTCGTTCCTGCCGCCGCGGGAGCACTTCGCCCTGGGCCAAGCGGTGCGGAAGGCCATCGACGGCCTGGGGCGGCCGGCGGCCATCATCGCCAGCGCCGACCTCTCCCACCGCCTATCCGAGGACGGCCCCTACGGCTTCGACCCCGCCGGGCCGGAGTTCGACCGCCGCATCGAGGAGGCGGTGGCCCGCTGGGACGTCGACGGCGTCCTCTCGATGCCCCTGGACTTCCGGGAGCGCGCCGGCGACGACGCCGTACCGTCCGTCAGCTTCCTGATGGGGGCCCTGGACGGCCTCGCGGTCCGGCCGCGCGTCCTCGCCCACGAAGGGCCGTGGGGCGTCGGCTACCTGGTGGCGGCGGTGGAGGTCGGGCCCGCCCTCGAGGAACGGTCGACGCTGGTGGACGGCGTGGAGACGGCGCCGCCGCCGGGGAAGGCGGAAGCGCCCCCCGAAGCGCCCTCCCACCCGCTGGCCCGCCTCGCCCGCGACGCCGTCGAGGCCTGGGTGCGACACGGCCAGGCCCTCGACCCGGCCGACCCCCCGGAGGACCTTCCCGCTACGGCGGGCGCCTTCGTCAGCATCAAGACCGGGGACGGCCGCCTGCGCGGCTGCATCGGGACCACAGAGCCGACCCAGCCCACGCTGGCGGAGGAGGTGGTCTGCAACGCCATCGACAGCGCCACCCGCGACCCCCGCTTCCTCGCCGTCATCCCCGAGGAGCTACCGGAGCTGGCGTACAGCGTGGACGTCCTCTCCCAGCCGGAGCCCGTCGACGGCCCCGAGGCGCTGGACGTCAAACGCTACGGCGTCATCGTCCAGTGCGGGGGGCGGCGGGGCCTGCTGCTGCCGGACATCGAGGGGGTGGAGACGGTGGACCAGCAGCTGGCCATCGCCAGGAGCAAGGCCTGCATCGGGCCGGACGAGCCGGTCCAGCTCTGGCGCTTCGAGGTGCGCCGGCTAACGTGAGCCCAGCGAACGATTCGCTCAACCGTTGCGGCTGGGGCGACGTCAGCGACCTCATGTTGCGCTACCACAACGAAGAGTGGGGAGTGCCCGTCCACGATGACCGCGCGCTCTTCGAGATGCTGATCCTCCAGGGGGCCCAGGCCGGCCTCTCGTGGGACACGATCCTTAACAAGCGCGACAACTACCGCAGGGCCTTCGATGGGTTCGATTACGAGAAGATCGCCCGCTACAGGGAGAGTGATATCGAGCGGCTGATGGGGGACCCGGGCATCGTGCGCAACCGCCTGAAGATCGAAGCGACCATCGTCAACGCCGGCGCGCTTCTCAAACTCCGCGAGGAGTTCGGTACCTTCGACGCCTACATCTGGCGATTCGTTGGCGGTCGGCCCAAGCGGAACAGCTTCCGCCACCTGCGTGAATTGCCCGCCCGCACGCCAGAGTCAGACGCGATGAGCCAAGACCTCAAACGGCGCGGTTTCAACTTCGTGGGGCCAACAATTTGCTACGCTTTCATGCAGTCGGTGGGCATGGGGAACGATCACGAGATGACCTGTTTCCGCTACAACGCGGTCTAGTTTCCGCCGCGGGCAACTGCTGCGCCACGCTAAACCCATGACCACTTCGGCTAAGTCCCTCGCCACCCTCGAGTTCGACAAGATCATTTCCCGGCTCGCCTCCTTCTCCGCCTTCCCCGCCG
>JACOUE010000043.1 GCA_016178045.1 Chloroflexota bacterium
TCGACGAGAACCACCAGCGGGTAGCGAACTGTCACTCGCAGCCATCCTCTCTGCATGGTCACCTCCTCTCAGAGAGACCATGCCACAACAGGACATTCTTGCTGCGACGTAACTAGGACACTCTTCCTGCGACCCTACACTGCACTTGACAGAATATTGCTACCGTGATAGCGTCACTACGCTACCTCAATTCGTTTAGTGCTCGGCGGGGTCTCGGATGACGGGTCAAAGCTATTCGATTGTTCCGTCACCAGAGAAATAACTGCGGCGTATGACATTCTCACGCGGACACCCGAAACAGGGAAAGCTAGCACTCGGCCTCGCACTGTCGGGTTGCTTCATCCTGCTGGTCGGCATGACGGCAGGGCTGGTCTTTCGGCTCGTTTTTGCTGACGGATAGACCGCATTAGGGGTCTGGGCCTCGGATTCGCGGTTCATTGGAGGGGAGGGACCACGATGAGGAGAACAGGTCGTTTGGCGACCGCGTCGCTAATGGTGGCTGGGGGGATTGCCGCAGTCATCCTCGGCGTGATTCTGGCCTTCGCCGACGCCCCGGATCCTGTACCAGCCGCCGCGACCGCTACGGTCGGCCCAATCTACTCAATTGGCGGCACAGACGTCGGGAGGGTGTCCATCAGCGGCCGCTGGGTGTGGCCGACCCACGGCAGCAGCGACTGCAACTTCGACCGCGCCGGCGTCGGCTATGCCGTCGACTGGAGCGATCCCAACCAGGCCGGCAACCACGTCACGACCCTGGCGGCTCCGGTCGGCTCTGTCGATGTTGGAGCGGCGGCGGCGAACTCGTACAACCCGGCCGACAACGAGGCCCATCCCACTCCCAACGAGCCCGGCACGAACACCGTCTTTAACGACCCGAACGTCACGCCGCCCACCGACGCCTCACGGCAGGTCTGGCGCAGCGGCTGCGGCCACGACTCCAACTACACGGCGTCGGGCGGCAAACCGACCGGCGCCTGGGGGGCAGTGACAGTATCGGGCGATGTCTCAACCGGTGACATCAGTTATACCCACTTCACTTGCCCGAACGATCCGGGGACGTGGACGGCCGCGCAGGAGGCGTGCGAAGGCGCTTCGCACGTTTACACGGTTGCGGCATTGCAGCAGGGCATCACGATCTGCGCCATCATGTACGACGTTCACGGCACAGACGCGAACTCGACAACCGTGACGAATGGCTTCCCCGGCGGCGTCCCCAAGAACGCCAAAGAGATCACTGCCGGGGGCTCCAACCATAACGGCGACAACGGGGCGCAGAAGAACTCTGCCACCCCGCTGGGGAACACGTGTGCGCCGATCGCCCTTCCCACACCCACGCCCACCGCCACAGCTACGGCTACGCCAACGGCGACACCAACAGCAACCGCCACGGCTACCGCTACAGCGACAGCCACCCCCACAACGACACCTACTGCCACGGCCACACCGACCGCGACGGCGACCGCTACAGCGACAGCCACCCCCACAACGACACCTACTGCCACCGCTACAACGACTCCTACTGCCACTGCCACACCGACGGCGACCGCCACGGCTACCCCTACACCCACACCGACCGCCACGCCAACCGCCACGGCTACGGCTACTGCCACCGCCACCCCTACGGCCACTCCTACTCCGACAGCCACACCAACCGCCACGGCCACTGCTACGCCAACACCGTATTCATTACGCCCGCCTCCTTTACCCTCACCGACCAGTTCAACACCTACAACACAAGCACGCACGCGGCCGTCAAGTTCTGCAACCCGGTCCAGAAGACCCACGACGCCACGACCACGTTCGTAAACAACCCCGACGACCATCTCCTGTTCTACTTCCTCACATCCGTCCCCACCCAGCCCGTGCGCGCGGTGACTGTCCACAACCAGTTCGGGCAACAGACGCTAAGGGTCCAGCAGCCCTCGCTTCTGATCGTCCCCACCCGGAAGCAGCCGCACGACCCGCCCGTGGGACTCGACCATTTCCTGTGCTACGAGTTCGAGGATGGGCCGGAGCCGAGTCCGAGTGCCGTCGTCGACCTGTCTGACCAGTTCAACCCCGCCCTGGAAGACATTCCGGTCGGCAAGGCCAGCATCTTCTGCAACCCGGCGGACAAGGTCCATAATGGCACGCCTTTCCCCATCTCCCCTCCAGTGGGCCTGCGGGACCACCTGGTTTGCTACCAGATCGGGCAGCAGGGCTCATTCGCCTCGACCACTATCACCACCGACGATCAGTTCGGGGAACAGACCTTTTCACAACAGAAGCTGGCGCATCTGCTCTGCGTGCCCTCGCAGAAGATTAGCTTTGCCACCGCCTCACCAACGCCCACGGCCACACCGACGGCCACACCAACCGCTACTCCCACCGCCACGCCGACGGCCACAGCCGCTCCCACCGCCACGGCGACTGCCACAGCGACGGCACCACCCGTCGCCACGCCAACGCCCACGGCGACGGCCACAGCGACCGCTACGGCTATCGCCACAGCAACAGCGACGGCGACGGCCACGCCTACGGCGACGGCGACGGCTACAGCTACGCCTACGGCTACGGCCACCGCAACCCCCACCCGCGGCCCCCTGGACCACTTCCAGTGCTACGCCACCGCGGTGGCCCGCGGTCCGGAGTCCGTGACGCTAGAGGACCAGTTCGGAATCCACAGCACTTCGGCGCTAGACATTCCCGCGTTCTGCAACCCGGTGGACAAGAATGGCGGGGGGATCCACAACCCCGACGACCACCTCATGTTCTTCTCCGCTCACACCGTCCAGCCGGAGCGGCTGGTGGTCGTGAACAACCAGTTCGGGAACGACCAGAACCTGCGCATCGGCGACGGCCAGTTCCTCCTGGTCCCCACTCGGAAGATCGTCCCCAACAACCACCCGGAGCCTTTGCCGGGCCTAGACCACTTCTACTGCTATCAGGTGCTCGAGGGCACCGACCCCACCGCCGTCGTCAGCCTCCAGGACGAGTTCCACCCGGTGGCGGAGCTCAACCTCGCGGTCGGGCTGGCGGACCTGTTCTGCAACCCGGTGGCGAAGACCCACGGGGCAATAACGACCACGATCAGTCATCCGGACGACCATCTGGTGTGCTACAGGGTCAGCTCCGGGAACTTCGCGACGGCCGTAAGCGCAAGCAACCAGTTCGCCGTCTCCGAGCCGTTCAACTTCAGCACTATCAGCGAGTTCTACCTCTGTGTGCCCTCGCAGAAGATAAGCTTCGCCACGGCCTCACCCACCCCCACACCCACGCCCCCCGCCCCCCCCCCCCCCACGGCCACAGCGACCGCCACGGCTACCGCCACAGCAACCGCAACGCCGACCGCCACCGCCACGGCGACGCCGACGCCCACGGCCACCCCAACTGCCACCGCCACCGCCACGCCCACGGTGCCGCCGCGCGGGCCCCTGGACCCGTTCCTCTGCTACGGCATGTCCGCACCCGCCCCCAGCCCAACCATCACCGTCACCTTGGAAGACCAGTTCGACGTCGAGCGGGGAGTTCAGGAGGTCAAGGAAATCGGCTCGGCGATTATATTCTGCAACCCGGTCAATAAGGACAGCGAGGGGATCAACAACCCGAACGACCACTTGAAGTGGTACCAGACCTCGCCGTTTGAAGATATCCCCATCCGGCCGGTCCAGGTCACCAACCAGTTCGGCACCCAAGTAATACTGATTGACGATCCTGTCCTCCTGGCCGTTCCCACGGAGAAAAACGCCCCCGAGGATCACGTGTTCCCCGAGGGCCTTGACCACTACAAGTGCTACCAGGCCGGCGGGGATCCCGTGAATGCGCCTGTAACTCTGGACGACCAGTTCACTCCCACCGCCCAGGGCAGCACCGTGCTGCAGGCTATCTACTTCTGCAACCCGACGAAGAAGGTCCACGGCACACAGACCTTCAACATCAACGACCCGAATACCCACTTGGTCTGCTACCAGCTTAGCTCGGCGGTCAGCGCGCCGACGGGCGTCCAGACCAACAACCAGTTCCAAGCCGAGAGCTTCGACGTTACCTCGGCTGCGACCCTCTGCGAGCCGTCCACGAAGACCCTGCCCACCCCGACGGCCACCCCCACTGCCACGCCCACGGCTACAGCCACCGCTACCGCTACCGCCACCGCCACCCCAACGGCTACCGCTACGGCCACACCAACGGCTACCGCCACGGCAACCGCAACGCCGACGGCAACCGCTACCGCAACGGCCACACCCACGCCCACCGCTACCGCTACGCCCACAGCCACCCCCACCGCCACGGCTACGGCCACGGCCACCGCCACCGCGACTGCCACACCGACAGCCACCGCCACGGCAACGGCCACGGCCACCGCCACGGCCACCGCAACACCTACCGCCACAGCAACGGCCACGCCGACAGCCACGCCCACGGCCACGGCTACCGCCACAGCAACCGCAACGCCGACAGCCACGCCCACGGCCACGGCTACCGCCACAGCAACCGCTACGGCGTGCCCCACCGGCTTCTTCATTGACTCAGAGCAAATCAATCAGTGCCCCTGCCCGGACGGCTTTGCCGTTGACGCCGAGCCGGTCTGCCCCACACCCACAGTCACACCTACCCCCACTCCCACCGGAACGCCCACGCCGACAGCCACGCCCACGGCCACGGCTACCGCCACAGCAACCGCTACGCCGACAGCCACACCCACGGCCACCGCTACGCCCACAGCCACACCAACGGCGACGCCGTGCCCGACGGAAACCCCGGATTTTTGGGCTTCGGCTACGCCCACCTACGTCGGTGTCCCGTCCGGAGCGACAGCCACACCCACACTGACTACGGCTACGGCGACCGCCACAGCCACCGCCACCGCGACGGCGACGCCGTTTCACAACACCGGCGATGCCAACCTCGTCCGGATAGCGGCCCCCAACTCCGTCCTCCTGGAGACCGACGGAGACGTCGACCAGAAGAACCTCCATGTCCGGGTCAGGAACGACGGCAACCACACCGAGACCATCGGCGTCTACATGGACATGATCGCGC
The DNA here is from genome assembly GCA_016178045.1 of Chloroflexota bacterium. GTDB lineage: Bacteria > Chloroflexota > Dehalococcoidia > SM23-28-2 > JACOUE01 > JACOUE01. Next base: position 5,020 of record JACOUE010000043.1, read on the forward strand.
CGGACGGCTCAGGTAACCCCCACGGCTGCACTCCCAACGGCCGCGTCATCCAGACGACCGTGACCCTGAACCCCGGACAGTCGGCCAACGTCTTCGCCACAGTCAACCTCAGTTGCGTCGACCGGTTCGGGGCCGCCGGCAACAGCTACACCCTCGTTGCTGTGGCGGACAACCACGCCGACGACCTGGGAGCCTGCGGCCCCTTCCAGCTCGGGCTTATCTGCTTCAACGCTATGGCCGACGACGACGACGACGACTCCGACAACCGCAAGACGCGCGACTGCTGTACGGTGCACGTGTAGTCAGGTAGTCAATTAGCGGGGAGCATGGCTTTCCCGCCCCCGCTCCGATAGCCGACAGCGACGTCATTACGGCGGGGGAGCAACCTACGGTGACGGTGCTCTCAAACGTTCCGCGCAAGCACGTCTTCCGCTGCCACATCCATCGGCAGCAGACGCCGGGTGGTTTCAGGGTCGAATAGCTTCCCGCCGCCGTCAGCTCGCGCGGCGGCCGCCCGTCCCCCGCAGCTAGACCTGCAGCAGCTTCGCCAGCTCGCGCCGGCGCACCTTTGGGCCTACCAGGGCCAGGGTCGCTTTCGCCCGCTGGAAGATGCGCCGCGCCACCCGCAGCATATCGTCGGCGTCCACCGAGTGTAGCTTTTCGACCACGGACTCGATGGGCTCGATCTCGCCCATGGTGAGGAGGTTCTCGCCCGCGCGCTGAGCCAGGGCCATGGGCGTCTCGAGGCTTAGGCGGAAGCCACCGATTGTGTAGTCGCGGGCCTTGGCCAGCTCGTCGGCGCCCACGGGCTCCTCGGTCAGGCGCGCCAGCTCGTGCATGATGACGGGGACCGCCTCCTTCAGCTTCTGCGGGTCGACGCCGGCAGTGACGGCGAAGACGCCGCTGTCCGAGTGACGGCTGACGACGGAGCCGACCGAGTAGGCGAGGCCGCGTCGCTCCCTCACCTCCTTGAACAGGCGGGAGCTCATGCCCCGGCCCAGGACGGAGTTGAGGACGAGCAGGACGTAGCGGTCCGGGTCCTTGCGGGCGAGGCCGGGCAGGCCGATGGCCAGGTTCGCCTGCGTGATCGGGCGCTCATCGAAGGCGAGGCGCTGGGCGGGGAGGCGGCCGTTCACCGGCTGGAAGGAGGATATGGCGCGCTTGTTCGCCTTCTCGCCGAAGTAGCGGCGCACCAGCTTCACGACGGCCTTGCGGTCCGTGTTGCCGGCCACGGAGACGACGACGTTACGGGGCAGGTACCACGTCTCCAGCCAGCCCAGGAAGTGTTCGCGGCCCAGGGAGGCCACCGTCTCCTCCTCGCCGGCGGTGGGCCAGCCCAGGGGCTGGTCGCCGAAGAGGGCCCGGCCTAGCAGCTCGCCCACCCAGGCCGAGGGCTGGTCCCTGGTGCGGCGGATCTCCTGCAGGATCACCGACCGCTCCCGCTCGATCTCATCGGGGTCGAAGCGGGAGCTGGCCAGCATGTCGGCCAGGACCTCCAGGCCCACCTCCAGGCGGTCGAAGGGGACGTGGTCCCAGAAGCAGGTGACCTCCTTGGCGGTGTAGGCGTTGAGGGTGCCGCCGGCCCCCTCGATGGCCTCGGCGATGTCGATGGCGGTGGGGCGGCGCTCCGTGCCCTTGAAGACCATGTGCTCCAGGAAGTGGGCCAGCCCCTTGGTCCCCTCCTCCTCGGCGCGGGAGCCGACGCCCATGAAGACGCTGACGCTGACGGACTGGGCGGTGGGGACGGGGGTGGTGACGACGCGGAGGCCGTTATCGAGGGTGGTGATGTCCCAGGAGACGGTCACGAGGCCAGTATAGCGGCTGGGGGAGCAAGGGACGAGGGGCGTGATGCGCCAGGTCTACCGCGCGGCAAAGAGGGGGAATTCGTTTGGCAGAAAAGGGGGTACGGGATACGTGGCGTTTCGAGAATTACGCTGCTCTCGTGGCCGATAGGACGGCGCGGCGGTCAGGGGGTTCTGGGCGGACACGGGGGTCCGCCCCTACCACGGGCTTTGTGGTCGACGGGACCGGAGGGGCGCGGCAAGCAGCGCCCCTACAGGTGGGGGGCGGCATTGCGGGCCGACGCCCGCCCGTCGGGGCGGAGGGCGGCGAGGGCTTCGGTTATTTCGCGGCCGGCTGCGGGGGGCGTACCCTATAGCAGCTCTGCGACGAGGCGATCTATCTCCTGCCCGACGCCGTCCTCCCTGAGGGCCTCGCGGATGCGCTGGCGGGCGCGGACAAAGTGGTCGCCGTCTCGCAATGGAACTTTCGCGGCGACGTCCGCAGCGCGCTGGGCGGCGCGGGCGAGGCGCTGGTGGAGGCGATCCTTGGGGTCGAAGGGTGGAATGGGCAGAGAGAACATCACTTTGTCGAAGTCCCGGGCGCCCCATTGACCGCGGCTCTGGAGATGCTCGACGCGTGCGCGTGCCGTTTCGCTGTTGAGGATGGCTAGCAAGTAGGTGGCTTCGTGTTCGTTGTCAAGCCGTGCCCAGTAAAGCTTATGGTCCACGACTGCGCTGGCGTCGCGAAGCAAGGCGGCGGCAGGGAGGGTTCCTGCCTTAGTGTAGAGAAGGCGTAGCGACGGTGCCGGGAACTGGGAGGTAAGCTTGCCGTAGTAATCAAGCTGGCCCTGGAAAGTCATGCGGGAACGTCCGTGGTCGCGCCAGAGGCGCTCCGCGTCAGCCAGCCAGCGGGCGAGGTGGATGTGGCCGGCGCGCTGGGCAGCGTCCGCGTCGAGGAGCCGCTTGGCGCTCTGGTCCCACGGGATGACGGCGAGGAGGGGTTGGAGGAGGCGGAAGGGGGCGATGGACTCGCCGAGGTAGAGGGGGCGGAGGAACGGGGCCTCCACGTTTCCGCGCAGGGGTGGCAGGGTTTTCCAGGGCGGCTTCTCCCGGGCGGTGCGGCGGCTCTGGACGACTGGGGCGGCCGGGTCGGCGCCAAGGGAACCGACGGGTGCGGGCTCGACGACGCAGAGCACGCGAGGGACCATGGTGGCGCCTTGCCGAAATGTATCGCGGTAGGGAGATGTTGTCTCGTCATCTGACAGCGCTGGCCAGGGGGCGTCTCGCCAGGTGAGCTGCCCATCAGCCTCTTCTGGCGTGGCGTTGCGGCGCGGTAGCGTGCCGGAGGCAGCGCTGATGGTCACGGGTAGGATAGGGTCGGACTGGCCGATGGTCTTGATGCGGGCGATGAGGACGCAAGACGGCACGGGGAACAGGGGCTGAACGTCATCGGGGAAGCCCCAGGCTTCGCTGAAACGGATGAAGATGGGCTGGCCGCGGTTGCGCTTCGCCTTGTGGCGGCCGAAGGTGCCCTTGCGGAAGCCTTCGAACTGACGGCGGCTCATCGCGGCGTAGGGCATGACGAAGGCGATGATTGAACTGAGCTTGAAGTAGAGCTCCACACAGCGAGCGAAGAAGTAGGCGGACAGGTCCTGGTGGGTGGCGACCTTACCTCCCGCCCAGATGCCGCATTCCTGGCAGGCCTGGCGAAATGCCTTCTGGGTGTCGCGGGACATGAAGCGGTAGGAGAGCCACGGCGGGTTGCCGATGATGACATCGGGCTTCTGGTCGTCGCGGGAGAGCCAGGCCGGGCGGACAAGATTCCTGGCGACGAACCCCCAGATGTGGTTGCGGCCGGCCCGCTTGAGGGAGCGCAGGTGGCGGTAAGTCACGGTGAGCTTTCTGATCTCGCCGGGGTCCACGCGCTGCTCCCGCTGAAGCCACGTCTGTAAGGCCTGCGGCGCAGCGTCTTGCTCGCTCAGGGCGAGCATGCGGGTGATAACGGCGCCGAATACAGCGGGGTCCTGGGCGACCGCGAACGGGAAATCAAGGGTGTAATCGCTCTGGGGGATATCGATCTCCACGTCTCGCTTGGTCATGAACTGGCTGGTGTTCCACTGAAGGGAGTCCCCCATGTAGACGGGGATAGCGAGCGGCGGGCGGTCACGGAGGCGCTCTTCGCCGAGGGCAAGAAGGTAAGTGACACGGGCGATCTGAACGGCCACGGGATGGACATCGATGCCGCGAACGTGGTCGCAGCAGAGGGTAAGCGCGTCACGGCTGGGCATGGCAGCAGCGTCGGCGGCCGCGAGAAGCCCGCGGACGGCGTGGAAGAGGAACGTACCGGAGCCGCAGGCAGGGTCAAGGACCCTCTGCTCTAGAGGGCGTTCGATGGCGTGCTCGCACATGCGGGCGGCGAGCCAGTCGGGCGTGTAGTACTCGCCGAGCTCATGGCGCTGCTCCGGGTCGATAAGCGACTCGTATAGGCCTTTGAGGACGTCGGTCTGAACATCTCGGAGGCGGAACCGCGCCGCCTGGGTGGCGATGCGGCGTACCAGGTCGGGGCCACTGCCGGCCGCCAGCGGCCAGTCGAAGAAGTCCGATTCGACGGCACCCGTGATGCCAGCCTCCGAGAACGGGCGGCCGGCGAGGAGGTCGCCGGGCTGGGGCATATCGAGACCCAGCACATGGACCGCCATCGTCTTGGCGACGGTGGTGAGGTAGGTGTGCTGGAAGAAGAGATCGTCAGTGTCGACTGAAGACCCATAGACATGCTCCAAGAGGCGTGCCCAGAGCTCGCGCTTTAGCCGCACGTCTGGGTGGTCGCTGACTTCCGCCCACAGGGCAGCGAGCTCGTCGCGGGCCACGTGCCAAGCGAGGCTCCCGCGGCCGAGCTCGCGGCGGACGGTGTCGGGATCGGGAGGGAGGTCGGCGGCGATAGCGACGGCGGCGCTGAGCGAGGCGAGGAGGTCGTGGGGGGCGTCCGCCGACGGTGTGAAGGCGGCCAGCCTGCGGAGACCGCCGCCGCGCAGCTTATAGGGGACAAAGGTGACGCCGTCAGTGGCGATGCCAACGAAGCGTTCGCCCGTCTCGCGCTCGCGGTCGGCGAGGTAGCGGGTCAGTTCCTCTTCGGCCGCCTTCGTCTCGCGGCGTAGGTCGGTCTTGAACTCGAAGACAGTGTATCCGAGAAGGGCGTCCGTGCGGCCGTGGACTTCCGGCAGGCGTCGCTCGAAGTCAATTTCGGTGCTCTTGGCGCCGAGGCCCCCGGTGAGGAGCCTATGCGCCAGGGCGCGAACCTTCTCATGTCCGGGCCGCGTTAGGAGTTCGAGGACGATCTCTCGGAGGTCAGGATCGGCTAGTGGCAAGTCGAGACCCCTTGCAGGCAGTGTCCATGGCGTCACCTTAGCGCGGAAGGTCGTGAGTGACAAGATTGCGCCAGCGCTAAGCCCGGCAAGGGGGCGGCGGGCCACCCTGGCCGGGCAGCCGGGCAGGGCCGCGACGCCCCGAGGGGCGGGCGTCGGCCGGGGGCCCCCGTCTGGGGGCGAGTGAGACACGGGCGGACCCTCCTTCGGCGGGCAGGCACGGGGGTCCGCCCCTACCGCAGCTGGTCAGGCGGTGAACTTGTCGACGGCGTCGCCAAACTCGCCGGGGAGGATGCGGACGAGGACAGGAACGAGGTCGAGGAAGAAGGGGGCGAGGGCCGAGCCGTCGATGGTGTCGTCGAGGCCCAGCTGGGGGTAGGTGACGAACAGGATGAGGAGGATCTCGACCACCAGGAACCCCTTGAGGAGGCCGAAGCCGGCGCCGGCCAGGTGGTCGGCCCAGCCCAGCATGAGAAGCGACGCCGCCCGCTTGAGCAGAAAGGCGACAAGCTGGCCGGCCAGGAAGACGGAGCCCAGCAGGATGAGGAAGCCGACGACGAAGGCGACCTTCTGGTTGTCGATGAAGAGGAGGACGTCGCGGGCCAGGTCGTCGTAGTAGAAGCCGGCGACGACGATGGCGACGAGGGTGGCGATGAGGGTGACCGCCTCGCGGATGATGCCGGCGGTGAAGGCGGCGAAGGTGAACCAGGCGATGACCAGGATGATGATGACGTCGAGCCAGTTCATGGTCCGTCCGTGACGAAGGGCAGTCTAACACAAAACGCCGCGGGCGCTTAAGGGATACCCGGAAGGCCGCTTTAGTCTCTGACGAGCTGGCGGTGAAGCCAGACCAGCGCCGCCAGCCAGACGGCGCCGAGGAGGGCGCCGCCGTAGACGTCGCTGAGCCAGTGGGCGCCCACGTAGATACGCTCCATCGCGGTGAAGGCGATGAGGTAGACGCAGGCCGCCTGCACCAGGAGCCGGAGTAGCGGCTGCTTGATGAGGGCGGTGGCGAAGTAGAAGAGGAGGCCGAAAAGGACGATGGCGCCGACGACGTGGCCGCTGGGGAAGGCGAACGTGCCGGGCTTCTCCAGCACGTCCACCAGGTCCGGGGAGGGCCGCGGCCGTTCTACCACGTCCTTCAGGCCCGAGTTGACCAGCCGGGCGAAGCCGCTGAACAGGAGCAGGGCCGCCTCCCACCACTTGGCGGTCAGGAACAGGACGGCGACGCCCCCCAGCCAGGGCACCAGCAGCAGGGGACTGTCGGCCAGGTCCTCCGCCCAGTCGACGGCGCGGGCGAAGGCGGCGGAGTCGATGTCCTGGAGGCGGTGGCTTACCCAGAGGTCGGCGGGGAAGCGGGAGAAGGCGGCGGCCGCTCCGGCCATGACGGCGAAGCCGATGAGGCCGGCCAGCCACAGCGCGAAGAGGACGGCCCCGCTGCGGAGGGAGAGACGTTCGCGCATCGGGCCCATTATCGAGGCGGCCTTCGCGTTTACGCAACCCGAGGGGTGGTGCTACAATCGCCGTTGCCCATCGGGAGGCTTTGTCATTCTGAGCCGCAGGCGAAGAATCTCAGCGGCCGTGAGACCCTTCGCTTGGCCTGCCTGCCGGCAGGCAGGCTCAGGGTGACAGGAGGACGGAGCGACACACCATCGACGAGCAAAAGCTGCGCGAGCTGCTGGCCTCGGTGGAGGCGGGGGCGCTCTCCGTAGAGGAGGCGCTGGAGCGCCTGCGCCGCCTGCCCTACGAGGACATCGGCTTCGCCGCCGTCGACCACCACCGCGCCCTCCGCACCGGCTTCCCCGAGGTCATCCTGGGCGAGGGGAAGACGGTACAGCAGATCGTGGCCATCGCCGAGCGGCTGCTCTCCGGAAGCGACCGCCTGCTGGTGACGCGGGTAGGCCCGGAGACGTACGCCGCGCTGAAGGAGAAGGCGCCGGACGCCGTCTACAACCCGACCGCCCGCGCCGTGACCGTCGACCGGCGGACGGAGGAGCGGCGGCCGGGCGTGGCCGTCGTCTGCGCGGGGACGTCGGACCTTCCGGTAGCGGAGGAAGCGACGGTGACGGCGGAGCTGATGGGCAGCCAGGTGGAGCGCATGTACGACGTCGGCGTGGCCGGACTGCACCGCCTGCTCGACAAGCTGGAGGGCCTGCGGCAGGCGAACGCGCTGGTCGTAGTCGCGGGGATGGAAGGTGCTCTCCCCAGCGTGGTCGCCGGGCTTGTGTCGGCGCCGGTGATCGCGGTGCCAACGTCGGCGGGGTACGGGGCCAGCTTCAAGGGCCTGGCCCCCCTCCTGGCGATGCTGACCGCCTGCGCCGCCGGCGTGGCGGTGGTGAACATCGACAACGGCTTCGGGGCGGGCTACCTGGCCGCCGTCATCAACCGCCTCGCCTGGCAGGAGCGACGGGAGTGAAAGTCGCTCATCCTGAGCTCGTCGAAGGACGAGCGGCCCCCTCATGGTTCGACAGGCTCACCATGAGCGGGACAGAAAGACGATGACCCGCATCGCCTACCTGGACTGCTTCTCCGGCGTCAGCGGCGACATGCTGCTGGGGGGCCTGCTGGACGCCGGGCTGAGCGCGGACGCCCTCCGGGGCGAGCTGGCCAAGCTGCACATCGGGGGCTACGAGGTGCGGTCCGAGCGGGTGCTCCGCGCCGGCCTCGCCGCGACGCAGGCCGTCGTGACGGTGGCGGAGCCGCAGCCCGAGCGGGCGCTGCCCGACATCCTCTCGATCATCGAAAGGTCGTCCGTTCCGAAGGAGGACCGCGAGAAGGGGGCGAGCGTCTTCCGCCGCCTGGCCGCGGCCGAGGCGAAGGCACACGGCGTCTCGGTGGAGGAGGTGCGGCTGCACGACGTCGGCGCGGTGGATGCGGTGGTGGACGTTATGGGTACGGTGGCGGGCCTGCGCCTGCTGGGAGTCGCGGAGCTTTTCGCGTCGGCGCTGCCGGCGGGGGGCGGGGAGGCGAAAGGGCCGCACGGGTCCCTGCCGGTGCCGGCGCCGGCCACGCTGGAGCTGCTGGCGCAGGCGAAGGCGCCGCTGGCCCCGGGCAACGACCTCGCCTCCGAACTGGTGACGCCGACCGGGGCCGCCATCGTCACGACGCTGGCCCGGTTCGAGCGGCCGGCGATGACCGTCGAGGGCGTGGGCTACGGCGCCGGGGCCCGCGACATCGAGGGCTGGCCGCCGGCGGCTGGCGGAGAAGACGGGCCTGCCCCTGGCCCAGGTCTACCGCATCGTGCAGGCGGAGGCGGAGGCGAAGCTCAGGGGCTAGCCCGTTCGCCGGCCCGCGCCTGCGCTTCCTCCACCTCGCCGCGGTAGCGCGACTTCCAGACCTCGAAGCCCTCCTCGGGATCGCCCCACTCCACCATGAAGGCGCGGGCGGCCGCCACGCCCGAGTGCCAAAGCCGCTCCTTCTCGTCCTCCGACAGGTCGAAGTCGGTGGCCTTGAGGCCGAGGCTGTCGATGGCGACGGTGCGGGCCCAATGGCGCTCGGGGACGTGGCGGCGCTCGAGGGCGGCGGCCAGGGTCTCCCAGACGGCGCGGGCGAAGTCGAAGACGTTGTCGATCTCCCGCACGTCCTCCGGCCAGGGAGCTTCACCGTCGCCGCGGTCCGCCGGGTCGTGGAGGTCGAAGCCGAAGGTGGGCCACTCCGGCTCCACGCCGGGAGGGGCGTCGAACAGCCATACCGGGTAGTTGCTGAGCAGGCCGCCGTCGACGATGAGGTGGGTGCGGCCGCTGCGGCGGTTCAGCAGCCGGTACGGCTCGAAGAAGACGGGGATGCTTACGCTCATCCGTAGCGCCGCCGCTATCTCCAGCCCGTCGGGGTCGTAGCCGTAGGCGGCGATGTCCTGGGGCAGGACCAGCATCCGGTTCGCCGTTATGTCCGAGGCGACGACGCGGAGGCGGTAGCGGTAGCGGGACGCCCCGCCGGTCGTAGGGGCGGCTGGGTCGTGGAGGAGGTCGCCGAAGGTGCGGACGTCCGGCGGCAGGTGCTCCCGCACCATCTCCTCGAAGCGCTTGCCCTCGAAGATGCCGAACTCGGTGAGGAGGCTGATCGGGTGGTCCAGCAGCGACGAGACGCGCCCGAAGAGGGGAAGGCGTAGCGGATTCAGCATCGCCACGACGCGGTCGAGCTTGTCCTCCCAGCCCTCGTCGCGCAGGTGGCGGAGGTCGATGCGGTCGAGGACGGCGCGGATGTCGGCGGCGGTCATGCCCACGGCGGTGAAGGCGGCGACGACGGCGCCGGCGGAGGCGCCGGCCACGTTCTCCCATCGCCACCGCTTCTCCATCTCGCTCAGGGCGCCGACGAGGGCGATACCCTTGACGCCGCCGCCCTCGAAGACGGCGTCGGCCTTATAGCGATCGGTCATAGCGGTTCTCCTGATGGCGGTAGGTGACGCTGAGGTGATTTTACGCCTACAGGACGAACTTCTCGATGGCCCAGGCGACACCGTCTTCGTCGTTGCTGGGGGCGACGGCGGCCGCCTCGGCCTTGACGGCGTCGGAGGCGTTGCCCATGGCCACGCCCAGGCCGGCGACCCGGAACATCGACACGTCCGACTCGGAGTCGCCGACGGCCAAGGCCTCTCCGGGGGCGATGCCCAGCTGTGTGCAGGCGATGATGAGGGCCTTCCCCTTGTCCGCCCCGCGGTGGGTGAGGACGACGTAGGGAGGGTAGTTCTGGCTGCGGTTGAAGGAGAAGCGGGCGCGGCTTTCGCAGGCCGGGAGGAAGCGGCCGCCGATCTCGGCCATAGCGTCCTCGCCGAAGACCAGGACGGCGGTGGGCCGGGCGCGGGCGGCGTGCTCCGACTGCCGCTCGGCGACGGTGAGGCCGGCGGGCAGGCGCTCGGGGATAATGCCCTCGCGCGGGCGCATGTAGGTGAGGTCGTCGAAGGTGGTGAACATGTCCCAGCCGCGCTCGTCGCCCAGGGCGGTCACCTGGCGGGCCAGGTCATGGTCCAGGCGCAGGTGGAGCAGCTCCTCCTCGGTGTCGGTCTGGAGCTTGACCAGGGCACCGTTGTTGCAGATGAGGGGGGTGCTGATGCCGAGCCGCCCGGCGGTGCGCTTGGCCAGCAGGTACCAGCGGGAGGTGGCGAGCAGCACCTGCACACCTTTCTCGACGGCCCGGCGCACGGCCTCGAGGTTGGCGTCGGTCAGCTTGCTGGCGCTGTTGAGGAGGGTGCCGTCTACGTCCAGGGCGACGAGGCGTATCATCAGCGCGCCCACGTCCACTCCGGGCTGGCGTACTTCTCCCGCTCGAGTCGCTCGGCCAAGGCCGCTTCGGTCGGCGTGGGTGCCGCGTCCTCCAGCGGGAGCGCGAGGGTCGCGCGGAAGGCGCGGCGCAGGGCGTCGGCCATTTCGGAGCACGCCACCTCCCGGCCGAGGACGTCGCGCAGGCTGGGGGTGGAGCGGCCCAGGATGCGGCACTCGAGCGCCTCGTCCGCGGCGAGGCGGATGCTGCCCTGCTGGAGGAGGGCGCCGCTGCGCCGCAGTTGGGCGCTACCTACCAGCTTGGCCCCGTCGCCGGCGATCTCGAACGGCCCGCTGAAGGTGAAGCAGCCGGGCGAGGGGTCCGGCGACCAGCCCGAGCCCGCGGCCACGTCTGCCTCCGGCAGCCCGACCAGCGCCAGCGCCCGCGCCAGGACGGCGGCGATGCGGCAGTAGGAGTCGCGGACGCCTGCCCGGCCAGGGGAGCCGCCGACGGCGGCGTCGGCCAGGGGGGCGGCGACGGCGTAGCAGAGGTCGCCGGCGTGGAGGACGGCGCGGCCGCCGGTGGGCCGCCGCACGACCTCGACGCCAGCGGAGGCGCACCGCTCGGGGTCGAGGCCGCGGCGGGCGTCCTGAAACCGCCCCAGCGAGAGGCAGGGCCGTTCGAACTGGAAGACGCGCAATACGGGGGCCGCGCCTCCGGCGACGGACTCCAGGACCGCCTCGTCGATGGCCATGTGGCGGGCGCCGCCGGCGGGCCCGCTGTCGACGGAGCGCCCGGACGGGGCGGGGCTAGTGCGGGGGGCGGTCACGGCGGCGCTCAGGTTAGCACGCGAGGCCCAACCGGTCAACGATGGCCGTCTTCTGCATTATGCGGGGGCCGGCTCAACGCAACGCATAACCGAAACGCCTGCTAAAGATGGGCGCTTTGTCGCTTCCCGCGCAGGGGGCCGTACCTGCTACGGTAGCGATGGTCCCAAACCTCCCCTTTGGGCTCTTCACAGGGAGACCTGGGCCGGCAGGTCTCCCTGTGGCTTTTCTGCCCACAATCACGCCCAGTGAAAATTCCGTGAAAAAAAACCCGTAATCGGTAAACAACGTGGCAACTGGGGAGCGGACGGTAGCATCTATTTGTACAAAGCCCAGCTTCCATGTCACGGGGGGTCTGGGCCGGTTGACGAAAGCTTAACGGAACATTTCCATTTTCTTAGCCTATAGCGACGGCAATATAGGGGGCGAACTCGAATGTACATAGGTGATGACAGTCAAACCAAGAAAGAACAAGTCATCTTGCGGCGGAGTTAACTTCTGGCCCGATGGGGCGTTCTCCCTGATTGTAAGAAAAAGGGGCAAGTTGACAGACTATTACCCAAAATATGTCAACTTCATGAGACGATGAGACCAACAAATTCACGCCCTAGGAGGTAGCTGATGTACCCAGGAAGAGTTGCCGAACGAAGTCATATCCCGATCCGGGTGATGTTGGTGTGGATGGCATTAAGCCTCGCCACCATCGTCTGGGTAATCGTTCTCTCAGCGCGGGCTTTTGAAGGCTTGCAGGACAATGAGGTGAACTCAGCGAAGATTGCCGATAGTAGCGTCCGTACGGCCGACATCGGCGACGGTGCGATTACCACGGCCAAGATCGCCGATGGGAGCGTCTCCGCCGCTGACCTGGCGAATGCCTCGGTGACAAGCGCCAAGATCTCCAACGGAGCCGTATCCAGCGCTGACTTGGCCGACGGGTCGGTAAACAGCGCGAAGATCGCCAACGGGGCTGTCTCCGTTCAGGACCTGGGCGATGACGTATTAGGCCGTATGCTGGCGACGGGTGCCGTGGGCAGCGCCGAAATAGCCGACTTCTCGGTGGGCGGCACCGACCTGGCCGACGCCAGCGTCACCTCCACCAAGATCATGGACGGCACCATCGTCACCGCAGACATGGCCAACAGCGCGGTGACTTCGGCGAAGATCGCCGACGGTGGCGTCGCCACCGCCGACCTGGCCGACGGCAGCGTCACCTCCGCCAAGATCATGGACGGCACCGTCGTCACCGCAGACATGGCCAACAGCGCGGTGACTTCGGCGAAGATCGCCGACGGTGGCGTGGCCACCGCCGACCTGGCCGACGGAGCCGTGACCGCCGCCAAAATCGGGGACGGCGTGGTCTCTTCCCTGGCCCTGGCGGACGGGGCGGTGACGACGGCCAAGCTGGCGGACGGCGCCGTAACTTCGGCTAAGATCATGAACGGCACTATCCTCACCGCCGACCTGGCGAACGGGACGGTGACCAACGTCAAGCTCGCCCCGGATTCCGTCACCACCGCCAAGATCCTGGACGGCACAGTGGCGACGGTCGACCTGTCCGATCTGTCCGTCACTAACGCCAAGCTGGCGGCGGATGCGGTGACTACCGACAAGATCATGGACCTCACCATAGGCACCGGCGACCTCGCCGATGGCGCGGTCACCTCCGCCAAGATCCTGGACGGCACAGTGGCGACGGTCGACCTGGGCACGGTCGCCACGGTCGACCTGGCCGACCTGTCCGTCACTAACAGCAAGCTGGCCGCGGATGCGGTGACTACCGACAAGATCATGGACCTCACCGTGGGCACCAGCGACCTCGCCGACGGCGCCGTAACCTCCGCCAAGATCCTCGACGGCACGGTCGCCACCGCCGACCTGGCCGACCTGTCCGTCACTAACGCCAAGCTGGCCGCGGATGCGGTGACCACGGACAAGATCATGGACCTCACCGTGGGCACCAGCGACCTCGCGAACAGCTCGGTCACTTCCACCAAGATACAGGACTTTGACCCGCTGACCCCCGGTACAGGCATCCAGACGGCCGATCTAGCCAATGACGCGGTGACTTCGGCCAAGATCGCCGACGGCACCGTTACCACGGTGGACATAGCCGACGGTACGGTAAACTCAATAGACATCGCGGACCTTACGGTGGGCACTATTGACCTGGCTGATGGGGCGGTGACCAGCGCCAAGATCGCCGACGGCACCATCACCTCCGCTGACATCGCCGCCGCCGGCATCAGCGACTCCGCTGACTTCGCCGCTGGCGTCGTCAACACCGCCGCCCTGGCGGCCGACGCGGTCACCTCCGCCAAGATCGCGGACGGTACGGTAACAAGTGCCGATATAGCCGCAGGTGGCATAACCGACTCGGCTGACTTCGCCGCCGGCGTCGTCGACACCGCCGCCCTGGCCGACCTCTCCGTCACGACCGCTAAGCTGGCCGCTGACGCCGTCACCTCGGCCAAGATCCTCGACGGCACGGTCACCAGCGCCGACATGGAGAACTTCGACCCCCTGGTCGCCGGCAGCGGCATCCAGACCGCGGACCTGGCCGACAGCGCCGTCACCTCCGCCAAGATCGCCGACGGCACCATCACCTCTGCTGACATCGCCGCCGCCGGTATCAGCGACTCCGCTGACTTCGCCGCTGGCGTCGTCGACACCGCCGCCCTGGCGGCCGACGCGGTCACCTCGGCCAAGATCGCCGACGGCACCATCACCTCCGCTGACATCGCCGCCGCCGGTATCAGCGACTCCGCCGACTTCGCCGCTGGCGTCGTCAACGCCGCCGCCCTGGCGGCCGACGCGGTCACCTCGGCCAAGATCGCCGACGGCACCATCACCTCCGCCGACATCGCCGTCGCCGGTATCAGCGACTCCGCTGACTTTGCGGCCGGCGTGGTCGACACCGCGGCGCTAGCGGCGGACGCCGTCACCTCCGCCAAGATCCTCGACGGCACTATCGCTACCGCCGACATGGCCGACCTGTCCGTCACCACCGCCAAACTGGCGGCCGACGCCGTCACCTCCGCCAAGATCGCCGACGCTACGATAACAAGTGCCGATATAGCCGGAGGTGGCATTAGCGACTCGGCTGACTTCGCCGCTGGCGTCGTCGACACCGCCGCCCTGGCGGCCGACGCGGTCACCTCGGCCAAGATCGCCGACGCTACGATAACAAGTGCCGATATCGCCGCCGCCGGCATCAGCGACTCCGCTGACTTCGCCGCTGGCGTCGTCGACACCGCCGCCCTGGCGGCCGACGCGGTCACCTCGGCCAAGA
>JACOUE010000059.1 GCA_016178045.1 Chloroflexota bacterium
CTCTCCATCGAGGGAGAGGGAAGGAGGGGGCTTCCGTTGGACGGGGGAGCGGCTTGCCGCTATCATGTCCCCAGAGGCTGCCCGTGAACGATATCAACCGCAACGCCATCGTCACCGTCGCCGCCGTCCTCATCGTCCTCATGGGGATCGTCATCTTCCTGGCCTGGGCAGCGGACACCGAGACTATCGGCCGGCTGGAGGACTTCGTCAAGTATCTGCACAACCACGCCGACAACCCGGGCAAGCTGATCCTGACCCTGGGCGGCTTCACCATCATCGTCCTCGCCTTCCTGGTGATCGTGGCCGAGCTGGCGCCGGAGGAGGAGACCCGCGAGGTGCGGCTGGAGCAGGCGGGGGCGACGACGCTGCTGCCGGCGCAGGTGGTGCGCGAGAGGCTCGAGGCGGCACTGCTGGCCCTGCCCGGGGCGCGGGCAGCCACCGTGCAGGTGGCGTCGCGGCAGAAGGGCCTGGGGCTGAGCGTCGACCTGGCGGTGGCGCCCAACGCGAACCTGGCGACCATCGGGCAGGAGGCGAGCCGGACGGTAGCGGAGACCGTCCAGAACGAGCTGGGCCTGGCCCTGGCCGAGCCACCGACCGTACGCCTGTCCTTCGCCAAGGGGGAGGCGCCGCCGGCCGCCGGCGAAACGGTGGCGGAGCCGCCCGCGGCCGACCCTCCGGCCGAGCAGCCCCGGTCCTAACGTCGCCATGGCCGACCCCTCGGTCAGCGAGCGGTTGAAGCTTATCGTGGAGAGCGTGCTCTTCGTCGCCGACGAGCCGGTCGAGCTTGCCACCCTGGCCCGCATCGCCGGGGCTAAGATCGACGACGTCGCCCTAGCGGTGGACGCCCTGGCCGAGGAGTGCCAGAGCCGGGGCGTGAGGGTGCAGCGGGCCGGGGAGACGGTGCAGTTCGTCACCTCGCCGGAGACGTCGCAGTACGTGGAGCGGTTTCTGGGGGTGGACGAGGACCACCGCCTCTCCCACGCGGCGCTGGAGACGCTGGCGATAATCGCCTACAAGCAGCCGGTAACCCGCACCGGCATCGAGGACATCCGCGGGGTGAACTGCGACCGCGCTCTGGCCTCCCTCAAAGTGCGGGGGCTGATCACGGAGGTGGGACGGGCCGGGGGGCCGGGCCGACCGTACCTGTACGGCACCACCTTCCGCTTCCTGGAGTACTTCGGGCTGGAGAAGCCGGAGGACCTGCCGCCGCTGACGGGCGTGGAGACGCTCGAGGAAGGGCGGTGACGTGTCGATGACCGTCGGGCTCTGCCGGCTATGGCTGCGGCTGCCGGAGAACCACTCGCTCAAGGGGAAGCGGCAGGTGATCAAGTCGCTGGCGGCGCGGCTGCACAACAAGTTCAACGTCTCGGTGGCGGAGGTGGACGACCACGACCGCTGGCAGATGATATCGCTGGGGGTATCGTGCGTGACGACGAGCGAACGCCACGCCCACGAGATGCTGTCGAGCATCGTGGCCTTCGTGCAGGCGGAGCGGCTGGACGCGGAGCTGGTGGACTACCGCACCGAGGTGGTGCACGCCCTCAGCGGCGGGCCCTTCGACTAGGCTCAGGGCGGGCCTTTCGAGGGCTAGCCGGCTTCATCGCCTTCTTCTCCAGCAGATAGCGCTCGAAGAAGGACTCGACGCGGCGCTGGTACTCTTCCGGGTAGTCGTCCTTGGCCACGGCGTGGTCGCTGCCGGGGGCGAACCATATCTCCTTCGGGTCGCCAGCCCGCTCGAACAGCTCCTGGGGCTGGGGCCAGGGGACGAAGGAATCGCACTCGCCGTAGATGAAGAGGACGGGCCGCGGCGAGATCTTGTCCACGAAGTCGATAGGGCGTACGTCACGGATGCGGGAGCCGGCCAGGAGCTCGCCGATGCTGACGGCGACGCCGCCCAGGGGGACGAGCCAGGGGAATGGGACGAAGTCAGGGATCTTGTGCCGGATGACGCCCTCGATGTCGGCGTAGGCGGAGTCGGCCACGAGGGCGGCGATGTCGGTGGAGCGGGCGGCGGCCATGATGGCGGCGGCGCCCCCCATTGAGATGCCGAGGACGCCGATGGGGAGGCGTCCCCACCGCCGCTTCGCCAGCCTTACGGCGGCGAGGACGTCGAGCGTCTCCTTGGCCCCGACGGTGGTGAAGCGGCCGCCGCTCCGGCCGCAGGCGCGGAAGTCGATGACGAATACGTTGTAGCCGCGTCGATGGAGGGCCAGCCCGGCCTCCAGGGGCTCGGCGCAGCTCTTGAAGTAACCGTGACACATGACGATGGTGGGATGGTCGGGCCGGCCCTCCAGCCAGAGGCCGTGGAGGCGGACGCCGTCCAGGCTCTCGAACCAGACGTCCTCGAGGTCGGTCTCCCGGAGCCTGGGCGCCGGGCCGCGGCGGGGGGAGACCCAGCGCCAGCCGGCGTAGAGGAGTGCGGCCAGGCCCGCCAGGGGCAGGGCGACGGCCATCAAGGCCAGCAGGCCGAGCCGGGGGAATTCTTTTGCCATACCAGCACCATTGTCAGAGGGCGCGAATCCGGGCGCAACTGGTTTCGGCCGGGGCCACCGTCGGGGGCGTGCCGGCTGGACGATCCGCCGGCGCGGCCCTAGCGGGCCGTCCAGCCACCGTCCACGGTGAGAGGGGCCCCCGTCATGTAGGACGAGTCGTCAGAGGCCAGGAAGAGGGCGGCCCTGGCGATCTCCTCGGGCTGGGCCAGCCGGCCCAGGGGCGTGCTCTTCACCAGCCAGTCGTGCAGCGGCCTCTTCACCACTTCGATCAACGGCGTATCGACCCAGCCGGGGCAGAGGCAGTTAACCCGTATCCCGTGGGGCGCCCCATCCAGGGCAAACTGCCTGGTGAGGCCGATGATGCCGTGCTTGGCCGCCGTATAGCCGTAGCCGAGGCCGCCGGTAATCTCGGGTAATTTCGTTCCCACCAGCCCGGCGGTTGAGGCCATGTTGATGATGACACCGCCGCTCTGCTGGCGCATGACCTGGAGGGCGTGCAGGCACCCGTAGTAGACGCCGGACAGGTCGACGGCGATGGCCCTGTCCCAGGGCACCAGCCCGGCTACGCCGCCGTTGTTCACCACGATGTCCAGTCTCCCGTAGGCCTCAACGGCGGCGGCGATCGCTGCCTGAACCTGCGCTTCCACTGACGCGTCCATGACGATGAAACTGGCGAGACCGCCCCGGTCTTCTATCTGGCGGGCCACCGCCCGTTCCCGCTCCTGGGTCGGCCCGGCCAGGAGCAGTTTCGCCCCCTCGGCCGCGAAGAGGAGGGCGATGGCCTTGCCGATGCCGGAGCCAGCGCCGGTAACGAGGGCAGACTTTCCTTGCAGCTTCATGGCGACCTCCAAAGGGGGCGAGGACTGGCGTACATGGTAGCAGGAAGAACGAAGAGGGCACAAGGACAGCGCGGCCTTGCTCGCCAGCGACGGGCCGCCCCATAATAGGGCGGGAGCCACCGATGAGCAAGCTGTCCCAGCGCATCCGCAAAGCGGTCCGCGTCGAAGCCGCCCCGATGGGCTTCGGCGTGTCGGCCGCCCGAAAGCCGGGCCCGACGATGCTCCTCCTCGCCCGCCTGCCCGCCGACGATGCGAAGCGATTGAAGGAGGCGGCGGAGAAGGGCGCCGACGCCGTCCTCTTCGACGGCGGCGACGCGTCGCGGCTGAAGCTGAGGGACAACACGGACATCCTCTGGGGCGCGCTGGTGCCGGAGGCCCGCGCCGACACGGTCGGCAGGCTGAAGGAGGCGGGCGCCGACTTCCTCGCCTTCGCCCCGGAAGGCACCGGCGCCGACGTTCTCCTGGACGAGCAGCTGGGCTTCGTCCTGGCGGTGAACTCGGACCTCTCCGACGCGGCCCTGCGGGTGCTGGAGGGCCTGCCCCTGGACGCTCTTCTGCTCCCCCGACTCGACAGCCCCCTGACGGTGCGCCGCCAGCTGGACCTGCGCCGGCTCTATCTCCTCTCGCGGACGCCGCTGCTGGTCGAAGTGCCGCCGGACGTGGAGGCGTCGCAGCTGAGAGTGCTGCGGGAGTCGGGCGTGGCGGGCGTCGTGGTGGACGGCAAGTCAGGGTGGAACAGGCTCCAGAGCGTACGCGCCGCCATCGACGGCCTGCCGCCGGGGCGGGGCCGCCCCCGCGAGGAGCGGGCGGAGGCGATCCTCCCCGCGGCCGTCGCCGCCGCCGTCCCCGAAGAGGAAGAAGAGGAAGACTACTAGCCCTCCTCGCACCCCATAACCTTGACGTAGGGGTTAACTCCGCTTATACTGCAATTCAAGCAACCCAATGCAGTAGTCCACGGAGGCCAGCTTTGCCCGAGCCAAACGAAGCGTATCTCCAGATCGGCGAAGTAGCGGAGCGCACCGGCGTCACCCAGCGCACCCTCCGCTTCTACGAGGAGAAGGGCCTCCTGCAACCCCCCAGCCGCATGGAGGGAGGCTTCCGCCTCTACTCCGAGGACGACGTACGCCGGGTTGAGTTGATCAAGAAGCTGCAGAGCCTTCTGGGCGTCACCCTGGCCGAGATCAAGGAGATGGTCGAGGCGCAGGAGACCCTGCGCCAGGTGCGCGCCCAGTACCGCCCGGAGGCCGGGGTGGCCGAGAAGAGGCGCCAGCTGGACACGGCGACGGAAGTGGTCCAGAAGCAGTACGCCATCGTGAAGCAGAAGGCGGAGCAGC
>JACOUE010000001.1 GCA_016178045.1 Chloroflexota bacterium
GGCCAACGCGCAGCAGTACCCGGCGATGCCCGTGTACCGCGCCGCGCTCGCCTGGGTCTACAGCAGCGACGTACGTCGACGGGACGATGCGCGGGTGGTCTTCGACGAGCTGGCCGAGCATGGCTTCGGCCGCCTCCCCTCCGACACCAACCTGCCTGCCACCCTGAGCGTCCTGGCGGACGTCTGCTGGACCCTCGGCGACGCCGGCCGCGCGCCCGAGCTTTACGAGATGCTGTCGCCCCGCGAGGGGGAGTGCGTGGTCGTCGCCTGGGCCGTAGATACGACGGGCGCCGCGTCCCGCAGTCTGGCGCTCCTCGCCGCGACGATGCGCCGCTGGGAGGACGCGGAGCGCCACTTCGAGGACGCCCTCCGCACGAACGCGCTGCTCGGCGACAAGCCCTGGCTGGCCCACACGCGCGCCCAGTACGCCCGCATGCTCATCGCCCGCGACGGCCCCGGCGACCGCGATAAGGCCTTCCGCCTGCTCACCGAAGCCATCGCCATGTACCGCGAGATTGGCATGCCCAAGCACGTGGAGATGGCGGAGGCGTTGCTGCGAGAGGTGTGAGTAGTCCGTCTCCACGACGGCGGACACCCCACCCGGAAACCGCACGCTTCCTCACCGCCGCGGCGGCCGCCGAAACTCGATCATCGCCCCGTTCTCTTCCCCGGGTGGGTCCAGGGCTCTATCCGGCCTTCTCTGCGGGCCTTCTTGCGCTGCACGCCTGTGAGAATCTTGTACGTTCGCTCTATGTAAGCCTCGTTTTGCAAGACAGTGATCTCCTCATCCAGCGCCAGCGCCCCCGGCTCCAGCAGAGAGACGCTGTGCCAGCCGCCGGGATACTCTCGGACCAGGGCGTGGCGAAACTCGTAGCTCCGGCCGGGCTCAACCGCCGCTTCCCCTAGCTCCACGCGGGTTAAGGCCGATTCGTCCCCCACCAGGCACATGCGCACCCCGCCGGCCTCCCACACTCGCAGGACCCGGGCCTGGAAGGAGACCAGATCCCCGGCGCGGCAAGCCTTTAGCGCCTTCAGATTCCTCAGCGGCCTGGGCGTGCTGATCATCGCACCCACATTTTGCCACGAGCAGCCGACGAGAGGCGACCGTATCCGCGTCCCGGGGAAGGGGCTGCGTCACATTACCAGCGGCGTTGATGGCTTTGATCCTCAAGACAAGGCTTTGATCGAAATCGTGCAAACGGGCCTGCGGCACTCTGGAGTGGTGGGGCTGACACTCTGAGACCTGAAGCTCCCACCAGAGGCTGATCCGACGTGCGTGGGCGCCGTCAGTGTAAGCGATTTTGTGGGGCCAAGCCCTACAAATAGAGAGGGGTTTTGCCCGATTACGGGGGGCAAATGCCAGGCCTATAAAATATTGTAACAGCCCGATTTTTTAGCAAGCGCTAAGTCACATAACCCCGGCCAATCCGAAAGGAGGGCGCCATGGCGACAACGACCCCATCTATCTACACGTTTGAGCAGCAGGAATACATCGATAGTGTAAAGAAGGGACGATACGACCTTCAGTGGCTCAAGGACCAGCGCCCAACCTGGGGCATACGCGCCAAACTGAAGGACCCCGAACGGGGGCTCACCCTGCAAGATGTGAACGCTGCCTACGCTGGGGAGCCCGAAGACGCGCCGAAGCTACGGACCATGGCGCCCCGAGGCGCGGTAGTCGACCCAGACGTCCCTGACATGGGGTATGCCTACAACGAAAAGTACCTGGTCTGGGCGGACAACATCGTTCCCCTCTATGAGGAGGCCGTTGCCCGCCAATGGAGTGCCACCCGGGATATCCCCTGGGACGAGCTTAAACCCCTGCCGGAGGACATTGAGCGCTCCCAGTGTCAGATCTGCACCCTCCTCACCGAGGTTGAAATGATCGCCTCCGACTTTCCGGCAAAGTGGCTGTGGCAGATGAACCAGCACTTTCACGAAGTCAAAATGTTCCTCTGCACACAGGCCATGGATGAAGCGCGACACCTGGAGGTCTTTCGCAAGCGTGCCCTAGCCAACGGCGGGGGCCTAATGCGCTGCCTGACCGGAACCGAGCTGTTCCTGCGGACGATCCTTCATGCCCCCACCTACATCCAGGGCTCCTTCCTGATGCACGTCCTCGGCGAGGGGCTGGTTCTGGATATCTTTCGCGGCGGGGAGTTCCTGGCTCAGAACAGGATCGAGAAGGAGATCTACCGCCTCTGCATGCAGGACGAGGCCCGCCATGTCTCCTACGGGACTATGCATCTCAAGTACTTCCTGGAGCACCACCCGAACCAGGAGAGCGCCCTCGCCGAGATGCACGCTCTGGCTGACGTGGCGGAGATGGGCATCCCGGGTTTCCTTACCAACCCCTTCATCATCGAGCCTCTGGCCGTACTCATGGGGGGAGGCGTCAAACACATCGACCGCGGCATGGAGGCGGTACGCCTGGTGTGGACCCGCATGCGGGAGGAGTATCTGAACCGCTGTGAGATCGCCGGCCTCGACCGGCGGTCACGCACAAGCGTGCCCGAAAAGCCACCATACTAGGCCATTCGCGGAGGAGGCACAAACCATGAAATTCCCAACTGTCGAATGGTTCCAGGCCCTGAGAGAGCAGGCTAGGCAGCGCGCCGAGACGTTCCGGCGGCTGGGCTTTTGCGACGCCGCCGTAGGAATCAGGGTGCTGGCTGAAGGAGGGCCTGGCGAGGGCCGGGCGTACCTCCTCCGTTTCGACGGCTACCGCTGCAAGGCGGTGGAGGCAACAGCCGCACCGGAGAAAATTGCCGACTTCGTACTCGAAGGGAAGTACAGCGCCTGGAAAGAGATGATCGAGAACATTAAGGCCAACGGCGGCCCCGACCTGAAGCACAGCCTCAATTACCTAACGCTTCCAGGCGACCCCATTAGAGTCGTTGCCAAGGATCAGTTAAAACAGGACCTGTTCTTCCGCTACAACGGCACCCTCCAGGAGTTTTTCAACGGGGCCCAGCACCTGGAAACGGAATTTGCTGCATAGCGTCCAAGGATAGCCTCGAGGTTGCTTCTAATATGACAGCTGGGGCGGCATCCGTATACATGGTCAGCTCTGACTGCACGCGCTGCGGGGTGTGCGAGTTCATGTGTCCGCGGGACGCCATAAAAGAAGCTCCCAATCAGTTCGTGATTCGGCGCCATCTGTGCAACGGCTGCGGTGAGTGCCTACCGTACTGCCCCGTTCGAGCCATCGTCCCGCAAGACGAGTTCGCCGCACGACAACAGCGCACGCGCAAAGCCGAGCTGAAAAGGATACTGGGCGTCTGACCACGCGCTGGCTTCCTCGGGTGATCGACGAGGTCAGGATTCACCGAGTATAGTAGAGCCGCGCTTGCGGCGAGGACTTTTGACGTTGATTGAACTACGTCGGGTCATCCTAGCGCGTTCCCACTTCCTCGCAGCAGGGCCAGAGCCGACGCCCACCAGTGGCGGGAGCGGCGCCTTACGTGCCCGGGAGGTGTAAGTGTTTGAGCCGACCGCCGAAGAGTCGCTGATCAGGGACTTCGTGAGGCAGGTCGCTAGGAAGTGCGGCCGGGACTACTGGCTGGCTAAGGCTCGGGAAGGCGCCTTTACCGAGGAGCTATGGCAGGAGTTGGCGGCCGGCGGTTATCTAGGGATGATGATACCGCGCGAGTATGGCGGTGGCGGGCTGGGTATGCAGCAGATGGCCGCACTCCTGGAGGAGATGAGCCGCCAGGGGATCCCTCTTCTCATCCTGGTGGTCAGCAACGTTATGGACGCCCTCCTAATCGCCCGCCACGGCAGCCCCGAGATGAAGGAGCGATACCTGCCGCCGCTGGCCCGCGGCCAGACGAAGTTCTGCTTCGCCCTCACCGAGCCCACGTCCGGGTCCAACAGCTTCCGCATCACCACGCTAGCCCGCCGCGATGGCGATACTTATCTCCTTCGCGGCCAAAAGATGTTCATCACCGGCGTCGATGTGGCTGATTATCTCCTCGTTGTCGCGCGCACTGTGCCCTACGACCAGGTGAAAGATAAGCGAGAGGGCCTCTCCCTCTTCATCGTCGACCGTAGGGCCGCGGGCGTCGAGGCGCAGGCCCAGGACATCCGCATCCTTCTGCCCGAGAAGCAGTTCGCCCTCTTCTTCGATGACGTGCGGGTGCCGCGCCAGAACCTGGTCGGGGAGGAGGGGAAAGCCTCCCGCTACCTGTTCGACGCCCTCAATCCCGAGCGCATCAGCGCCGGCGCCGTGGCCGTCGGCCTCGGGCATCTGGTCCTGGAGAAAGCGGTGGCCTATGCTAAGGAGCGCGTCGTCTTCGACAGGCCCATCGGTGGTCATCAGGGGTTACAGCACCCCCTGGCCATCGCCAAGACGAACCTGGAACTGGCTGCCCTCATGACGCGTTACGCGGCCTGGCTCTTCGACCGGGACGAGGACGCAGCGCCCTCCGCCAACATGGCCAAATTTGCCGCCGCCGAGGCCGCCACCGAGGCCTGCGACCTGGCCGTGGAGGTGCACGGCGGCAGCGGCTTCACCGGGGACATGGACATCATCACCCTCTGGCCTTTGATCCGGATGCTGCGGACTGTGCCCGTGTCGCGGGAGATGATCCTGAACTACATCGGTGAGCACGTCCTCGGCCTGCCCCGCTCCTACTGAAGGCAGGTGTTGAGTGAGCACTCGGGTCGCCGTCGTCGGCATCGGCCAGACCGCCTACAGGGCCGCCGCCGACCACCTGTACCATGAGCACGATTATGAGGCGGCCCGCCTGGCCCTGGCCGACGCCGGCCTGGACCGAGGCGACGTCGACACCGTTATCACATCCGGCTGGGACGCCGTGGACGGCCGCACCATCTCGGACATGCACACCGTAATGTCCGCCGGTGGCTACCTTAAGGACGCCAGCCATGTGGGCGAGGACGGCATCATGGCTCTGGCCTATGCCTACCTGCGGCTGGCCGCCGGCCTCTTCGACGTGGCCCTCGTCAGCGGCCACGGCCATGCCGAGTCCTCCTTCGAGACGGTCAGCAGCATCGTCTTTGATCCCCTGTTCGTGCGGCCTCTGGGAGAGAGCCACTTAGTGAGCCTGGCCCTGCAGGCCAGCGCCTACGTTCAGGGGTACGGCATTAGCGACGAGCAGGTGGCCCGCGTCGTGGTTAAGAACCGGCGCAACGGGGCGGCGAACCCCAGCGCGCACCTCCGCTCGGCGGTCACCGCAGAGGAAGTGCTGGCCTCGGCCCCCGTCTGCTATCCTTTGCGGGCCCTCCACTGCCCGCCCCAATCGGTGGGCGGCGTGGCCCTGATCCTGGGCTCGGAGGAGGCTGCCCGCCGCATCACTAGCAAGCCAGTCTGGATTAGCGGAATCGGCTGGGCCATTGACAGCTACGACCTCGGGTCGAAGGATATGACCCGCCTCGGCTCGTTGGCCGCGGCCGCGGAGAGGGCCTACCGGATGAGCGGGATAACTGACCCGCTGGAGCAGTTGGACGTGGCGGAGGTGCACGATATCACCGCCTTCCACGAGCTGATGGCCTACGAGGCCCTGAGCCTGGCCCCGGAGGGAGGAGCAGCGCGACTGCTGGAGGAGGGGACGACGGATAGGGCCGGCAAACTTCCCGTCAACTCGTCCGGCGGCGTTCTCTGCACCAACCTGTACGGCGCAGCGGGGCTGGTACGGGCGGCGGAGGCGGCCCTCCAGCTTAGGGGCGAGGCCGGACCGCGGCAGGTGGCGGCGCCGCGGCGAGCCTTGGCCCACGGCATGAGCGCTCCCAGCGGCGCTGCTGCCCGCAGCGACTGCGTGGTCGTCCTGGAGGGAGGCTAGGCCTATGCCCAGACGAGTAGCCATCGTCGGGGTGGGGCTCACCCGTACCTCCAGCCACCGGGCTGACGTCACCTACCCGGAGCTGGTGTACGAGGCGGTGAGCGCCGCCCTGGCCCAGGCTGCTCTGGAGCCTAAGGACATCGATGCTGTGACCTACGGCTCCATGGACCCCTTCGACGGCGTCTTCGCGCCCGAGCGCTGGAACGTGGAGGCCTGCGCGGGCGCCGGCGCCACCAACCTACCCCTGATGAAGATCACCACGGGAGGCACCACCGGTGGCTCCACGGCTCTGGCCGGCTACTACCACGTCGCCTCCGGCCTGTTCGACGTTGTCTTAGCGGTCGCTTCGCAGCGGGTGGGGGAGACCGTGGAGGCCCAGTTGGTTCTCAACACCGCCATCGACCCCATCTACGAGCGCTGGCTGGGCGGCGGCGCCATCACCATCGCCGCCCTCCAGGCCGTCCGCCACTTCTGGCGCTACGGCACCACGGAACAGGACCTGGCCCACATCGCCGTGAAGAATCACGAGAATGCCCAGCGCAATCCCTACGCCCATCTCATGCGCATGCTCACCGTGCAGGACGCCCTCCAGACGCGGCTCATCTCCTGGCCTCTCCGCTTGAGCGACTGCTGCCCCAGCTCTGACGGCGCCTGCGCGATCATCTTCGCCAGCGAGGAGCAGGCGAAACGGATCACCGACCGCCCGGCCTGGGTTATCGGGGCTGGCCAGATCACCGACAACTATTGGGTCGGCGACCGCCCCTGGTACGAGGACTGGGACAGCCTGTCCCTGCTGGCCCGCCGCGTGTATCGACAGGCCAAGATCGACGATCCCCTGCGCGACCTGGATGTCGCCGAGCTGTACAACGCCTTCTCCGTTCAGGAGATCATCGAGTACGAAGCCCTGGGCTTTTGTGAGAAGGGCAAGGGCGGGGAACTCATTCGTAAAGGCGTGACGACTATGGAGGGCCAGTTGCCGGTGTGCCCTTCCGGTGGCGTCCTCTGCACTAACCCCATCGGCGCCTCCGGCCTGATCCGGGTGGCGGAGGCGGCACTCCAGGTGATGGGCAAGGCCGAAGGCCGCCAGGTGCCCAATGTCAGGAAGGCCCTGGCCCACGCCTGGGGCGCGGCTATAGGCTTTCACACCCTGATGTTGCTCAGCAGCGACGTGCCGTGACTGGGCGGGAGGAAGCAGCATGACTCAAGAGGAAGAGATCATCGTCATCCCGGGACGCTGGGACCTGCCCTTTCGCCACACCGCGGGCCGCGTTGCGAGCCGCTTCTTCCACGGCCTCAAGGCAAAGCGTATCCTGGCCCTGCGCTGCCCCCGCTGTCAGCGAGTTCTGATGCCGCCGCGCCCCTTCTGCGAGCGCTGCTTCCAGCCTCTGGACGACTGGGTGGAGGTGGGCCAGCAGGGAACGCTGGAGGCGTTTACTATCTGCTACGCCCGCTTCACGGGCCTCCCCGACCCGCCCTACTGCCTGATCCTGGTGAAGCTGGACGGGGCTGATTCGGCCCTTCAGCACCTTTTGGGCGAGGTGGCCCTGGAGGACGTCCAGAGCGCGACCCAGCGCATCCAGATCGGCATGCGGCTGGAGGCGCTGTGGCGGGAGGAGCGGGAGGGCGGCATCAAGGACATCAAGTACTTCCGCCCGGTTGCCTGAGGCGAAGGCGATGGCGGTCTCAACAAGGTCGTAGGCAACTTCGACCAGGCGGTGGCCGACCTCGTCGCTGGTTAGCCGGGCCGGAGTCTTGAGACCGCCTGCAAAAACACGGCTCAAGACCTCTTACTTTTTTACCGCTATGGCAAGAAGCCAGTTCCGTGGCAGCACCCTCATATTCAACTCTTCGAAGGTTTGCCTTACAGTCTCTTGTAGGACTTTCCAGCCTATCCGTAGCGGAACGCCTGGAAGGACACCCTGGATGAAGCCTTCAAACTGCGTGAGGGCAAGGCACGTTTGCAGGGGCAAATCAACCTTGGCGATTTCCAGATCAGGTGAGACGAACCCGGCTTCCTCCAGTATTTGTCGATACTCGTCCGCCGTCAGTCCTATTCTTGCCGCTGCCTTTTCCCTTCGCGGCGCTAAACCGTGCCTTTGTCTAAGACACCTCAAGGCCTTAAACATCCAAGCTCTGTAGAACGGCAACGTTTCCTGAGGTTCCGCTCCCTGAAAAAAGGCACTATTGAAAGCAAACACGCCACCCGGCTTGAGAATCCTTGATATCTCCTGAACAACTCGGACTTTGTCCTTGACCAGGTGGATGGCATTACAGAAGAAAACAGCATCTACAGGTTCTCTCACCAGCTGGGACACTTCCTCCGCACTTCCCCTGAGGAACCTCGTCACCAAATGATCGAACCTTCGAAGATTCCTTTCCGCTGTTTTGAGGGCCGGCGCCGATGGGTCTATCCCTATAATTGTCGCTCGCTCCGGTAGACACTCGGCAATTAATTCCGTAACCGCACCTGCCTCGCAGCCGAGATCGACTGCCGAAGTTATCCCTCGTCCTCTGATCACTCGCTCAACGAAGCCCCTGTTGAGCTCCCGATAGGCTGGCGAACTCGCAAACTGTGTGAAGGAGAATCTTCTTGGCACGACTCATCACCTACGGCCGGCACGCGCCCGGACAGGAGGCCGTCGCCTGGGGCTGCGGGCAGGCTCAACCCGTATTGTCGACTGGAACCGTGGGCGTTGGCAAGCCGCTGAATCTGGCGTTGCGCTTCGGCCATGAGGGCCGCTTGTTTACTAGCCCCGGCACCAGACATCCCCCTCCCTCTGAGCGGATGACAGTCCCGGGCCCGGCGCAAGCGAGCCTGTCTGTGAGACCCAGGGGATGCCCTGCGGTCTCCGACCTGTCATGAAGGACCAAGGGCGCAGGCGCGTCGTCGGGCTTGTAGGCGCGGACGGCCGACACATTTTCGCCTCGAGAAAGGGGAGGGGCCATTTCGGTAGTGTTATGAGCGATGTGACACCGGTGCTACAATCTGTTTACCGTGACAGAGTAGCTATCTGCGTTGCGGCGGCCACTCTGTGTGCGACGGGCTCCTGATGATACCATCGCCATGGCTGGCAGGCGGGAAAGGCAGCGATAAGTGATGAGCACCGTACGGGTCGACGATCACGAGGGCTGCGTGCGCCTGCTGACGCTTGATCGTCCACCGGCCAACGCCATCGACGAAACCCTCCTCCGCGATCTTTCCCTCGCATTGAACCACGCTAAGGACGACGATTCCGTACGGGCAGTGGTTGTTACCGGAGCAGGAAGGTTTTTCAGCGGAGGCTTGGATCTGGTGCAGGCTCTGCGCCGCGATGAGGAATCGGCGCAAAAGAACCTTGAAATATTTCGTGATGCTCTTCTTTCGCTGCTTGCATTCCCCAAGCCGACTGTGGCTGCCGTGAACGGGCATGCCATAGCGGGTGGCCTGATCATCGCTCTTGCCTGCGATTTCGGCCTGGGCCTGGATGAAGACTACGTCATAGGGCTGAACGAAGTCGCTATCGGCGCTTCATATCCCAGAGTAGCCTTAGAAATAGTGCGTCTGCGGCTTCCACACCCTCAGGCTAATGAATTGCTGCTGGGAGGCGAGCTGTATCGAGCCAGTGACGGGCTCCGCCTCGGCGTAGTGCAGGAGTTGCTCCCGTCGCAAGACTTTGAAGAGGCAGCGGTGCGCCGCGCGGCTCGCCTCGGCGCTTTTCCGCGCGAAGCCTATGCTCACACAAAGGCTGCCATCATCGAGCCCGCCGTAGAACGGCTGAAGGCCGAAACGCCCGAGGAAGCAAGCCGCGGCGCGGCCATATGGAGAACGCCGGAAAGCCAGGCGGCTCTGATTGGCCAACTGCAGAAGCTCGGGAAGCGGCCGCCTCCATAACGCCACCGCGCAGGAGCGACATCGGCCCTCGGCATCTCCCTTATGCGCCCTCGGGGCGCCACCGCCGACGCGGCCTCCGCTCGGGAAACCGCATGCACCCCTCGCAAGCGCACCCATCCCGCGTAAGGCAAAACCCTACAGCAAAGTCGTCATTTGCCCGATAGACGGGCCCCTCTCCTTGGCCGACACTCAAGGCAGATAACTTAGCGTCCGCTAGATTGCCCGTTTGTTTGGCGGGCGCGGGGGCCCGCAGCCGCCCAAGACAGGGAGGAGGCGCACCTTGAAGTTCGGCCAGCTCCACCTCTTCGAGCACCCCCTCGGCCGGACCGAGAAGCAGATCATCGACGAGCAGTTCGACATCATGGTGCGAGCCGAGGAGTTCGGCTTCGACTCCATCTGGCCCGCCGAGCACCATTTCAGTGAGTACGGGTATTGCGCTTCGCCGGCCGTGACCCTCGCCGCGCTGGCGGTGAAGACCCAGCGGGTCCGCCTGGGCAGCGGAGTCGTCGTTCTCCCCCTCAACCACCCCGTCCGCGTCGCGGAGGACTACGCCATCCTCGATTTGCTGTCGGGGGGCAGAGTCGATCTTGGCGTGGGGCGGGGATATCAGCCGCATGAGTTCGTCGGCTACGGCGTCGACCAGACGCGCTCCCGCGAGATGTTCCGCGAGTCCATCGAGGTCATCCAGAGGGCGTGGACACAGGAGCGCTTCGATTATGAGGGCGAATTCTACCGTATCCACGACCTGGCTGTCCGGCCCAAGCCCCTCCAGAAGCCCCACCCCCCGGTTTGGATGGCGTCGCTTTCCCCCGAGACGTTCCAGCTCTGCGGCCGCTACGGCTTCAACCTCATGTGCGCGCCGGTGTTCGGCTTCAACGTCAACACGGGGGCGGCCCAGATCGAGCAGTACCGGGAGGCCCTCCGCCAGAACGGGCGCGACCCCGGCCGGCACGAGATAGCGGGCTTAGTGATGACATACGTGGCGGAGACCACGCAGAAGGCCCTGGCCGACTTCCGCGACTCGGTGATGTGGTACTTCCACACGTTCACCAAGTACATCGCCCCGCCCAAGGGCCAGCCCGCCGTCAAGAGCTACGAGTTCTACACGGCGGCACGGGACTACTTGGCCGCGCTGGACTGGGACACCGTCGTGGATGCCGGCGCCGTCGTCTGCGGCAGCCCCGACCAGGTGACGGAGCGCATCGCCGAGATCCACGAGAAGTGCGGAATCACCCACTACCTGGCCTGGACCCGCATCGGCGGCCTGGCGCACGCAAAGGTGCTGAAGAGCATGGAGTTAATGTGCGCCAAGGTGATCCCCCAGCTACGCCATCTGGGGGAGACGGCAGAGACGGCCGCCCGTAAGTGAGCCAACAATGGACGCAACCTACGACGCGGTAATCATCGGCGCCGGGCACAACGGCATGGCCCTGGGCGCCTACCTGGCCAAGAGCGGCTGGGAAGTCGCCATCTTCGAAAAGCGGGGCGAAGAAGGGGGCGGCCTCTGCACGGAGGAGATCACCCGGCCCGGCTTCCTCCACAACGTCCACTGCAACTACCACACCCTCGTCGGCGTCTGCCCCGTCTACGACGACCTCGAGCTGACCGGCCACGGCCTCCGCTACGTCCACCCGCCGGTGCAGATGGCCAGCATCTTCGCCGACAACACCGCCCTCACCGTCCACACCGACCTCGACAAGACCTGCGCCTCCATCGCCCGCTTCTCCGAAAGGGACGCCGACACCTTCCGCCGCCTCTACGAGGAGGTGAAGGGGTACCTGGACCTCATCCTCCTGACCCTCATGTACTCGCCGCCCATCTCCCTCAAGGACATCACCAAGGCCCTGGTGGTCTGGGGCGTCGAAGAGAAGTCCGAGTTCCTGAGCGTGCACCTCCGCCGCATGAGCATCAACGAATTCCTGAACCAGCACTTCGAAAACGACAAGGTGAAGGCACACCTCGCCTTCCACGCCGCCATCGCCGGCTACTCCACCGACCGCCCCGGCCTGGCCGTCTCCCTCCCCCTCCTGGTGGGCAAGATCGACAACTGGCACCTCTGCCTGGGCGGCTCCCACGCCCTGGCCCACGCCCTCTGGGAGGCCCTGGCCCACGCCGGCGGCCGCATCTTCCTCAAGTCCGGCGTCTCCGAGATCATCATCGAGGACGGGCGCGCCGTCGGGGTGAAGCTGGACGACGGCAGCGTCGTACGGGCCCGCCGCCTGGTGGCCAGCTCCATCGACCTGGAGCAGACGTTCCTCAACATGGTGGGCCGGGAGCGGCTGCCGCAGACGGTCGTGGAGCAGGTGGAGCGCTATCCCCACATGGACTGGTCGTTCTTCAGCGTCCACCTGGCCATGACCCGCGCCCCTCAGTACCG
This sequence comes from Chloroflexota bacterium, assembly GCA_016178045.1. Classification (GTDB taxonomy): domain Bacteria; phylum Chloroflexota; class Dehalococcoidia; order SM23-28-2; family JACOUE01; genus JACOUE01. Next base: position 12,050 of record JACOUE010000001.1, read on the forward strand.
CGCCGCCGAGTTCGACCCCGACGTCAACCGCGCCTGGGTGGTGAACCTGGGCTACGACAGCCTCGAAGCCATCAACGAGCACTGGCGCGCCGTCCGCGTCGGCAAGCTGCCTGACCCGAAGCCCAACGCCGCCGTCAACTCCCTCTACGACCCCACGGACGCGCCCGACGGCTGCTACACCGGCCTCATGCGCCAGGTCGCCCCCTTCGCCATCGGGCGGGGCGGCGCCGAGGCCTGGGACGAGCGCAAGGAGGCGTACGGCCGCCGCTGCATCGAGACGTGGCAGGAGTCCGCGCCCAACCTGAGCAACGGCGCCATCATCGACTGGACCACCTACACGCCGCTGGACATCTCCCGCCGCATCCCCAACATGATCCGCGGCGACTGGATGAACGGTCTCATCGCCATCGACAACCTGCTGGACCGCCGGCCCTCCCCGGACCTGTCGCAGTACCGCACACCTGTCGAGCGGCTGTACATGTGCGGGGCCACCCAGCACCCTCACGGCTTCATCACCTTCGCCCCCGCCTACAACGCCCTCCAGATCATCGCCGAGGACTACGGCCTCGAGAGGTGGTGGCGCTAGTGCAAAACGAGGTAAGCGTTCAGTTCGCGGACCAGGACCCCAGCGGCTTCGCCAGCATCATCCACCAGTACCTCACCCAGAGCCTGGACGACTCGCCCCGGAAGCGCCGCCAGGCCCTGCGCCTGCGCGGCCGGGTCGCCGTGGAGGCATCCGACCAGAACGCCGCGGTCACCATGGAGTTCGCCGGGCCTGTCATCACCCTCACGAACGGCGAAGAGCCCCCTGTCGACGCCCGCATCAGCGCTCCCTACCTGATCCTCAGCCGCCTGCTGGAGGGGCGGGCGAACCTGCTGGTGGAGCACCTGCGCTCCCGCCTCCGCGTGAGGGCCCGCCCCTCCCGCCTCCTCCTCCCCCTCCACGTCCACAACCTCATGAAGCTGCCGCCCGCCAGGGAGCGCTAGCATGCCCGACGCCAGCTACGACGCCGTCATCATCGGGGCAGGGCACAACGGCCTCTGCCTGGCCGCCTACCTGGCCCGCGCCGGCCTCTCCGTCGGCATCTTCGAGCGCCGCCACGACGAAGGCGGCGGCGTCCACACCGAGGAGGCCACCGTCCCCGGCTTCTGGCACAACCTCCACGCCCAGTACATGGAGTTCATCGACTACATGCCCTTCTACCACGACTTCGACCTGCCCGGCTTCGGTGCCCGCATGATCAAGCCGGACGCGCAGGTGGGCATCACCTTCGCCGACGGCCGGCCGCCCCTCGTCATCTACCGGCCGGAGAGCGAGGAGAAGACGCGGAACAGCATCGCCCGCTTCTCCAGGCACGACGCCGACGTCTTCACTGACATCCGCAGCAAAGCGATGGCGTACGACAAAGACCTGGCCGCCCTCCTGTACACGCCGCCGCCGGACGAGGCCCGCGGCGAGGCGGGCAGTCCGGCGGCGGCCAAGCTGTTCGAGCTGTGGCTGGCGCTGGGCTTCAAGCCCGGCGACATGCAGAAGTCGCCCAAGGTCCTCATCGACGAGACGTTCGAGTCGCCGGAGCTCAGGGCGGTGCTCTACCGCCAGTGCGTGGAGTGGGGCAGCAACCTCCACTCCGGCAACGGTTTCGGGTTCGTCGTCTCCGTAATCTGGCTGTGCGGCATCCACTACCTGTCGGTGGGCGGGACCCACACCCTGGCCCACGCCATGGCCGGCGCCTGCCTGGCCCAGGGGGTGCACCTGCGCTTCAACAGCCCCGTCACCCGCATCCTGACCGAGAACGGCCGCGCCACCGGCGTCCGGCTGAAGGACGGCCGGGAGGTAGAGGCACGGAAGCTTATCGCCTCCAACGCCGACCCCCGCACCACGTTCATCGAGATGCTGGGCTGGGACACCCTGTCGCTCTTCCGCCGCGAGCGGCTGGTCAACTGGCGCTTCGGGCCGGAGCACGTCCTGGCCACCCCCTCGTTCGCCCTGCACCAAGCGCCCGACTACAGGTCGGCCGCGCACGACGCCGACATTAACCGCTGCTTCTACACCATCGTCGGCTTCGAGACGCCGGAGGAGGTTTCGGAGTACATCCTCCAGGCCTACGGCGGGCGCGTGCCGGAGCAGCCGGGGGCCGGCACCTGGGTCAACTCCTTGTGGGACCCCACGCAGGCGCCGCCGGGGAAGCAGGTGATGAACGGCTGGTTCTTCTTCCCCAAGGTGTCCTGTCTCTCGCCGCCGGAGTGGGACGAGGTCCGCGCCACCTACAACGAGCGGTTCCTGGCCCACTGGCAGAAGTACGCCCCCAACATGACCTGCGACAACGTCATCGCCCACAAGCTGTACGTCCCCTTCGACATCGAGAAGAAGATCGGCATGCCGGAGGGCGACTTCTCCCACGGCCGCCCGGGCTCGCTGGCCCTGGGGCTGCCGCGCGCCTTCACCTACCGCACCGAGATCGAAGGGCTCTACATGTGCGGCGCCTCGGCCGGGGCGGGCGGCGTCAGCGCCGCCGGCGGCTACAACGCCTTCAAGGTCATCGCGGAGGACTACGAGCTGCCCAAGACCTGGCAGCGCCCCGACCGCATCTACTGAGGAGCAGCCGGATGTCAGCGATATACACGAAGGCCTGGTACGACGAACTGCGGTCGATGCTCAATCGCAACGACCAGGTGGCGAAAAACGCCCCCCGCGGCAAGTACAGGGTCCTAGCCGACCTGAAGGGCGACGGCCTCTCCCCCTACCTGCCGGACGGCGAGCGCCGCTTCTTCATCGTCCTGATGGAGAACGGCAAGTGCGCCCAGTACTTCGAGGCGCAGGAGCCGCCGCCGCGCAAGGAATTCGACTTCATCTTCGAGATCCCGGCGACGGTCTTCGAGGGCGTCGCCGCCGGCCTGGTCGACCCCGTGCAGGCCGGGCTCAAGGGCACCATCAAGATCACCGGCGACATGCGTATCCTCATCAAGCACGCCGAGCTGGTCAACGTCCTCCGCGACGTCTACCAGCGTGAGGTCGAGACCGACTGGCCCCAGGGCCGCCCACCGTACTCCTAGGCCGAGGTCTCGGCGCTGACCGCCTGCTCCACCGCTACGGCCCTCGCCAGGAGGAGCACGGCGGCGACGGCCAGCAGGTGCTGGTACGTCATCTCGAGCGTAAGCCCCGCCACCGGCAGCAGGCCCAACGCCAGCGCCTCGTTCGTCCGAAGGGGGTTGCGGATGCAGGCCGCGAACGTCAGCACGTACAGCGCGAGCGCCAGCACGTACAGCGGCAGCGGCAGGTACAGGGTCAGGCCCAGGGTCCAGAGCGAGAGGATGGCGGCCGTCGAGGAGTTCTCCCCGGCGTAGGCCCCGAGGAAGACGACGGCCACGACGGCTGCGGCGGCAATGTGGAGCAGCGGGGGCCGCCACCTCCACCCCTCCTCCCGCAGCCCCGACCAGGCCCAGAACATCGCGAAGGCGACCGCCACCACCAACGCCTCGCTCGCCTCCAGCGTACCGATACTCCCCGGCACCGAGCCGCCGATCCCCAGGGCGCGGTAGGCGTGGTTGGCCAGCGTCCCGTACTGGGAAGCAAGGTAGGCCGCCACCACCAGCGTGACGATCAGGCGGCGGGGCACGTCCTTCCGGCCGCCCGCCCAGGCGTCGGCCGCCAGCACTACCATCACCGCCGCCGACACCAGCCCGTAGGCGAAGCGGGCCCCGGCCGACTCCTCGATAAACGCGAAGAGGAGGCTCAGCGCCGCCAGGGCCGAGACCAGGGCCGCGGGCACACGCGCCCGGCTAACCGCGAGCGAATGCGCGAGCAGCACGACGGCGGCAAACGCCAGCACCGTCGCCACGTTGAAGGCGTACGAGCCGGCGCCGGTCAGGAGGTTGTACCCATCCTGGACCGCGCCCTCCTTGGGTATGTGCACGCCGACGCGGCTGAGCATACGGAACAGCAGGAGCTCGGTCAGGCCGGCGGTTAGAAGCGCCCAGAGGATGTACGGGAGCAGCGCCTGCGGCGAGAACGCCAGGGGCCTCGCCCGGGCCGGAATGACGAGTGTCTTCTGCATGGCCTGCCCCTAAGGTCGCCGCTCCACTCGTGCCGCCACCACCAGTGTGCCCATACCGACGACCACCACCAGGATGATCACCACCACCAGCGTGCGGTCCAGGCCGGCGCGGACCCCGGGCGCCTCGGGCTTGCCCGCCAGCTGGAGTTCGGCGAACTGGGAGACGGACTTCAGGCCGTCGCGCTCGTCCTTGCTCCCGTTCCACACGGCGAAGGCGACGTTTGTCGTCCGGCCCGGCGCGAACTTCGCGTAGGCGTCGCCGCCGGCATCGAGGTCGCGGACGAACAGCACCCGCCAGGTGCCGTCCCGCCACACGCCCCGGCCGCCCACCATCTGCTTCTCAGCGGTGGTCAGGGTGCCGAACCCGCCGGCGACCAGGTTCTCCACCGGCGTCGACCGCTCCGTCTGGGAGAGGAGGTTCCCGGCGGCGCGGCCGGGGTAGAAGTCCGGGTCGTCCTGGAGGGGGTAGAGGTCAGCCGCCGTGTTGGGGTAGGCCTCCGGTATCCCGACGAACCCGCTGTCGATGTCGGCCTGCCAGTCCGCCTTCCAGTGCCAGATGTTGACGTGGGCATCGGCCTGTCCCATGCAGAAGAAGGGGACGGAGGTCACCCCGGAGGCGGGGAACTGGACGGCGGCGGCGTCCCGGAAGTCCTGGGGAGCGATCGCCGACATGTCGCGGGTAGCGTCCGCCCACTCCATCAGGACGTACAGGCGGTCGCGGTCGTGGAGGGCACGGGCGGTAACGGCGCGGATGGAGCCGCCGCCCTTGGGCACGGAGGTCTGCTGGGCGCTCAGCGGCACCTCCACCGCGTCCGCCTGCTCCCACACGTCCGACCAGGGGTCGTCCGGGGGCACCTGCACCACCGTCTCTGCGGCCACGATGGTCATGGCCTGAGAGCTGACCAGCCGGAGGTCTAGCTGCGTCAGGAGCAGCCCTAGCGCCAGGGCCAGCCCCAGCACGACGACCGCGGCCCTGCGCGGGCTAAGACGGAGCACAGCCCTCACCTCCTCCCGCCGGACACTCGAAGTCGGGCTGGGGTTTGGCGGGGCGGAAGCGTCGCGCCCGTGCGGCCTCTACGCCCAGGCGACGGCCGTCGGCGGCGACGAACGCCACCGCCAGCCCGCCGAGGGCGGCGTAGAAGCCTTCGCCGTCCTCCCGCCGGAGCCGCTCGGCGTAGGCGGGGAGCCAGCAGGCGAGGTGGTCGGCGAGGAACTTCGCCTGGGCGTCCCGGCAGACCTCGGCCTTCTCCGTCTGGCCGCGGGCCAGGGCGCGCGCCTCCTGGAGGGCGGCCACGTGCATGAACTCCAGCTCCGCCGCTACGTGGTCAGGGCGCTCGTGGAACGCGCGCGCGACC
>JACOUE010000002.1 GCA_016178045.1 Chloroflexota bacterium
TGGCACCGCGGTCATCTCGTCGCGCAACTCCCCCACGTCGACAAGGCCAGACTCCGCGATGCACCATTGACCGTGCAACAAGTGATAGAGGACATTCTACCTGCGACGTAAAGGCGGTCATTCTAGCTGCGACGCGACAGGCCACAAGAGCGGGACACGACGCGTCCGCCGTGTCGCGCGTCTCGTGACTCGTGTTTCGAGTCGCGGGTCTCGCCCTACGCCAGCTTTATGGCCACGGTCTTCGTTCACTTCTATAGGGGCGACTTTGGTAGGGGCGACTTTGGTAGGGGCGACTTTGGTAGGGGCGACTTTCAAAGTCGCCCCTACATGGGTGGTTCCGGGCGCGCCCCTACATCGGGTGGTTTCCGGGGAGGCTGGGAGGCTCAGCTCAGCTTTATCGCGATGCTCTTCGTCTCCATGAACATCTCCATCCCCTCCTGCCCCAGCTCCCGGCCGATGCCCGACTGCTTGTAGCCGCCGAAGGGCATGTGGGGGATCCCCGCCGTGTGGTAGCAGTTCACCCACACCGTACCCGCCTTGATCCCCTTGGCAAACTTGAACGCCTTGTTGATGTCCGCCGTCCACACCGCCGCCGCCAGCCCGTACATCGAGTCGTTCGCCATGCGCAGGGCCTCGTCGGCGTCCTTGAAGGGGATCACCGTCAGCACCGGGCCGAAGATCTCCTCCTGGGCGATCTTCGCCGCGTTGTTCACCTCGTCGAACACCGTCGGCTCGAAGAAGTACCCCTTGTCGAACTCGCCGCCGCTGAGGCGGCCGCCCCCCTTCACCAGCTTCGCCTCGCCCTTGCCCGTCTCGACGTACTCGGTCACCGTGCGAAGCTGCTGCTCGGAGACCACCGGCCCCATGCGGGTCTGCGGGTCCAGCGGGTCGCCCACCTTCAGCCCGCCCGAGAAGTTCAGGAACATGTTCAGGAACTGGTCGTGCACCTCCTGCTGCACCAGCACCCGCGAGCCGGCCTGGCACACCTGCCCCGCGTTCAGGTAGATGCCGAACAGGGAGCCGATGACCGCCCCCTGGAGGTTGGCGTCGCCGAAGATGATGTTGGGCGACTTGCCCCCCAGCTCCAGCGATATCTTCTTCACGTTGTTCGCCGCCGCCCGCATGACCGACTTCCCGACCTCGGTGGAGCCGGTGCAGTGCAGCCTACGGCCAGCGCGGGGGCCAGCTTCCAGGTCACCAGGAGCATCGGGAAGTTCCAGGGGGTGATGATGCCGACTACGCCCACCGGCTCCTTCAGCACCATGCCCACGGCGTCGCTGACGTAGTTGCTGATCACCTGCCCCTTGATGTCCAGGGCCAGGCCGGCGTAGTAGTCGAAGACGTCCGCCGTCATGCTGACCTCGATGGCCGCCTCGCCCATCGGCTTGCCCACCTCGGACGCCAGCAGGCGCGACAAGTAAGCCGACTCCTCGCGGACCTTCTCCGCCGCTTTGCGCAGCACGGCGGCCCGCGTCTTGGCGGGGGCGCCGGACCAGTTGCCGCCGTCGAAGGCGCGGCGGGCGGCCTCGATGGCGGCCTGCGCGTCCTCCTCGCTGCCCCTGGGGCAGACGGCGACGACCTGCTCGTGGTTGGCCGGGTTGCGCCGCTCGAACGTCTCGCCGCCCTTGGGGTCGACCCACTGCCCGTTGATGAGCAGCTGGTACGTCTTGCCGGTGACGGCCTGGGTGGCGGTCTCGGTTGCCATTTGGGGCCTCCTTCTAAGATTCTGGCAGGCTCATTATAAGCGATGCGGCCGTGGGGCCAACGACGAGGATAGCGCGATGGCGGCGCGCGAGCAAGCGGTGCGGCCGGCGGAATCGACGCAACGCGTGGGATAACGCTAAAATGGAGCCAATTAGGAGCGGCCATGCTGGGATTCGGGCGCGGTCACGTAGCAATCGCCGCCGCTGCGCTGGCGGTGGTCCTCGCTGCCTGCGCGGACCACGGCGGCCACCCCGCCGCCTCGCCCAGGGTGGAGCAGGGGCCCGACTTCGTCGTGCGCAACGTCAAGCCCAACCCGCTCTGCTTCGGCCTCTCCGCCCTGCCCGAGAAGTTCGTCGCCGACGGCGCGCCCGTCGTCGCCGATAACCGCTACGCCGCCAAGCTGGCGCCCGACCCCGTGCAGCGGGAGCGCGATTTCCGGCGCTGGGGCAGGCTCACCGGCTACGTGGCCCGGTTCGCCTTTAACCCGCCCAGCAGTATCACGAAGGAGGAACGGCAGGAGCTGACCGACGCGGAGATAAGGGAGAGGGAGGCGGCCGTCGCCCGGGAGATCGGCGCCGCCCCCTTCATCGGCGCGAGCTGCACCGTCGATCTGTACAGGAATGCGAACGGCGCGTCACGGGCCTTCGCCGCTCTGACCGACGACCTGCGGAACCCGCTCTCCCTCGGCGGGCCGGAGCCGGACGTGAAAGAGAGCGACGCCCCCGAGCTGGGCGCCGAGAGTGCCGCCATCGGTCAGGAATCGCCCGGCAGCAAGGCGTATAACGTCCTCTTCCGCACCCGCAACGTTGTCGCCAAGATAACGCTGGTCGCTCCTTCGGGGAAAGACCTGGCCACGGCTGGCGAGGAGCTGGCCACGGCCGTCTACGACCGCTTCTACAGCCGCCTCGAGCGGAAATCCTAAGCCGCCCGACTAGACGTCGAGGCGTTCGGCTTCGCCCAGGGCGGCCTGGGCGGCGGCCAGCCGCGCCACCGGCAGCCGGTGCGGCGAGCAGCTTACGTAGTCCAGCCCCAGCCGGTGACAGAGCGAGACGCTCTCGGGGTCGCCGCCGTGCTCGCCGCAGAGGCCTAGCTCCAGCTCCGGGTTGGCGGCGCGTCCCTCCTCCACCGCGATACGGATCAGGCGCCCCACGCCCTTCTCGTCCAGGCTGTTGAAGGGGTTGGCGGGCAGGAGCCCCCGCCGCAGGTAATAGCGCAGGAACTTCTCCTCGGCGTCGTCGCGGCTGAAGGCGAACGTCATCTGGGTAAGGTCGTTGGAGCCAAAGGAGAAGAACGCCACCTCCGGTGCCAGCTCCCCGGCGGCCAGGGCCGCCCGCGGCACCTCGATCATCGTGCCGAAGCGGGTCCTAACCTCGCGGCCGGACGAGGCCATCACCTCTGCGGCCACCCGCTCCAGGTGGGCCTTGATCGCGTGGAGCTCGCTGGCGTCGACCACCATGGGGATCATGATCTCGGGCCGGACGTCCGCTCCCTCGGCCTGGAGGTCGCAGGCAGCCTCGAGGATCGCCCGCACCTGTATGTCGTAGATGTCGGGGTAGGTCAGCCCCAGGCGGCAGCCGCGGTGGCCCAGCATCGGGTTCGCCTCGTGCAGCTCGCGGGCCGCCTCCAGCAGCCGCTCCTTCTCCGGTAGCGCCGGCGCGTCCGGGTCCGACGCGCGCATGGCGGCGACGTCCTGGAGCAGCGACTGGTACGGGGGCAGGAACTCGTGCAGGGGCGCGTCCAGCAGCCGGATGACGACGGGCCGGCCCTCCATCACCCGCAAGATGGCGGCGAAATCCTCCCGCTGGTACGCCTCGAGTCGCTCCAGGGCGTGGCGGTAGGCGTGCCACTCGTGGCTGTGGTCGAGCTCCTCCTCGGCGGCGCGGAGCCGCTGTTCCGCCTCGCCGCGGGCGGGCCCTTCCGCCTGCGTCACCGCCTCGCGCCCCTCCTCCACCCGGCGTTCGAGCTCGGAGGCGGCGCGGGCGCTCAGCAGCGCCTGCCGCACCAGGGGGAGCCGCTCCGGCTGGAAGAACATGTGCTCCGTCCGGCAGAGACCGACCCCCTCGGCGCCGTAGGCCAGGGCCAGCCGGGCGTCGGCCGGGGTGTCGGCGTTGGCCCGGACGCCCAGCCGGCGGGCCCCGTCAGCCCAGGCGAGCAGCTCGACCAGCTCGCCGTTGCCGGAGATATCGGGGGCGATGGTGTCGATTCTGCCGGTGAACACCTCCCCGGTGAAGCCGTCGACGCTGATCTCGTCGCCCTCGCGGACGACGTGGCCGTTGACACTGAGGTGGCGGCTGGCCGGGTCGACTCGCAGGGCCTCGCAGCCCACGACGGCCGGCTTCCCCAGCCCGCGCGTGACCACGGCGGCGTGGCTGGTGACGCCGCCGCGGCTGGTGAGGACGGCGGCGGCGCGGATGATGCCGTGTACGTCGTCGGCGCTGGTCTCGGGACGCACCAGGACGGCGGGGTCGCCCTCCTCGGCGATGGCGACGGCCCTGGCGGCGTCGAAGACGACCCGGCCGCTGGCGGCGCCGGGCGAGGCGTTGAGGCCGCGGGCCAGGAGCCGACCCTGGCGCAGGGCCTGTTTCTTGGCCCGCTCATTGAAGCGGGGCAGCAGTAGCTGGGCCAGCTCGCCCGCCGGGACGCGCAGGAGCGCCTGCCGCTGGTCGATCAGCCCCTCGTGGACCATCTCCACCGCCGTCTTGACGGCGGCCAGAGCGCTCCGCTTGGCGACCCGGGTCTGGAGGACGTACAGCCGCCGGCGCTCGATGGTGAACTCCATGTCCTGGACGTCGCGGTAGTGCCGCTCCAGCCGGTCGGCGGTCGCGCCCAGCTGCCGGTAGGCCTCCGGGAACTCATCGGCCAGCTCCTTGATCAGCTTGGGCGTCCGTGCCCCCGATACGACGTCCTCGCCCTGGGCGTTGGCCAGATACTCGCCGTACAGCTCGCGGGCGCCGGTGGCCGGGTTGCGGCTGAAGGCGACGCCCGTAGCGCAGTCCCAGCCCGCGTTGCCGAACACCATCGCCTGCACGTTCACCGCCGTCCCCAGGCTGTGCGAGATGCGGTGGTGGTCGCGGTAGGCAATGGCCCGCGGGTTGTCCCACGAGTCGAACACGGCCTCGACGGCGCTGCGCAGCTGCTCCCAGGCGTCCTCCGGGAACGGCGAGTCCGAGTGCTCCCGCGCCATACCCTTGAATGATTCGACCAGTCGCCGCAGGCCGGCGTCCCCCAGCTCGGCGTCGCTCTCGACGCCGGCGCGGCGGCGCGCGTCCGTCAGCGCCTCCTCGAACGCCCCGCCCGGCACCTTCAGCACCACCTTGCCGAACAGCTGGATGAACCGCCGGTAGGAGTCCAGGGCAAAGCGTTCGTCGCCGGTCCGGCGGGCGAGCCCGGCGGCGGTCTCATCGTTGAGCCCGAGGTTGAGGACGGTGTCCATCATCCCCGGCATCGAGAAGCGGGCCCCGGAGCGGACCGACAGGAGCAGCGGGTTGTCCGCCACCCCGAACGACCGCCCCGCCGCCGCCTCGATCTCGCGGACGTGGTCGCGGACGGCGGGCCAAAGGCCCTCGGGCAGGCGGCGGCCGTCCTCGTAGTAGCGCAGGCAGGCTTCGGTGGTGATCACGAAGCCGGGCGGCACCGGCAGGCCAAGCCGCGCCATCTCGCACAAGTTGGCGCCCTTTCCCCCCAGCAGGTCGCGCAAATCGGCGCTGCCTTCGTGGAACCGGTAGACCAGCTTCCCTTCCGACATTCCTCACTGCCCCCACCTTAAGATTGAGGACAGACCGAGCGGTCTGTCCTCCCTGCAGCTATTCTCACACAAAATGATAGATAAAACCAAGGGGTATAAAAGAAAAATCCTATCCCTTCACACGGTCTTAACATCGCGTAGAAGGCTTACAGGGAAACGGAGGAGCTACAGCGAGAAGAAGTTCTTGCCGCGGGCGGCCTCGTGGCGGACGCGGCCCCGCTCCCCCACGAACTCCCGGCCGCACATCTCCAGCAGCAGTTCGCGGTCGTCTTCCACGTTGGCCAGGAAGCGGAGGCCGCCGTCCAGCCGCCCGATGACGATCCCTTGCTCCGGCTGCCCGTCCCGCCCGAACGCCACCGTGTACGGCGGCGGCGGCCGGCCGCTGTACACTCCGGCCGCGTGCTTCGTCGAGTACCAGCCCATCGCGGTGACCAGCGCCTTCTTCTCAGGCGCCCGCCGCAGGGCCTCCGCCACCCGGGCTACGGCGTGCATCGTGTAGTTGTTCCCGGGGCCGCCGGCGTAGGGAAGGCCGCCGGTGACGCTGAGCGGGCGGGGGTCGTCCGGCTCCAGACCCAGGTGGGCCATCGCCAGTTGCGTTGCCGAGGGGAAGCAGGAGTAGAAGTCGAACATGTCGAGGCCGTCCGCGCCGAGGCACGCGGTCTCCAGGGCACGCCGGGCGGCCTTCTCCAGCCCCGGCGAGGTGTGGTAGTTCACCCGCTCGCTGATGAACCACTTGTCGAGGGCGCTGCCGCCGCCCCAAACCAGGCGTAAGGGTTCTTCGCCGCCGCCTCCGAGAGGCGGGCGCACAGCCGGCCCAGCCGCTGGCCGTGCTCCTGGAGGCTCAGGCCCTGGTGCGCGCGGAGGGCGTTCTCGAACAGCGGGTAGATGCGGATGGGGACGGTGATGCCGTGCTTGCCCTCGGCCTCGCTGTTCCCGGCCCGCGTCTCCCCCACCACGCTCCGGGGCGCGGTCCGCGGCGACCAGGGCAGGCGCTCGCCCCGGGCCCGGGCCAGCCGGAAGGAGTGCATCGCCTCCGCCCCGGCCAGGAGCGCGAGCTCCGTCTCCCCCCGGACGATGCGCCCCGCCGTCTCGTTGATGAGCCTTTGGGGCGTCTCGCCGCCGATGCTGCTGTAGAGGGTGTGCCCGGGCTGTATGCTGAGCCGCTGGGCCAGGAGACCGGGCGCGTCCTCGTACAGCCAGGAGAGGATGTTCACCACCTGGAGCGAGTCGACGCGGCGGAGTAGCCCGTCGACCCCGGCGTCGGCTTCCGCCTCGCGGGCGACGGTGGCCATCATCTCCGCCGGCTCCCGGGCCTCGGTCAGGTCCTCCGAGCGGTTCACGTACTGGGCGGCGCCGACGATGACGGGTAGGCGATCGCGGTCCATCAGACTTTTACGTGAGGGTTAATAGTCCCTTCGGCATTTTGCCATGCCCGGAAGTGGGGAGGCAACCGTGGCATTTGACATCGGTGCGAAAAAATTTTACGCTTGAAGCGCTTCAAGCGTAACTCGCAAACCATGAAGGGGGTCATAATGCCTACCAAAGCGCAAGACATCTTGCGGCTTGTCGGTGACCCCGTCCAAGTTGATCGTAGCCTTCGGGCATTCCGTAAGGCGGCTAGCGTTCTTTCGTCCGATCATCCGAGGTTGATCGACAAGTATCCCAAACAATGGGTGGCAGTATACAACGGCGATGTGAAGGCCTCCGCTACCACCTTCAGCGCCCTACTCGCCCAGGTTGATCAAGCGCGCCTGCCAAGAGCGGAAACCATCATTCGATTTATCGACAGGAATCAAAGAACGATGATCCTGTCGATCGAATGCTAACGGGGCGTTTCGGGGATACTTCTAAGCGACCCTACATGGAGGGTCGCCTCATCTTCCCACGGCTAAACGTTCGCGCAAACATCTCCTTTTGCGTCGATACGGGTGCTGACCGGAGCTTGCTTCTTCCAAATGATGGCGTGCGCCTCGGGTTGGATTATGGGGCGCTATCAGGCGGTCACGAAAGCATTGGAGTCGGCGGTTTGTGTCGAAACTTCATCGAGCAGGCAGCGCTTGTGTTCACTGACCCTGGCCGCTATCTGTACGTGTATTTAATCAGTATGGCGATCTGCCCACCAGGACCCGACCTTATGGACTTACCATCGCTACTCGGTCGTGATATTTTGAACCAATGGCGCATGCGTTACGACGCGACCCGGGGTCAGTTAGCGTTCAGGGTTCTGACCGCTGATGCTAAGGTTCCCATACCAAAGCCTTAGTCAAACTGACCCAGTACCGCCTCGCCGGAAGCCATTGACTTTAAGCGAGCAGTGAGTATAATCCCTAGCGTCCGACCAGCCAGTCGCCGCCTCTACCCAAGGAGGATCACATGTTGCCACGTCCATCCTTCCGCAGCTTTCTGGTTATTGCCGCGCTCGGCGTCGCCGCCCTCTTCATCCTCGCCGCCTGCGAGAATGGCGGAGCCCCTCCCGCCGGTACGCCGAGTCCCGGCGCCTCGGCAACACCAGCCGGTCTGTACATATGCACCCCGCCGGAGACCGGCACGTCCCTCCCCAACATCCCCGAGCTCGAGGACGGCGTCCTCAACGTGGGCTCCGACATCGCCTACGCCCCCATCGAGTCCTACGACGAGGACAACAACCCGGTGGGCGTGGACATCGACCTCGGCAACTGCATCGCCGCGGACCTGGGCGTGGAGGTTGACTACGCCAACCTGGGCTTCGACCCCCTCATCCCCTCAATCCGCGGCGGCGAGATCGACGCCATCCTGTCGGGCATGACCATTAAGCCGGGGCGGGAGAAGAAGATCGACTTCATACCCTACTTCACCTCCGGCACCGGCATCCTGGTGGCCGCCGGGAACCCCGAGGGCGTCCAGTCCGTCGAGGACCTGTGCGGTCTGACGGCGGCGGTGCAATTAGGGACGACCCAGGTGGACCAGCTGGAGGCCCTCAACGGTGACACCTGCGCCGACGACAACGTCACCATCCAGACGTTCGACGAGAACCCCCTGGCCGTGGAGCAGCTGCGGGTAGGGGCCGCCGACGCCAACCTGGCCGACTACCCCGTGGTCCTCAACGATGCCCTCCTCTCCGAAGGCGAGCTGGAGGTCGCCGGCGAGCAGTTCGAGTCCGCGCCTTACGGTATTGGCGTACGGAAAGGCGCCGCCGAGCTGAACGACGCCATCACCCAAGCGCTGATCAACATCATCAACGACGGCCGCTACGACCAGATCCTGGCGAAGTGGGGCGCCGAGGCCGGCGCCTACAAAGTAGTGGCCGCGGGCCAGGAATAACGCTCAAGTTGCACCGGAGCCCGGCCCTCAGGCATGGCCAGCCTGAGGGCCGCTTCTTATAATCGAGGCCGGATTCTCCGTCATAGCAGGTTGGGGGTGGAAACATGCTTCCCTTCTTGGCCTTCCAGTTCGAAGCCGATGCCGTCTGGGAGTTCCTCTTCAACGAGCAGATCGTCGATGGGGCCTGGATGACGCTGAAAGTGGCCGTCATCTCGCAGGTCATCGGCATCACCCTGGGGGTGGTCTTCGCCCTGATGAGACTGTCGAAGAACCCCCTGTTCAGCGGCTTCGCCAACTTCTACATCTGGTTCATCCGGGGGACGCCGGCGCTGATCCAGCTCTTCTTCTTGAAGTTCGGCATCCCTTCCATGATCGGCGACCCGGACATCGCCCGCGAGTTCACCTTCTTCCGCGCCGCCATCATCGCCTTCGGCATCAACGAAGGGGCCTACATGTCGGAGATCGTGCGCGCGGGCATCCTCTCCGTTGAGTCGGGGCAGATGGACGCCGCCAAGTCCGTGGGCATGACCTACCTCCAGGCGATGCGCCGCATCGTCTTCCCTCAAGCCATGCGCGTGATGTTACCCCCCACGGGCAACGAGTTCATCGCCATGCTCAAGAACACCTCGCTGGCCTCGGCCATCGGCCTGGTGGAGCTGCTGCGGGCCACCCGCCAGATATACGCCCGCAACTTCCTGATCATGGAGCTGCTGGTAGTGGCCTCCATCTGGTACCTGGCGATGACCACCGTCTTCAGCATCCTCCAGGCCGAGCTCGAGCGGGCGATGGCCGTCGGCGAGCGGGAGCGGCCGGAGACGCTCTTCTCGCGCGTCCTCGCCATTATCGGCGGCCGGCGCGGCATTTGAGGGCTCGCGTAGCTGGTCGTACAATGTGATTCGGCATGGAAGGCCCGCTCGTCCGCTGCGTCGACGTCCACAAGCGGTTCGGCCGCCTGGAGGTGCTGCGCGGGGTCAGCCTTGACGTCGCCCGCGGCGAGGTCGTCGTCCTGATCGGCGCCAGCGGCTCCGGCAAGACCACCCTCCTTCGCTGCATCAACCACCTGGAGACCGTTGACCGCGGCCGCATCTACGTCGACGGCGAGCTGGTGGGCTACCGCGAGGACCACGACGGGCGCGTGCGCGCGGACCGGGAGCCGGAGGTGGCCCGCAAGCGGGCGGCCATCGGCATGGTGTTCCAGCGCTTCAACCTCTTCCCCCACCTCACGGCCCTGGGGAACGTGATCGTGGGCCCAATGCACGTGAAGAAGATGCCGCGCAGGCGGGCGGAGGAGGTGGGGCAGGCCCTCCTGGCCAAGGTGGGACTGGGCGCAAAGGTGAACGCCTACCCCGGCCAGCTCTCCGGGGGCCAGCAGCAGCGCGTCGCCATCGCCCGGGCGCTGGCCATGGGGCCGAAGCTCATGCTCTTCGACGAGCCCACTTCCGCCCTCGACCCGGAGCTGGTGGGCGAGGTGCTCGAGGTGATGAAGTCGCTGGCCCGGGAAGGAATGACGATGATCGTCGTCACCCACGAGATGGGCTTCGCCCGCGAGGTGGCCGACCGCGTTATCTTCATGGACGAGGGGGTCATCCTGGAGGAGGGCACGGCCGAGCACTTCTTCCAATCGCCGACGCACCCGCGCACGCAGGCGTTCCTGTCGAAGATCCTCTGAGCGACGTTCGGGGAGATTTTGCCGCTGCTTGGGTCTAGCGGCTGATGATCAGCGTTACGACCTCGCCCGGCGCGAGCGCCGTGCCCGGCGCCGGCTCCTGCTCCACCACCCACCCCTTCGGCACGTTCGGCTCCCGGATGGCGACCACGACGTAGTTCAGACCCTTGTCCTCGATTACGCTGACGGCGTCGTCCAGGTTGCGCCCGGACAGGTCGCCCAGGGCCACCTCTCTGCTCGCTTCCGACGTTGTGGTCTTGGCCGACTGCTCCTCGCCCAGCACGGCCGTCTCCGCTTGGCCGCGCAAGAGGGTGTCGCCGCCCTCCCGGCCGAAACCGTAGAGACCCGCCAGGGCCAGGACGAGCAAGCCGACGGCGGCCAGTGCCGTCAGGAAGCCGGTGGAGTAAACCCGCGGCGCCGTTACCTTGGGCAGGGGCTCCAGCTTCGGCTCGTCGACGTGGCCCACCGGGAAGAAGGGGAGGAGCTCCTTGGCGTCGAGGCCGAGGTACCCGGCGTACGAGCGCAGGAAGCCGCGGGCGTACACGGGGGCGGGCAGGAGGCTGTACTCGTCCTCCTCCAGGGCCATCAGGTACTTGCGGGGGATGCGAGTGACGCGCTCGGCGTCCTCGATGCTTACTCCTCGGACCTGCCGCGCGCGTCGCAGAGCTTCGCCGACAGGGGAGATCCGGCTCTCCTGCTGCTGCACTACCAGAGTATAGACAAGAGACGAGGTAACCAGTCAACCCCCGCCGCAATAGGGGCCGTAACCTTTGTGGAAACTTCTCACGTCCGGCCGGCCCTTCCCCCCGTGCTATCCTTTGTTCGGGTGTTGTAGGTGCAGTCGCCGCTGACGCTGCTGGGGCGTGCCCTCCGCGAGTTCTCCGAAGACAACTGTACCCAGATGGCGGCCGCCATCTCCTACTATGTGCTCTTCTCCCTCTTCCCCCTCCTTATCTTCCTGGTCGGGGTGCTCGGCCTGTTCCTCCAGAACAAAGATCTCCAGGTGAAAATGATCGACGGCGTCCTCGATTTCATCCCCCTGAGCGAGGAGCAGGGCCGGAACGACGTCACGGAGGCGGTGCGGGGCGTGGCCGGGGTCGCGAGCGGTGCCCTCGGTGTCGTCGGCCTCTTGGGGATGGCCTGGGCCGGCAGCAACATGTTCGGCGCCATCCGCCGCTCCCTTAACACCGCCTTCGACGTGGAGCAGCGGCGCCCCCTCGTCCAGCAGAAGCTCGTCGACTTCGCTTTGATGGCCGGCCTCTTCGTTTTCCTCCTCGCCTCCGTGGCGGCCACCGTCTTCCTCCGCACTGTCCGCGAGTTCAGCGACGACATCGCCTACCTGGGCGCCGCCGCCGCCGCGGCCGGCTTCCCCTGGGACGCCGCCTCCTTCCTCGTCCCCGCACTCCTCACCTTCCTGGCGTTCCTGGCCCTCTACCGGTTGGCCCCGGCCGCCTCCCTGCGCCTGGCCGACGTCTGGCCGGGAGCGGTCGCCGCCGCCCTGCTCTTCGAGGTCGCCAAGGTAGCGTTCACCCTGTACCTGCAGAACTTCGGCAACTACGACGTCGTCTTCGGCTCTCTGGGGGCGGTCGCCGCTTTTCTCTTCTGGATCTACTTGAGTGCCAATGTCATGCTCCTCGGCGCCGAAATCGCCGCCCAGTACTCGCGCCTTCGCCGCGGCGAGTACGCGCCGCCGGAGCCTGCTGAGCCTGCCCTCCCCCTGCACGAGCGCCTCAAGTCGGGGTTGAAGTCACTTTTCGTGCGCGAGCGGGAGGGGCGGGAGGGCTAACCGGCCCGCTTTACCCCCAGGGTGACGGCCATCCCTTCCACCTTCTGCTCCTCCCCGTGGGCGTCGGCGGGCGGCGCGCCCTCCACCAGCTCCCGATAGAGGGCGTCGAGCCGGCCCTCCTCCGCGATGAGGCCGCGGATCTCCGCGCCTTTCGCCCGGACCGCGTCGAGCACGGCCGGGCGCAGCGCCGCCCCGCCCGGCACGATCATCTCGTCGCCCGCC
>JACOUE010000003.1 GCA_016178045.1 Chloroflexota bacterium
CATCATCGACCAGGACGGCGTGCCCCGCGTTCCCGACAGCGGCACCGTCATCCGCGCCGGCGACGAGGTGGTGGCGGTCGCCCGCCGCGAGAACGAGGACGCCCTCCGCGCCGCCCTTACCAGCTCCGTCTCGCCCGGTACATGACCAGGCGGCTGGCCTTCCTGGGGCCGCGGGGCACGAACGCCGAGGAGGCCGCGCTCCGGTACGACCCCTCCGCCGAGCTCGTCCCCTTCCCCGGAATCAGCGCCGTGGCGGCGGCCGTGGACTCGGGCATGGCGGACGGGGGCGTGGTGCCCATCGAGAACAGCCTGGAGGGGGCGGTCACGGAGACGCTGGACGTTCTCATCCACGACGCGAAGCTGGCCATCTGCATTGAGCTTGTGCTGCCCATCGAGCACTTCCTGCTGGCGAAGCCCGGGCTCAAGGCGGCGGACGTCCGCCGGGTGTACTCGCACCCGCAGGCGCTGGCCCAGTGCCGCGGCTTCATCGAACGCTGCTTCCCCAAGGCGGAGATGGTGGCGGCGCTCTCGACGGCGGCGGCGGTGGAGGAGATGATGCAGCGGGACGACTCGGCCGCTGTCGGCAACAAGCGGGCCGCCGAAATCTACGGCGCCGAGGTGCTGGCCCGCGACATCCAGGAGCGGCGAGGCAACGTCACCCGCTTCGTGGTGCTGGCCGCGAACGACCACCCGCCCACCGGCAGCGACAAGACGTCGCTGGCCTTCGCCTTCGCCGTGGAGGACCGGCCCGGCCTGCTGGTGGGCGCCCTGGAGGAGTTCTCGAGCCGCGGCATCAACCTGTCGAAGATCGAGTCCCGCCCCTCCGGCGACCGGCTGGGCACGTACATCTTCCTGGCGGACGTCGACGGCCACCGAACGGACCCCGCCCTGGCCGAGGCGCTGGAGCGGATTCAGGAGCAGTGCTCCTACTTCCGCATCCTGGGCTCCTATCCCCGCTACCAAAAAAGCGGTTAGCTCACTGTCATGCCGGAGATCCCGGACCTCGAAGGGTACTGCGCCTACTTCAACAAGCGCCTGCCCGGCCTGGAGGTCACGCAGGCCCAGGTGGTCATTCCCATCGTCGTCCGGGCGTCGCGGGAGGAGTTCGCCGACGCGCTTGGCGGCCGGACGCTGGCCGAGATGCGCCGCGTCGGCAAGTACCTGCTGTTTCCTTTCGACGCCGGGCCGTACCTGGTCGTTCACGCCATGCTGACCGGCCGCTTCCAGTACAGCGACCCGTCCGAGAGGAAGCGGGCGAAGACGGCGTTCGTCCTGTCGCTGGAGAACGGTAAGGAGCTCCGTTACTTCGACGACCGGCTGATGGGCAAGGCATACCTGGCGGCCGAATGCGACTTCGCCGCGAAGGTGCCCCGCTGGTCAGAGATGGGCCCGGATGCCATGAGCGACGACCTAACGGATGAGAGGTTCCGCCAGCGCTTGAGCCGCTACCGGGGCCAGATCAAGAACGTCCTCACCACCGAGCAGTGCGTCGCCGGCATCGGCAACGCCTATTCAGACGAGGTGCTTTTCGAGGCCGGCATTCACCCCTACCGCAGGCGCAGCGAGCTGCCGGCGGAGGCGGAGGGCCGCCTCTACCGGGCGATGCGCTCCGTCTTCGCGTGGGCCACGCCGATCGTCGTGGAGCGGATGGAGCGGGAGGGCCTGCCCTCGGACCACTACCGCGACCACCTGCGGGTGCACCGGCGGGGCGGCCAGCCCTGCCCCCGCTGCGGCGCCAGCATAACGGAGATCACCGCCGGCCAGCGCATCACGAACTTCTGCCGCCACTGCCAGACGTAGGGTGGCGTAGCCACAGATGGACGCAGCTTGGCTCAGATTTTTTCTGTCTGTGATCCGTCTGTGCTAATCTGTGGCTAATCTTCCCTTCGGATCGGAGGTAGACATGGCCAGGCCGGGCGGGACGCTGCTGGACCTGGAGCCCGAAGACTGGACTCCCATCTTCGCCGATCGCGAGCGGGAGTACGCGTACGTCTCGGAGGTGGCGGGGTGGGAGGCGGTGCCGGGCGGGGCGGCGCTGGCGGCGAAGACGGACTCGCAGGGGGCGGTGCGGCTGCGCGTCGTCTTCGTGTGGCCGGAGGTGGTGCGGGTGCAGGCGTGGCTGGAGGGAGGGGAGGAGCCGCCGCCAGCCTCGCCCATGCTCACCCTTCGACAGGCTCAGGGTGAGCGGGTAAGGGTGCGGCTGCGGGAGGACGAGGACGGCCTCACGATCAGCAGCGGCGCGCTCCGGGTACGCATACCCCGCCGGCCGTGGTCGATGAGCATATCGGACCGGTCGGGGCGGGCGCTGTGGGGCCTGGGTGGGGACGACCGGACGCTGCTGCGGCCCACGGTGCTGCCCCTGGGGTTCTCGCGGGGCAAACGGGGCCGGGCCGACTTCCACGAGGCGTGGTCGCTGGCGCCGGACGAGCGGCTGTACGGCCTGGGGGAGCAGTTCGGCCCCTTCGACAAGCGGGGGCAGCGGATCGTGTCGTGGTCGCGGGACCCGTACGGTGCGGTGACGGGGACGGTCACCTACCTCAACATCCCGTTCGTCCTCAGCAGCCGCGGCTACGGCGTCTTCGTCCACCACCACAGCAAGACCGTGTACGAGCTGGGGAACCCATCGCCCCAGTCGGCGGCGTTCCGCGTCGCCGATCCCTACCTGGACTACTTCTTCGTTTACGGCCCGTCTTTGAAGGAAGTCATCGTCCGTTACGGGGAGCTGACGGGGCGGCCGCTGGTGCCGCCGCTCTGGTCGTTCGGGGTTTGGTGGTCGCGCTGCATGTACCGGGAGCGGTCGCAGGTAGAGGGGATCGTCGAGCGGCTGCGGGAGCTGGGGCTACCGGGCGACGTGGTGCACCTGGACCCGCGCTGGCAGAAGGGGCGGGCGGCCCGCCGCGCCGACGGCGTCAACTTCGAGTGGGACGAGGAGGCCTGGGGCGAGCCGGGCGAGTTCATCGAGTGGCTGCGGGAGCGGGGTTTCCGCCTCAGCCTGTGGGAGAACCCGTACGTGTGGAAGGGCACGGCGATGTTCGATGAGGGGGCGCGGCGGGGCTACCTGGTGAAGGCGGAGGACGGCGGCCTGGCCCAGCCGCTGGAGAACCGCGACGACGCCGCCCTCGTCGACTTCACGGACGAGGGGGCGCGGCGCTGGTGGCAGGACAAGCACCGCCGCTACCTGCGCCTGGGCGTCGCCAGCTTCAAGACCGACTACGGCGAGGGCGTCCCCCGCGACGCCGTCTTCAGCGACGGCCGCTCCGGCGAGCAGGCGCACAACCTCTACCCCCTCCTCTACAACGAGGCCGTCTTCGAAGTGATACAGGAGGAGAGGGGGGAGGCGGTGGTCTTCGGCCGCTCGGGGTACGCGGGCTCGCAGCGGTACCCCATCAACTGGACGGGGGACGCGCCCTGCACCTGGGGTGGCCTGGCGGCGACGCTGCGGGCGGGGCTGAGCCTGAGCCTCTCCGGCATCAGCATGTGGAGCCACGACATCGGCGGGTTCTGGAACCCGAGCGGGCTCAACCCTCCCGAGCCGGAGCTGTACGTCCGCTGGGCCCAGTTCGGGCTGCTGTCTTCGCATTCGCGCTTCCACGGCATCCGCGGCCGTGAGCCGTGGTACTACGGGGCGGAGGCGGCGGGGGTCGTGCGGAAGTTCGGCCGCCTGCGCTACCGGCTCCTGCCCTACATCTGGTCGCTGGCCCACGAGGCAGCGGCGACGGGCCTGCCGGTGGTGCGGCCGCTCGTGCTCGAGTACCCGGACGACCCCGTGAGCGCGTCGGTGGACTTCGAGTACCTGCTGGGGCCGTACCTCCTGGTGGCGCCGGTCCTGAACCGCGAGGGCCGCTGCCGCGTCTACCTGCCGGCGGGCCACTGGTACGACTGGTGGACGGGGGAGCGGCTGTCGGGGCCGCTGTGGCGGGAGCGCATTGTGCCGCTGCGGCGGTTGCCCCTGTACGTCCGCGGCGACTCGATCCTGCCGCTGGCGCCGCCGATGCTGCACACGGAGGAGAAGCCGTGGGAGCCGCTGACGCTGGAGGTGCGGCTGGATTCGTCGGCGCGTATTGAGCTGTGGGATCACGAGCAGCGCGTCGAGGTTGGGGGCGAGCGGCGGGGGCGGGAGGTGCGGCTGCGGATAGGGCCCTCGGCGCGGCGGTACGAAGTGCGTTTCCTCGAGCCCGCGGCCCTGTCGGCCGTCGCGGTGGCCGGGGCGAGGCGCGCCGCCGTGCGGCAGACGAAGGTGGCCACGGTGGTGCGGTTCCGGGCGGACGGCCCGTGCGAGGTAAGAGCGGGGGTTCTGTAACCCGTCGCAGGCCGTTGCCGCGCTTGAGGAGAGTAGTCTATACTCCGAGGACGCCACTGGCGGGCCACCGCATGACAGAGGAATCGCGTGCCGCTGAGCCGCAGGAATCAGGAATCGAGGCGCTGGCGCGAACGATCGCCGTCGGCGCGCTGGCCGGATTTCTAGCGGGGGCTGTCGCCGGCGGAATCGGCTCGCGGGTGGCCATGCGGATCACCGCTGAGGTGGCGGAGGGCCGGTTTCAAGGTACGCTCACCGATTTCGAGGCCCGCGTGGGGGAGATCACCGCCGGCGGAACGTTCTTTCTCATACTGATGGGCGGTTTCATCGGCGTCTTCGGTGGCCTCCTGTACGTGGCGCTGCGCCGCTGGGTAGCCGACTGCGGGCCCTGCCGGGGTCCGGCGTTCGGGTTGATCCTCCTAGTGATATTTGGGTCAGCCATCATTCGCAGTGACAACCCAGACTTCCACCTCTTCGGCCCTCCAACCCTGAATATTGCGATGTTCGCGTCGATCTTCATCCTGTTCGGCCTGCTGGTGGCACCGCTGCTGGACCTGGTGGAGCGGATGCTGGCACGCCCCACGACCCACCGTCCCAGGCGACTAACCCAGGCGGCTTACCTGTTCGCCCCGCTGCTACTGCTACCAGCCATTGGGGGAATCGGCATTGTCGCGGGGAGAGCCGTAGCTCTTTTCCTCCCTTACATTCTCGTCGGAATGCCCATCACCACAGTGCTTGTCGGTTGGTCCGCCGGGCGCTTCGACCGGCTGTCCGACCTGCGGGGACGCTGGCTGGCCATGGCAGCGGCGCTGGCCGTGCTGGCCTTGCCCCTCGCGGTGGGCCTATTCCTTGACGTGCAGGCGGTCGCCGGCATCTTCGAGGCGGACACGTAGGGCGAAGGAGGGGCGATGGTGCATCATGGCTGACGCAGGAGACGCACTCGAGAACCCGGTAACGGCAGAGCGGGTAGTCTTCCGCAAACGGGGTGGGGAGACAAGCGGCGAACTCTTGCAGTTCGATCTGTTCATGAAGCCCCACAGCGTCGCCATGCCGGAGCACGTGCACCCGCGGCAGGAGGAGCGCATCGAAGTGGTCTCAGGCACGGTTCGCTTCCGCCTGGGCGGGAAGGAAGAAGGGCTCAGCGCGAGCCAGACCGTGGTCCTTCCACCCGGCATCCCCCACACCGTGTGGAACGGCGGCGGGGACGAGGCGCACGTTTTGGTGGAGGCCCGGCCAGCGTTGAAGACGGAGACTGCGATCGAGACCGTCTTCGGTCTGGCCCGGGACGGGAAGGTCAACAAGAGGGGTCTGCCCAACCCCTTGCAAGGCGCACTGCTGGCTCGGGAGTACGAGACATTCTTCGCCTGGCCGCCGGTACCGGTGCAGCGGCTGGTCCTCGCCGCGCTGGCACCCATCGCGAGGCGGCTGGGTTACCGCGCTCGCTATCCTCAATACAGCGGTCGGGAATGAGGCCCCCGGCCCCGTTTGGCCTCGCCCCGTGTGCCCGCCGTTCTTGGTCTCCTCCTCCACGACAGACGGTACGGGGGATTACGAACTGGACACCTAGCGGGCGACCGAGGGGCTGAGGTGATGGCCCGCCTCGCCTGATGCTATAATCGTGGGCGTCTGGGGTCAGGCAGGATTCATTGTAGAAGGAGGTCCCATGTACGGTAGCGTTTTCCGGATCAAGCCCAAGGCGGGCAAGGAGCAGGACGTTATCAGGATGATGGAGGAGTGGAACCGGGAGCGACGTCCCAAGGTGCGGGGCGCCCTGGGCGGTTACCTGTACAAGCTGGACAACGGCGGCATGATGGCGGTAGCCATGTTCGAGAGCAAGGAAGCCTACGTCGCTAACGCTGAGGACCCCGGGCAGGACCAGTGGTACCGCCAGTTCCGCGATCTCCTGGAGGCCGACCCCGAGTGGAACGACGGTGAGGTGGTGGTCCGGGGCTAGGCCGTTTCCTGCATCAGCCTGAACTCGCGGCCGTCGGGGTCGCGGAGGACGGCGGACTTGCCGTAAACCACGTCGCTGACGCCGCGGACCACTTCGGCTCCGTGAGCCTGGAACCGGGTCAGGGCGTCCTCTATGTCTCTGACCCGGAACTCAAAGTGAAAGTAACCGATGTCCCGGGCGGCCTCGGTGCTCCGCTGCCGGTGCAGGGCGAAGGTGGCCTCGTCCAGCTGAAAGGTGAACCAGTTGCGGCTCTTCTGGCTGGCCTTCGCGCCCAGGGCGCCCTCGTAGAACTGGCGCAGCCGGTCTAGGTCCGATACGTAGGCGTAGATGATCATCTCAGCGGTCATCTGCGGCCTTCCCTCTAGTCCTGGCGAGGTACTCCCGGAAGACGTGTTCAACGAAACGGCTGAGGGAGTAGTCCTCGTCGATGGCGGCGTGCTTGATCTGCCGCACCAAATCGGGCGGCAGGTATACGTTGAACTGGGTCTTGCGATCGGGTTCCGGCGGTGCCGGGGTCATGCTAGTATACTAACATACTAGCATGACCACTTGTCAAGAGGGGTGTCGCGTCGCAGCTAGAATGACCGCCTTTACGTCGCAGGTAGAATGTCCTCTATCACTTGTTGCACGGTCAATGGTGCATCGCGGAGTCTGGCCTTGTCGACGTGGGGGAGTTGCGCGACGAGATGACCGCGGTGCC
>JACOUE010000020.1 GCA_016178045.1 Chloroflexota bacterium
CACGGCGACTTCCCCCGCCTGGTCCTCGCCCCGGGCTCCGTCGCCGACTGCCTGCGCATGACCGTCCTCGCCTTCAACCTGGCCGAGACGTACCAGTGTCCCGTGATCGTCCTCTCTGATCAGTCGCTCTCCCACCGCACAGAGACCATCGACCGGCCCAACGGCGAGACCCTGGCGGTGATGAACCGTATCCGTCCGGACGGCGTATCGCCGGAGGATTACATGCGCTACACCATCACCGATTCCGGCGTCTCGCCGATGGCCGTACCCGGCGTCGACCCGCACACCTACGTGGCGCCGGGCCTTGAGCACGACGAGCGGGGCCACCCCGTCCTCACGCCCGCGGTCCACGAGGCGATGACGGCGAAGCGGTTCCGGAAGCTCGCCAGCGCCCGCCAGGAGATCGACCTCGCCGAGCTCTGCCCGCGCTACGGCGCCGAGAAGGCGGACGTGGGCATCATCGGCTGGGGCGCCACCGAGGGCTCCATCAACGAGGCGGTGGACCGGGCCCTGGCCAAGGGATACAAGGTCGCCTCTCTGCACCCGCGGGCGCTGAACCCCCTTCCCGAGCGGCAGATCAGCGCGTTTGCTGCTTCGGTGAAGAAGGTCATCGTGCCCGAGGTGAACTACCAGGGACAGTTCGCCCACCATCTGGCCGCCACCCTCGGGGTGCGGGCCATCCGGCTGAACAAGATCGGGGGCCTGCCCTTCACCCCGGGCGACATACTGGCGAAGATCGAGGAGGTCGCTAATAATGCCTGACGGCGCCGAGGTGCTCCAAGCCCCGCGCGAGGCCCTGACGGTAAGGGACTATAAGAGCGGGGAGAAGCCGGTATGGTGTCCCGGCTGCGGCGACTTCGGCGTACTCAGCGCTACCTTTAAGGCCCTGGCGGCCCTCCAGCTGGCGCGCGACCAGGTCGTCGTGGTGTCTGGCATCGGCTGCTCCAGCCGCACGCCCTACTTCATGAGCACCTACGGCCTGCACGGCGTCCACGGTCGCGCTCTGCCCATCGCCACCGGCATGAAGCTGGCCCGGCCCGACCTCACCGTCCTGGTCATGGGCGGCGACGGCGACCTCCTGGCCATCGGCGCCGGCCACTTCCCCCACGCGGCGGCGCGCAACATCGACGTCACCTGCGTCATGATGGACAACCAGACCTACGGCCTAACCAAGGCGCAGTCCTCGCCGACGTCGCTGATCGGCCACAAGTCCAAGTCCACCCCGTACGGCGTCATCTCCAAGCCGATGAACCCGGTGCTGTTGGCCCTGACCAACGGCGCCACCTTCGTCGCCAGGGGCTACTCGGCGAAGCCCAACGAGTTGACCGCCCTCATCGTCGAGGGGACGAAGCACAAGGGCTTCGCCTTCATCCACGTCCAGAGCCCCTGCGCCGAGTTCTTCAACACCTACGACTACTACGACCAGCGAGTGGCTGACCTGCCCGAGGACTGGGACCGCAGCGACCTGAAGGGGGCCATCGAGATGGCCCTGGTGGAAGAGAAGGTGCACCTGGGGCTCTTCTACCAGGAGGAGCGGCCTGTCTACGAGCGCCGCGCCCGCGAGTTCGAGCCGGAAAAGCAGGAGTTCGACCTGACCGCCTACCTGGAGCGGTTTGCCTGAGCGGGCGCCTGGCGCGTTTGCGGCTTCCAGAACAGCGACTGAGAAGCCCTCCGACCGAGAGTGGATGGTGTGAGTGATGGCCAGACCTGACCCCTTTGGCGCTCTCTCCTCCCTTGGCACCGGCGCCGGCGCGGTCGGCTATTTCCGGCTCGAACGCCTGACCGAACTCGGCGTGGGCGACCTCAGCCGTCTGCCCCATACCGTCAAGATCCTGCTCGAGAACCTCCTCCGCCGCTTCGACGGCGAGATCGTGGTCGAGGAGGACGTCCTTGCCCTGGCCCGCTGGCGGCCCGGCGCCGCGTCCGGCCGCGAGCTGCATTTCCTGCCCGCCCGCGTGCTCCTCCAGGACTTGACCGGCATCCCTGTGGCGGCCGACCTGGCCGCGCTCCGCTCGGAAGTACAGCGGCAGGGCGGTGACCCCGAGCAAGTCAACCCGGACATCCCCGTCGACCTCGTCGTCGACCATTCGGTGCAGGTGGACGCCTTCGGCATAGCGGACGCCTTCAAGATTAACGTCGACCGCGAGTACGAGCGCAACCGCGAGCGCTACGCCTTCCTCCGCTGGGCCCAGCAGGCGTTCCGCAACTTCCGCGTCGTGCCGCCGGGCGCCGGCATCGTGCACCAGGTGAACCTGGAGTACCTGGCGAAGGTCGTCCAGACCGCGGAGGAAGACGGAAGGACCATCGCTTTCCCGGACACGCTGGTCGGCACCGACTCCCACACCACGATGATCAACGGCCTCGGCGTGCTGGCCTGGGGCGTCGGCGGCATCGAGGCGGAGGCGGCGATGCTCGGCCAGCCCCTGCCCCTGGTGGTCCCCGAAGTGGTGGGCGTCCGGCTCACCGGCGCCCTGGCCGAGGGGGTTACGGCCACCGACCTGGTCCTCACCGTCACCGAGTTGCTGCGGAAGCGCAACGTCGTCGGCAAGTTCGTGGAGTACTGCGGGCCGGGGCTGAGCAGCCTCAGCCTCCCCGACCGCGCCACCATCGCCAACATGTCGCCCGAGTACGGTGCCACCGCCGGCTTCTTCCCGGTGGACGCGGAGACCCTCCGCTACCTGACGATGACCGGACGCGAGCCAGACTTGGTCGAGCTGGTGGAGGCGTACACGAAGGCGCAGGGCCTGTTCAGGGACGACGCCTCCCCCGACCCTGTATTCAGCGAGACGCTGGAGCTGGACCTGTCGAAGGTGGAAGCGAGCCTGGCCGGGCCCAAGCGGCCCCAGGACCGCGTGCCCCTGGCCGCGGTAAGGCAGAGCCTGCGTGAGTCGTTCAAGGAGGCGTTCGCCGGGGCTGGACCCAACGGGGAGCGGTTCGACTGGGAAGGGGGCACCTTCAACGAGTCCGAGCAACAGAGCGAGCCCGCCGCCCCCGTCAGCCCCCACCCGAAGTCGGTGGAAGTCGCCCTCGAAGGCCAGCGGGCGGAGCTGACCCACGGCTCGGTGGTCATCGCCGCCATCACCAGCTGCACGAATACGTCGAACCCCAGCGTCATGCTGGGAGCGGGCCTGCTGGCCAGGAAAGCCGCGGAGCGGGGCCTGGCCCCACCGCCCTTCGTAAAGACCAGCCTCGCTCCGGGCTCGCGGGCCGTGATCGACTACCTGCGGCGGGCGGGGCTGCTGTCGCGCCTGGAGGCCCTGGGCTTCGGCCTCGTCGGCTTCGGCTGCACCACTTGCATCGGCAACAGCGGCCCCCTGCCGGAGCCGGTGGCCCGCGCCGTGGACGACAACGGCCTGGTGGTGGCCGCCGTCCTCAGCGGCAACCGCAACTTCGAAGGGCGAATCCACCCGCAGGTGCGGGCCTCATATCTGGCGTCGCCGCCGATGGTGGTGGCCTACGCCCTGGCCGGGACGGTGGACATAGACCTGAGGGCGGAGCCGCTGGGCCAGGACCAGGAAGGGCAGCCGGTATACCTGCGCGACATCTGGCCGTCGTCCCAGGAGGTCGCGGAGGCGGCGCGATTCGCCGTAGAGCCGTCCATCTTCAGGGACACGTACTCCCGCATCTTCGAGGGAGACGAGCGCTGGTGGGCGCTGGCGGTGCCCGAGGGCGGGCTGTACGCCTGGGACGAGCAGTCCACCTACCTGCGCGAGCCGCCCTTCGTGCTCGAGACGGCGCCGGAGCCGCCGCCGCTCCGGGACATCCTCGACGCGCGGGTGCTGGTCATGGTGGGCGACTCGGTAACCACGGACCACATCTCCCCCGCCGGCTCCATCGCAGCCGACAGCCCGGCCGGCCGCTACCTCCAGGAGCACAGCGTCACGCCCCGCGACTTCAACAGCTACGGCGCCCGCCGCGGCAACCACGAGGTGATGCTGCGCGGTACCTTCGCCAACGTCCGCCTCCGCAACGAGCTCGTGCCCGGCACCGAGGGCGGCTGGACGATCCACTTCCCCAGCGGCGAGCAGACGACCGTGTACGAAGCGGCGATGCGCTACGGGCAGGAAGGCGTGCCGCTGCTGGTGATCGCCGGCAAGGAGTATGGCTCCGGCAGCTCCCGCGACTGGGCGGCCAAGGGCGTGGTCCTGCTCGGCGTCCGCGCCGTCCTGGCCGAGAGCTACGAGCGCATCCACCGCAGCAACCTGGTCGGCATGGGCGTGGCGCCGCTGCAGTTCCTGCCGGGCGAGAGCCGGCAGAGCCTGGGCCTCACCGGCAAAGAGGTCTTCGAAATCGAGGGGCTCTCCGCCGGGCTGAAACCGCGGCAGAACGTGTCGGTCCGCGCCCGGCGCGAGGACGGCACGGAACTACTGTTCGAGGCCGTGGCCAGGGTCGACAGCCCCCTGGAGATCGAGCAGTACCGCCACGACGGCATCCTGCCGTTCATCGTGCGCCGGCTTCTCGCCGCGGCCGCCCCGACTACGTAAGCACAGGACTTTTCCGCGGGAGTCCACTCCTGGACGGCCTATCGTATAGGAATTGGCGTCTGCTAGAATGGATGCGATCACCTGCCATAGTGTTAAGGGGACGTTTGCTGCATGCCCCATAGGATCACGCTGATTCCCGGCGACGGCGTGGGCCCAGAGATCACCGAGGCCACCGTCCGCGTCATCGAAGCCACGGGAATACCGATAGAGTGGGACGTCAAGGAAGCCGGCATCGGCGCCGCTGAGAAGTTCGGCACCGTCCTCCCCGAAGACCTCCTCGACTCCGTCCGCAGCAACCGGGTCGCCATCAAGGGGCCGATAACCACGCCCCGGGGCGGCGGCTTCCGCAGCGTCAACGTTGCCCTGCGCAAAGCCCTGGACCTGTACGCCTGTCTCCGACCCGCCAAGTACCACCCGGGCGTCCGCACCCGCTACGACAACGTTGACCTGGTCATCGTCCGCGAGAATCACGAGGACCTGTACGCCGGCCTCGAGTTCGAGAAGGGCGACCCAGCCATCGCCAAGGTCTCGGAGCTGTGCGAGGCGGCGGGCATGGGCCCCATCCGCTCGGACGCCGGCCTCAGCCTCAAGATCATCTCGGAGTACGGCAGCCGCCGCATCGTCCGCTTCGCCTTCGACTACGCGCGCAGGTACGGCCGCAAGAAGGTAACGGCGGTGGCGAAGGACAACATCATGAAGTACACGGACGGCCTCTTTTTCGCCGTGGCGCGCGAGGTGGCCAGGAAGTACGACGACATCATCTACGAAGAGGCGCTGGTGGACAACATGACCATGCAGCTGGTGCAGAAGCCGGAGCGGTACGACGTCCTGGTCTTGCCCAATCTCTACGGAGACGTCCTCTCCGACCTCTGCGCCGGGCTCGTCGGCGGCCTCGGGGTAGCGCCGGGCGCCAACCTGGGCGACGACATCGCCGTGTTCGAGCCGGTGCACGGGAGCGCGCCCAAGTACGCCGGGCTGAACAAGGTGAACCCGATGGCGATGATGTTCTCCGGCGTCATGATGCTCCGCCACCTCAGCGAGAAGGGGGCGGCGGACCGACTGAACGCGGCCATCGCCGCCGTCATCGCCGAGGGTAAGAGGGTGACCTACGACATGAAGCCCTCTCTCGACGACCCCACGGCCGTCGGCACCTCCGAGGTGGCCGACGCCGTCATCGAGAAGCTCCGCCGCATGGACTGAAGTTCCGCCCCCGCGCACTGAAGTGCGCGGCTCCGGATTCAGGAAGCCGCGGACTTCAGTGCGGGGGCTTGCGAGAAAAAACAGGGAGGTCGCTATGCGACGCAAGGTAACCGTGGTGGGCGCCGGCATGACCGGCGGCACCATGGCCCAGCGCCTGGCCGAGACCGGCTACGTCGACGTCGTCCTGCACGACATCATCGAGGGTCTCCCTCAGGGCAAGGCCCTCGACCTGGCCGAGTCGGGCCCGGTAGCTGGCTTCGACGCCCGCGTCACCGGCACCAACGACTGGCGCGACACGACCGGCTCGGAGGTCGTCGTGATCACTTCCGGCGTCCCCCGCAAGCCCGGCATGACCCGCGAGGAGCTGCTGAACACCAACGCCGGCATCGTGCGGGACGTGGCGGGCAAGGCGGCCGAGCACTCGCCGGAAGCCGTGCTGATCATCTTCGCCAACCCCATGGACGCCATGTGCCACGTGGCCCTGGAGACCACCGGCCTCCCCAAACAGCGCGTCGTCGGCCAGGGGGGAATGCTGGACTCGACCCGGTACCGCACCTTCATCGCCTGGGAGGCCGGCTGCTCGGTGGAGGACGTGCACGCCGTCGTCCTCGGCGGCCACACCGAGGCGACGATGGTGCCTATCCTCAGCACGGCGATGGTCGGCGGCGTCCCGCTGACGTCCCTCCTGCCGGGGGAGCGCATCGAGGCCATCGTCCAGCGGACGAAGAACGGCGGCGCCGAGGTGGTGAGCCTGCTGAAGTCGGGCTCCGCTTTCTACGCCCCGGCAGCGGCGACCGTGGAGATGGTGGAGTCGATCCTGCTGGACAAGAAGCGCATCCTCCCCTGCTGCGCCTACCTGGACGGCGAGTACGGCATCCGGGGCGCCTTCGTGGGCGTGCCGGTGAAGCTAGGGGCGAAGGGCATCGAGGCGGTCTACGAAGCGCCCCTTGCCAAGGACGAACTGGAGGGCCTGCGCCGGGCTGCCGGCGCCGTCCAGGAGCTCGTGGGGCTGGTCAACTAGTATCATAGGCTTAGGGTTATGTAGCCTCCAAGGGCGTGGAAGGCTAAGCCTTCCACTACATTCCGATATGCGTGACGTCCACGTCGACGAGATCCGCGGCGCCGTCGTCCGCCTCTGCCAGGAGGCGACCGTCCTCCTGCCCAACGACGTCCTCCAGGCGCTGAAGCGCGCCCGCCAGCGGGAGGAGTCGCCGCTGGCCCGGCAGGTGCTGGACCAGATCCTCCGAAACGCGGAGCTGGCCGCAGACGAGATGCTGCCCCTCTGCCAGGACACCGGCACCACGGTCATCTTCCTGGAGATAGGGCAGGACGTGCACGTCGTGGGAGGGGGGCTGACGGAAGCATTGCGCGAGGGCGTGGGCAGCGGCTACCGAGAAGGGTTCCTGCGCGCCTCTATCGTCGACAAGCCGTTCACGGAGCGCATCAACACCGGCGACAACACTCCGCCCGTCGTCCACACGGAGATCGTCCCCGGCGACAGAATTCGTATACAACTGATGCCGAAGGGCTCCGGCTGCGAGAACATGAGCCGCTTCACCACCCTGCTCCCGGGCGCTGGCAAGGACGGCATCGCCGAGTTCGTGGTGCGGACGGTGGAGGAAGCGGGGGGCAACCCCTGCCCGCCGATTATCGTGGGTGTCGGCGTCGGCGGGACGGCCGAGTACGCCATGTACCTGGCGAAGAAGGCGATCACCCGGCGGGTCGGCGAGCCCCACCCGGACGCCGAGACCGCCGCCTTCGAGGCCGACCTGCTGGAGTGGGTGAACGCCCTGGGCATCGGCCCCCAGGCGGTGGGCGGCCGGACGACGGCCCTGGCCGTCCACGTCGAGACGTACCCCACCCACATCGCCGCCCTGCCGGTGGCCGTGAACCTGCAGTGCCACTCGGCGCGGCTGAAGGAGGCGGTGCTATGAAGACGATGAGGACGCGCCTAGTCCCCGCCGCCGAGCCCGACGCGGAACCCGCCTGCCGCCTGACCCCGGAAGAGGGCCGCCTGCGTCAGGCCGATACGGAACGGCTCTTCGCCAGGCTAGCGGAGCAGCGGCAGACGGAGGCGGGCCAGGAGTTCTTCTTCGCCGGCGAGCCTTCGGGCCTGTGGGAAGACGTCTCCACGTTCGTCGACGAGGAGGCGGTCTGCTGCCCCTTCTTCACCTTCGAGCAGGTGGAGCGGGAGGACGGCGTCCTCCTCCGCATCAGCGGCGGGAGCGTCGGGTGAGCGAAGTGCGCGTGGTCCGGGGCAGCGACCTCTCCCCCGAGACGTCGCAGACTCCGGGCATGCACCGCCTGGCCGCCGTCGCCGGCGGCACCGTCGGCTCGCGGAACCTGTGGGTCGGGTTGGTGACGATGGCGCCGGGGGCGCGGTCCGGCGCCCACCACCACGGCGACTGCGAGAGCGTCATCTACATCACCCGAGGCCGCGCCCGCTTCCGCTTCGGCGAGCGGCTGGAGCAGACGGTCGAGGCGGGGCCCGGCGACTTCATCTACGTTCCGCCGCGGGCGGTGCACCAGGAGAAAAACGCCAGCGACAGCGAAGGGATCGAGATGATCGTCTGTCGCGATTCGCAGGAGAACGTCGTCGTCAACGTCGACCTGCCCGAGTCGTCTCCCCAGGAACGCTAGCGTGGCCGAACTGGAGGTCCGCCTCCCCCTCAGCGACGAGGTCATCGAGCAGCTGCGGGCCGGCGACTCCGTGCAGCTCTCGGGCACCGTCTACGCGGCGCGGGATGCCGCCCACAAGCGGATGGCCGAGGCCATCGCCCGCGGCGAAGCCGTGCCCGTGGACGTGCGGGGGCAGGTCATCTACTACGTGGGCCCCACGCCGGCCAGGCCGGGCGCTGTCATCGGCTCCGCCGGACCCACGACGGCGATGCGGCTCGACCCGTATACGATTGCCCTGCTCGAGGCGGGGCTGAAGGGCGCCATCGGCAAGGGCGGCCGCGGCCCGAAGGTGCGCGAGGCGCTGGTCAGGCACCGGGCGGTCTATTTCCTGGCCGTCGGCGGCGCCGGCGCCCTGCTCTCGAAGCACATAAGGTCGGTAGAGCTGGTGGCCTACGAGGACCTGGGCACGGAGGCGGTCCGCCGGCTGGAGCTAGACGGGTTCCCGGTCATCGTCTGCAACGACGTCCACGGCGGCGACCTGCTGGAGCAGGGGAAGGCGCAGTGGCAGCGGGCGGCGGGGTAAGGTGCTGGGGGGTGACAGACCCGTATCTAAGTAGAGGCGTCCTGTAGTAAAGCCCCCAGCGTAGTATCCACGGATGTGAGAATGCGGGCCTGTACGAGTGGAAAACTCTCGGGCCTCAAGAGCTCTGGAGAACCCACATTAGCGTACTTGCTGAACACTTCTCCCAGCTTCTTCATCTTCGTCTTCGCCTTACTCGGTGGCCCATGATCTACGTCATGCCGCACCTGAGTCCGCAGATCCTTGATATCGTCCACCACGTCAGGGAGCGGGTCGCCCAGGCGCTGGCCGTTGCCCGAACCTTCATACAACAGGAAGTAAAGCGCGTCGATGAATTCGCCGTAATCCTTCAGACCTGTCGTCGGCTTCCCTATAGTGGAAACCGCTTGACTGGTTTCGTTTGTTGGCTTGAATAGGTCGGTCCCGTGTTCGGCCTGATAGTGCTTATTGAGAGCATAGATAGAGCTCTGAATGGACTCACCGCTTCGCTGCAGGCCCGCGGCAAGACCAGATTCGGTAATGGCCTGAGGGCCAATTACATCGGCAAACGAGATGTCAGCAAGAAGCAAGCGCTTGAGCAAGACCTTGTGTCTGATCTCTGGACCGGTGCGGAGATTGGCGCTGATGGTGCTTTGAAACTCCAGCAGATCCTTATCCGTCGCTTCGTGCCCCTTCTCGACCTCTCTCTGTAGGTCACGCATGAAGGACTCAAGGAACGACCTCAACCTGGCGCCCATTCCTCCCATCTTCCCAGACCGCAAGAGCCGTGCGGTTAGAGTCGCGAACGATTGGATGATGCTGCGGTTGCGTAGCAGGGGCGACGGCTCGTTGAAAACTTCGGTGTTGAGATAGTCGAAAGTGCTTTGAACTCTCTGCGCGACATGGGACGTACTTGAAAAGTTGGCGTTTGTCTGTAGCAATTCTTGGAGGTCAGAGAGGCGAAGGCCCACCTCAAAACCTTGAATCTCAACAGCCGTCACTTTGCTACACACGTCGAAGTATGCGTACCGGGCATCACTCAGTACCACCTTGTCCCTGAAGAACGATTGTTTGGATAGCTTCCTCACGAACTCAGTCAGCTTGCCCGGTACCGCATTCAGTCGCTCCGCAGGTGTAAGTGGCAAACCTTCCTGCAAGCGCTGAAAATACTCCTGTACCTCGCCCTCTTCCGTTTCGGTAATCTCCTCGTAGTCCAACTCGAAGTCGTCGAAACGGTCGCTCACTTCTGGAGGAAGGTCTTTGTAATACGGGCCGCCGTAAATTGCCTGTGTCTCCGGGGAAAGTAAGAGCTTGTTGTCCAGGAACGCGAAGATTGCGGCGAGGCGCTGCTGGCCGTCGACAACTTCCCACGTCTCCGGAGAGTCCGACGCTCTGACGAAGTAGAGTTTGGGAAGGTGCCACCCTCGCAGAATCGTATCGATGAGCGCGCGCTCCTTCTCTACAGACCAAACCTCGTCTCGCTGCCACTCCGGGATTTCGTATCGGTCGCGCCGCTTGAAAATCTTATCTATAGCGCGTGAGCGAAGTTCCATCTTCATGTGGTTCGACCTCTCAAGCCCTCAGGATATAGCCCGGCACTACAATATTACCGGTTTCTAACGAGACGCGGCAACGGAAACCAATCGGGTCGGCTTACGCCGACCCGTTCATTTTCGTCGGAGGGATTCGAACCCTCACGGGGCTTCAGCCCCAGCAACTTGCGAAGCTGCCGCGTCTACCTTTCCGCCACGACGCGATTTAAGTCGCTAAGTTTCTCCACCTTTATTATACCAGAAGTGTACTGATCATGCCGGCCGGTTCCATCAGTTACTTTCAATGGGCACCCCGTAAAATTGCCGAATCCCCCGGCGGAACCCAGGGATGCCCGCCATCGAGGGGTGGCGCACGTACGTGTGCGCCGCGCCCACCTCAGTCAGCGCCCGCCCGGCGATGCGCCCAATGGCCAGCACGATCGCGGGCCGGAACTCATCCAGCAGCTCGCGGAGGAACGGGTAGAACGTGCGCACTTCTTTGAGGCTCGGGTTACGGTTGGAGAGCGGCACCCCCGGCCGGTGAGTGTGCATGGGGACGGCCGCCCAGATAAGGGGCACCTCGTCCAGGCGCTCGATCTCCCGCCAGACGGCACCCGCCGAAAGCTCTCGGACCACGGGCGTGACCGTCGCCTTCTCGAAGGGCACGCCCAGCCGGGCCGAAGCCGTTTCCAGCCACTCCTCCGAGGTGAGGAGGAGACCGGTGCGGCGGACGCCGCGGTAGCCCCCGGCCTCGCCCACCCAGAGGCTCCGGGGCTTGAGTCGGAGTTGGGCGGTGAGGTACTTCTCCATGTTGGCCCGCCGTATCCCGGCCGAGGCGGGCGAATCGTGGACGGGGCAGGCTTCACGGTACGGGTTGAAGGCGTCCGGGAGGTCGGCGGCGGCGAGCCTTTGGACGAAGCGGGCAACATCCAACTGGGGGCTACTGGACCTACGAGGTCTAGCCGATCTTGACGGTGACCGCTTCGGTGGAGACGACGTGACGGTTCAGCCGCAGCTCCTGGGGCGGGATGCCCAGGGCCAGGCCCACCAGCTGGGGCAGGTGGAGGACCGGCAGCCCGATGGGTCGCTTCTTGACGCCGGCGGCGGCGGGTTGCTGGCCGTCCAGGTTCAGGTGGCAGAGGGGGCAGGGCGTGACCATGGCGTCGGCGCCCTTGTCCCTGGCCTCAAGGAGGTGGTCGCCGGCCATGGAGAGGGAGTTGATGCGGTTCATGGTGACGATGGGGAAGCCGCAGCACTTGCTCTTGCCGTAGAAGTCGACCGGCTCGGCGCCCACGGCCTCGATCACCCGCTCGAGGTAGGTGTCGCGCGGCTTGCCGTCGATCCC
Organism: Chloroflexota bacterium; assembly: GCA_016178045.1. Classification (GTDB taxonomy): domain Bacteria; phylum Chloroflexota; class Dehalococcoidia; order SM23-28-2; family JACOUE01; genus JACOUE01. The sequence goes on from JACOUE010000020.1 coordinate 11,740, forward strand.
CAGGGTCGTGGACGGCCGGAGGATGTAGCAGCCGTAGAAGGGCGCGACCCGCAGGCCGGCCAGCGGCCGCTTCACCAGGCCCCGCAGCTTCTCCAATCCGATGTCCTCCACAAGCACCCAGGTGGAGCAGATGTTCATGAGGGGCAGGCCCAGCTTCTCGGCCATGGCGAAGGTGCGGCAGTTCAGGGTGTCGGCAAGCTCGGGGTTCTGCTCGCTGAGCACGCCGAAGCCGGTGCACGACGCCTCGTGCAGCTCGATGAGGTCGAGGCCCAGTACGCCGGCCACTTTCGCCATCGACTGGTACAGCTCGGGGCAGCCACCCTTGGAGACGCAGCCCGGCCAGTAGGCGTAGCGCATTCAGATGCTCCCGTCTCTTCATCCGGGAAGGACAGGCTTAAGCCTGTCCTTCTGTATTTGGATTCTCCTTGTTCCTCTTGCCGACCTTCTTGAACACGCGCTGGATCTTCTGCACGTTCTCCGCCTTGTGGGGGAGGAGGAAGCGGGTGCCCGCCTTGCGGACGAAGGCGAGGCCGGTGGGCATGGCGGGGAGCAGCTCCTTCACGTTGAAGAGCCCCACCGACTTCGGGTAGAAGGTCAGCTCGTAGTTGCGGCCGCTGGCCTTGATGGACTGCTCCGCCGCTTTGGCGTGGCGGACGCCGGCCTTGTCGGTGATACCGGCCTCCACGGCAAGCTCCCGCATCTTGAGGATGCGGTCCATGGGCGCGACGCCCTTGGGGCAGACCTCGACGCACTCGAAGCAGTGGGTGCAGTCGTAGACGCCGCTGGGCTCACTCAGCTTCTTCAGCCGCTCCCGCTGCTGGTCGTCGCGCGGATCGGCGACGAAGCGGTAAGCCTTGGCCAGGGCCGCCGGCGCGATGAACGTCTGGTCGTAGGGCTTGCCGTACTTGAGCTCGGCTTCCAGGACCGTGCAGTCGGAGACGCAGGCCCCGCACATGATGCAGTTCATGACGTCGGTCAGGTGGACCATCGCCTCGTTGGGGACGCGGTACTCGCGCTCGGGCGCCGGCCCCTCGGCCTGGAGCCAGGGCTCGACCTGGCGCACCTTGTCCCAGAACGGCTGCATGTCCGTCACCAGGTCTTTGATCACCGGCAGGTTGCCCATCGGCTCGACGCTGATCTCGCCGCCCTCTTCGGTCAGGACATTGAGTTTCGTCTTGCAGGCGAGCTTGGCGTGGCCGTCGACGCGCATCGAGCAGGAGCCGCAGATGGCGCTGCGGCAGGAGCAGCGCAGGGCCAGCGAGCCGTCGATCTCCTCGCGGATCTTCATGAGGGCGTCGAGCACTGTGAACTGCGAGGGGACGTCCAGCGAGTAGGTCTGCCAGTAAACGCCGTCCTCCCGTTCCGGGTTGTAGCGGCGGATTTTGAGGTTGACCTGCATCAACGTGTCTCCCGGCTCATGGTGTCACGCGCGGGCCTCGGCAGTCTCATGCATGAAAGCGGCCATGAGTTCCGCCAGGCGCTGAGGCTGGTCTTCTGGAACAAAGGCGTAAGAGTCCTCGATTCGCGCAAGGCGGGCGTTGGGAAGTGCCTCAGTGAGCTTCTCCGCCAGCTTCAAGGGGAAGATACGGTCCTCGACAGCCCAGGCGATAAGCGCAGGCCCGGCAAAGCGGCTGAGGTTGCTTGAAGCGGCGAGGGTATGGTCTCGGGGAACCGCCCTTAGGTACTTGATGGCATCGCGGAGCACGCCCGGATTACTCCGGGCCGGGGCAAGGTAGGAGTCCCAGATCTCTGGCTCGATGGGACGCTTGGCCAGCCAGCCGAAGGCGATCGGCAGGCCGCGAACCCAGCCGAACCGCAGCACCCACACCACGAAGGAGGCGAAGCCAGGCACATGTACCGCGCCCCAGAAGAGAGGACGGAATATCGGCGGCGGGAAATAGTCGAACCCGTCGCAGTTGGTGAGTACCAACCGGCCGACTCGTTCAGGGTGTTCAGTGGCCAGGACCTGGCACAGCCCGCCGCCGGTGTCGTTCCCGACCAGCGTGACGGCGTTGAGGTCAAGAGCGGCGAGAAAGTCCGCGACGAGCTGGCCCACGCTCGCCGGGCTGAGGTCAGCCGCGGCGTTCATGGGGACTTCGTGAGAGCCGAGGGGCCAGTCCGGGGTGATGCAGCGGAAGTCTGTTGCCAGCTCAGGCACCACCTTCCGCCACAGGTCGTCGTTTACAAAGAAACCGTGCAGGAAAACGATCGGCTCGCCGGTCCCGCGTTCGCGATAACGGATCGTGCCTTGAGGGAGCTTGACTTCCCTCATCTCGCCCAGCGCCGCCGAAATCGACATACCTCTCCCCTAGTACGTGCGCTCCGCCGGCGGCCACTGGGTGATGGTCACCGGCAGGTAGTCCATGCGGGGGCCGTCCGGCGTGTAGTAGCAAAGGGTGTGCTTGAGCCAGCTCTCGTCGTCGCGCTTGGGAAAGTCGGTGCGGTAGTGAGCGCCGCGGCTCTCCTCACGGGCGAGGGCGCTGGCCGCGATGGTATCGGCGCAGTCCAGCAAGAACCCCATCTCCAGGACGAACATCAGGTCCGTGTTGTACACCTTTCCCTTGTCGTGGAGGGAGGCCCGCTGGAAGCGCTCGCGGTACTCCTTCAGCTTGTCGACAGCCTGGGCCAGCGCCTTCTTCTCCCGGAAGATGCCGACGTGCTCGTCCATCATCCGCCCCATCTCGGTGCGGAGGAGCGGGGCCCGCTCGCCGTTGTCCGCGCGTTCGAAGAGGGCCTTGATCTGGCCCTCGTCGGGCGTAATGACGGCCTCCGATTCGCCGGCCGGCGGCGTGCTCTTGGCGTAATCGGCGGCGTGGCGACCGGAGCGCTTGCCGAAGACCAGGGTGTCGAGAAGAGAGTTGGCCCCCAGGCGGTTGCCGCCGTGGACGCTGACGCAGGCGCATTCGCCGGCGGCGTAGAGCCCGGCGATGTTCATGGCGCCGTCGACGTCCGTCTTGATGCCGCCCATGATGTAGTGGACGCCTGGCCGCACCGGCACCGGCTGCTCCACCATGTCGATGCCCAGGTAGGTCATAGCGATGTCGTACTCCTGGTGGAGGCGGCTGTGGATCAGCTCCTTCCCCAGGTGTCGGCTGTCGAGGAGCACGCAGCCGTCGATGCCGCGGCCCTCGTCGATCTCCGTCTGCTCGGCGCGGGAGACGACGTCGCGAGCGGCCAGCTCCACCTTGTTGGGCGCGTAGCGCTGCATGAAGCGCTCGCCCCCGCTGTTGGTGAGGTAGGCGCCCTCGCCGCGGGCGGCCTCGCTCATGAGGAAGCCGCTCTCCTTGAGGGTCGTCGGGTGGTACTGCACCATTTCCATATCCATGACCGGCGCGCCCGCCCGGTAGGCCAGGGAGATGCCGTCTCCGCTGCAGACCAGGCCGTTGGTGCTGGGCTCGTACACGCGGCCGAGGCCGCCGGTGGCCAGGATGACGGCCTTGGCCCGGATGGGGTAGAGCCGGCCGGTCAGCAGCTCGAGCGCCACCACCCCGGCGCAGCGGCCGTCTTCCATGATCAGGGAGGTGACGAACCACTCCTCGTAGACCTTGATCTGGTGGTGCTTGAGCACCTGCTCGTACAGGACGTGGAGCATGGCCTGCCCGGTGATGTCGGCGACGAAGAAGGTGCGGGCGTAGGAGGCGCCTCCGAAACCGCGCCGGGCCAGGTAGCCCTCCTCGTCGCGGTTGAAGATGACGCCCATGTGCTCCATCTCGATGATGTGCTCGCCGGCCTCCTGGCAGAGCAGCTCGATGGCGTCCTGGTCGCCCAGGTAGTCGCTGCCCTTGACGGTGTCGAAGGCGTGGACTTCCCAGTTGTCGCCCTCCTCCTGGCCCATAGCGGCGTTGATGCCGCCCTGGGCGGCGGCGGAGTGGCTGCGGACGGGATGGACCTTGCTGATGATGGCGACGTCGACGCCTTGATCGAGGGCTTCGAGGGCGGCGCGCATGCCGGCGAGGCCCGCGCCTACTACGACGACGTCATGCTGGGGCAATGAAATCTCCTTCGGGCAGCAACGTCATTCTATAGCACCGGCCGCCGGGCTTCAATAGTGAAAACAGGCACATGCCACTTGGCCCCCGTCATTCTGAGCGCAGCGAAGAAATCTGGCCCGCCGAAACTGCCGGTAGGCAGGCTCACGGTGACAGATAGCGCTCCGCCAGCAGCAGACCGATGACGCTCTTGGCGTCCCGTATCTCCCCGTAGGCGATGAGGCGGACGGCCTCCGCCAGCGGCCGCCGCTCCACCGCGATGTGCTCGTCGAAGTCGCGTTGGGGCTCGCCGTCGGTCAGGCCGGTCGCCAGGAAAACGTGGATGTACTCGCTGCAGTGGCCGGGCGAAGCGTAGAAGCCGCCGAGCCGGAGGAGGCGCGCGGCGTCGCAGCCCGTCTCCTCCCGCAGCTCACGCCGCACCGCCTCCTCCGCCGACTCCCCGGCGTCGACGCCACCGGCGGGGATCTCCAGCGTCGTCTGGCCGATGGGCAGGCGGTACTGCCGCACCAGGAGCACATTGCCGTCGCCATCCAGGGGGACGATGGCGACCACCGCGCCGTGCTCCACCACCTCGCGGCTGGAGCGGGTGCCGTCCCCCAGCTCCACCGAATCGACCCTCAGGTTTACGATACGTCCCTCGAAGAGGCGGCGGCTCTCCAGCACGCGCTCGGGGACGATCTCCTGGGGGTCAGGCACGCTACTTGGGCGAATCCGGGTCCTCGATCCGTTCCGGGTGGTCGGAGGCGTCGACGACGCGCAGCCAGCCCAGGCGCTCGGCAACGGTGGAGTAGAAATCGGCCGGCCCGGAGAGACGCAGGAAGCGGGCCAGGTGAGGGCTCCGCTTGACGGAAACGGTGTCGCCGCTGGCCAGGGGCAGGTCCTCCTGGCCGTCGACGCTCAGGACCGCCCGGTGTTCGGTGACCACCTTCAGCTCGACCGCGGCGTCCGGCGACAGGACCAGGGAATGACTGCCCGTGAGGTGCGGCGCCACCGGCGTCAGCACGAGCTGCTGCGACTCCGGGTAGAGGATGGGGCCGCCGGCCGAGAAGGAGTAGGCGGTGCTCCCAGTGGCCGTCGCCACGACGACGGCGTCGGCGCGGTAGAGGGCGAGACGCTGGCCGTCGACGCTGACGTCCACGTACACAGGCCGCCCCGCCGTCCCCCGGCCGACGACGGCGTCGTTCAGACCGTGGTAGGTCCGCCCGCCCGGGGCGACGGCCTGGAGCATCGTCCGCTCCTCGATGCGGCCGCCGCCCTCCAGCACCTGGGGCAGCCGGTCCCACGCCTCCTCCGGGCCCAGCTCCGCCAGGAAGCCCAGGCGGCCCATGTTTATCCCGAGGATGGCCACCGGGTGGGGCACCACGGCGCGGGCGGCCCAGAGCACCGTCCCGTCCCCGCCCACGCACACCAGGAGGTCGGTCCCCGGCAGGTGCTCGCGGGAGGCCTTCTCGTCCCAGGCGGCGGTGAGCCAGACCTCGCGTACCTTCTCGCGGAGGGCCGACTCCAGCTTTCGGCCCAGGTCGCGGGCCGCCTCCCAGCGGGGATGGACGAAGATGCCGATCTTGTTCATCGCGGCCCTTCGGCTTCGCTCAGGGCAGGCCGCAAGTAGAAGAAGAACTCGACGTTCCCGGCCGGGCCCAGCAGAGGCGACCGCGTCAGCCCCAGTATCCGGTAGCCCTGCGATACCGCCCAGGCCGTGAAGCGCCCGATGAGCGTGGCGTGGAGGAGGGGGTCGCGCACGACTCCCCCGCGCTTCACCTCGCCGCGGCGGGCCTCGAACTGCGGCTTGAACAGGGCCACGATCCTCCCTTCCGGCTTCAGCAGCCTACTCACCGCCGGCAGCACCTTCTCCAGCGATATGAACGACACGTCCACCGTCGCCAGGCCGACCTCCTCCGGCAGCGCCTCCAGATAGCGGGCGTTCACCCGTTCCATCACCACCACCCGCAGCTCCTGTCGCAGGCGGTAGTCCAATTGGCCGTATCCCACGTCCACCGCGTACACCTTCGCCGCGCCGTGCTGGAGGAGGCAGTCGGTGAAACCGCCGGTCGAGGCGCCGATGTCGGCCGCCACCACCCCCGTCACGTCGACCCCGAAAGCGCGCAGGGCGTGCTCAAGCTTTTCCCCGCCGCGGCTGACGTAGCGGCTGGAGGCGAGCACCCGCAGTTCGACCGCCTCATCGACGGCTGTCCCGGGTCTGGCGGCCGGTCTCTCGCCGACCAGGACCTCGCCCGCCAGGATGCGGGCCTGCGCCTTCTCTCGACTCTCGGCCAGGCCCCGCTCGACCAGGAGGACGTCCAGCCGCCGCTTCGCCATCTACAGCCTTCGGGGGGGCGCACTTCAGCATAGGGTTAGCTTGCGAAAAAAGTCAAACAATGCCCAGACCCCCGCCCGCCCTCTTAAAGGCGACACTGACGCTACCTTAGGTTAGAATAAGAACGATTCGCAGGAGGTGCCTGTCTGACCGCTCACCCTATACGGCTCCTGGGCGACCCCGTGCTGCGCTTGAAGGCGAAGCGGGTCACCAAGATCGACGATTCCATCCACCGCCTCATCGCCGACATGGTCGACAGCATGCGGGAAGCGAACGGCGTGGGGGTCGCTGCGCCGCAGATAGGCGTGTCGCTGCGAGTCGTCGTCATCGGCCTGCCAGGGGAGGAACCGTTCGCCTTCATCAACCCGCAGGTGCTCAAGCGCAGCGGCCAGCGCCGCGTGGACGAGGGCTGCCTCTCGGTCCCCGGCTACCGAGGGGAGGTCAGCCGTTCGCTGACCGTCATCGTCAGGGCCCTGGACCCCGCGGGACGGCAGGTGCGGATCAAGGCCTCGGCCAAAAGCGAGGACGACAACCAGGCCCTCCTGGCCCAGGCCCTGGAGCACGAGACGGACCACATCGACGGCGTGCTATACATCGACCACCTCAAGAGCATGGACGAACTGGTGAAAATCGACCCGCCCGATACGGGCCCGTCTGGGCAGGAGCCTGCCCTGCCTGCCCGGCCAGGGAGCCAGGTTGAAGGGCCGGAGGAGGTAGGGGAGAGGCGATAGTGGCCAAACGACGCCTTGACCTGGGGCCCGCCGTGCGCGGGCTCCTTCAGTCCCTCGACGCCTTCTTCTCCCGGCCGAAGGTGGAAGCGTACGTGGTCGGCGGCTGCCTGCGCGACGCCCTCATGGGACGCGAGACCCGCGACGTAGACCTAACGGTCGTCGCCGACCCGCTGGCCCTGGGCCGGGATCTCGCGGGCGAGCTGGGCGGCAGCTTCTTCCCCCTGGCGGAAGAGCGCTCGATGGCCCGCGTCCTCCTGCCGACGGGCCTCCAGGTCGACCTCCTCCCCCTCGACGGTGATATCGAGGCCGACCTCCGCCGACGCGACTTCACCATCGACGCCATAGCCGCGCCCCTAGGCGAAGCGGCCGCCGGCCTCGTCGAGGTCATCGACCCCTGCGGCGGGCAGCAGGACCTGGAGCGCCGGCTGGTCCGCGCCGTCAGCGAGGAGGCGTTCCGGCAGGACCCTCTGCGCCCCCTCAGGGGCACCCGCCTGGCCGTGGAGCTGGGCTTCGAGGTGGAGCCGGGGACCGCGGGACTCATCGCCCAGTACGCACCGCAGCTGCCGCAGGCGGCGGCGGAGCGCCGCCGCGACGAGCTGATGCGCATCCTGGCCGCCTCCCGCGCCGCCCCCGGCCTGTGCCTGCTGGACGACCTCGGACTGCTGGCGCACCTCCTGCCGGAGGTAACGGACACCCGCGGCGTGGAGCGAACCGCCCGAGGAGCCCTGGCAGACGCTCTGGGCCGAGCTTTGGGGCCAGCTCGACGCCCTCAAGGGCGAGGTCCGGCCGTATCTGGAAGAGGAGGTCGTGCCGGGCCACTCCCGGCAGGCGATCCTGAAGCTGGGTGGCCTCCTCCACGACATCGCCAAGCCGGAGACGAAAGCGTTCGACAAGAACGGCCGGATGCGGTTCTTCGGCCATCCCGAGCAGGGCGCGCGCAAGGCGGCGCGGATCCTCCGCCGGTTACGCTTCGCCAGCCGCGAGGTGCAGATGGTGGGGGCCATGGCAGCCGCCCACCTGCGGCCCGTCCAGCTGGGCCAGCAGGGACCGCCGACGCGGCGCGCCCTCTACCGCTTTTTCCGCGACTGCGGAGACGCCGCCATCGCCGTGCTCCTCCTGAGCCTGGCCGACCACCTGGCGACCGTGGGGCCCAACCTGAACAGAGAGGGATGGCGGGCCCACGTTTCGCTGGTAAACTACATACTGACGGAGCGCTACCGCGAAGAGACCATCGTCGCTCCGCCGAAGCTGATCTCGGGCGAGGACCTCATGGCGGACCTGGGACTCCCGCCGGGGCCGGCGGTCGGCGAGCTGTTGGAAGCGGTGCGTGAGGCCCAGGCCGCGGGGGAGGTCACCACCCGCGAGGAGGCGTTGTCGCTGGCGAAGGCAAAGCTCGAAAATCTGAACACGGCCGGGGCCAAGGAGGCCGGATAGCCGTGGAGATCTTCATCCTCGCCCTGGGCCGCAAGCAACTGGAACAACTGCGTCCTCTCCCGCGTCATTAGGCAGGAGCATTTCGGTGCGAAGCCTCTTTTGTCTGGCCGCCGCCACGGTGCTGGTTGTCGTCGCATGCAGTGGTGGCGACGGCGGAGAGAACGGCCGTGTTCAGGCGATCCGGGCGGTGGCCGCATCGCTCGGGTCTGGCGGCCAGATGCCGCCCCAAATCGGGCAGACCGACTGCCTGATTCACGGCGGCGGGCCGTATCCCGGCATAATGGTGCCGGGAACCTGCCGCTGGGACGTAGAGCGGGGGGGGACGACTGGATAGTTTCTTTCACCCAGACCTGGCGCTGCGCAGACTTCAGGGCGAGTATCGAGGGGAACGAAAGCTGCACGGGCGAGATAGGGTCACATACCTGGCGTTATCGTGTCCACCCAGATGGCCAGGTGGGTGCTGACGCAGGCTGGGTTCATCGCCAAGGTGAAGGACATACGTGTCCCGGAGGAAGAGGGGCCCACGCAGATCCTGCTGGAGCTGGCCAGCGGGCCGGACGGACGCAGCCTCGAAGTTCGGGCCGTAGCCTCGGCCATCGTCCAGAGGCTGACGCCCGCCGCGCCGCCGACTGAAGCGAAGCCGCAGGGGGCGGAACGTGCGTAGTCCCCTCAACGTAGCCCTCTTCTACCTCGTCGTTGCCCTCACCACCTTCGCCGTCCTTGTGGTCTGGCCGGACAAGCCCGACCGCTATCTGCCGGACTCCATCCCCTGGCCCAGCGGAGTCGGCCTGAAGTGGGCCGATAGGGAGGAGATGCGGCTGGGGCTCGACCTGAAGGGCGGCACCTACGTCCTCCTGGAAGCGGACACCTCCCGCCTGCCCCCCGGCGTCGAGGCCTCCGACGCCATGGACGTGGTCAAGGAGGTCATCGAGCGCCGGGTCAACGCCTTCGGTGTCTCCGAGACCGAGATCCAGCGCGAGGGCCCCAACCGTCTCTCCGTACAGCTTCCGGGCATCTCGCCCGACGAAGCGCGAGACCTCATCGGCCGGACGGCGCTGCTGGAGTTCCTGGAGCCGAAGCTGGACGAGCAGGGCAACATCCTCTGCAAAACGGCGAAAGGAAAGCAGTTCGGCGTGCCCCCGCCCGGGCCCGGCGGCTTCGGCGGGATATCGCCGAACCGGGCCACGGGCAAGGCCGATTGCCTGGGCGGAGCCGGCGGGCAGATCGGCCAAGCGATCCTGATCCCCGCCACCTGCAAGAGCGAGGACTGCGACGAGCTGGCGGGCCAGCCTCTTACCGGGAGCTACCTCCGGCCCACCGCCAGGGTCGGGCCCGACGTCCAGGGAGGCGGCTTCGTCGTCACCCTCGATTTCAACGGCCAGGGGGCCGATATCTTCAGCGACGTCACCGGCCGTCTCGTCGGGTACCCGCTGGCCATCTCGCTGGACGGCGAGATCATCTCCGCCCCCACCGTCCAGGCCCAGCTAGGGGAAAACGCCGTCATCACCGGCCTGGGCCTCGACGAGGCGAAGCGGCTCCGCGTCCAGCTGAACTCCGGCGCTCTGCCGGTGCCACTGAACGTAATCCAGCAGAACGAGGTGGACGCCACCCTGGGCGACGAGACGGTCCGCCGCAGCGCGCAGGCCGGCCTCATCGGCATCCTGGCGGTCATGGCGTTTATGGTGCTCTACTACCGCCTGCCGGGCGTGCTGGCCGCGCTGGCCCTCGTCGTCTACTCCTCCACCGTCCTTCTCATCTTCAAGATATTGCCCATCACCATCACCCTGGCGGGCATCGCCGGCTTCGTGTTGTCGGTGGGAATGGCGGTAGACGCCAATGTCCTTGTGTTCGAGCGGATGAAGGAGGAGCTGCGGGCGGGCCGTACCCTCACCGCCGCCATCGAGACGGGCTTCGACCGCGCCTGGTCGTCGATCCGCGACAGCAACGTCTCGACGCTCATCACCTGCGTCATCCTCTGGTGGTTCGGCGACCAGTTCAACGCCGCGCTGGTGAAAGGCTTCGCCATCACCCTGGGCATCGGCGTCCTTGTCAGCATGTTCTCGGCGATCACGGTGACGCGGACGTTCCTGCGACTGCTGGTCGGCACGCCGGTCACCCGCAACCTGTGGCTGTTCGCGGCCGAGACGGTGGCGCCCCGCGCCCGTCCGGTGGAGGCCATCCCCGACGGTGAGCCAGCCCGACGCGGCGGGGCCGCGCCCTTTATGCTGGACTTCGTGCGTCGGCGCCACCTGTACTTCCTCTTCTCCTTCCTCATCCTCCTGCCCGGCATCATCTCCCTGCTTATCCCGCCCAGCCTGAAGCCGGGCATCGAGTTTACCGCCGGCACCACCTTCACCATCGAGTTCAAGAGGAAGGGGCTGGACACCGAGGACTTGCGGGCGGCGCTGGCCGACATGGGCCAGCCGCAGGCGCGGGTGCAGGAGACCAGGGACGGCGCTTTCATCGTCCGCATGGGTGAGCTGGAAGGGGCCACCAACGTGCCGCCCGTGGGCCCGACGCCGCCCTCGGAGCGCGACGCCATCGAGCAGGAGCTGCGGGACCGCTTCGGCGCCTTCGAAGTCACCAACTTCAACACCGTCTCGGAGATCGTCTCGCGGTCCATCGGCAGAAACGCGGCCATCGCCCTGGCGACGGCGGCCATCGCGATCCTCCTGTATATCAGCTGGTCGTTCCGCAACCTGCCCAAGCCGTACCGTTACGGGATAGCCGCCGTCCTGGCCACCATGCACGACGCCCTGTTCGTGCTGGGGGCGTTCTCCATCTTCGGCAAGGTGTTCGGGATGGAGGTCAACACCATGTTCATCACCGGCCTCCTTACGGTCATCGGCTTCAGCGTGCACGACACCATCGTCGTCTTCGACCGCATCCGGGAGAACGTGACGAAGAACCCGGACGTGCCGTTCGACGAGGTGGTGAACGCCAGCCTCACGCAGACGCTGGGCCGCTCCATCAACACCTCGATGACGGTGGTCTTCACCATCCTCGCCTTGCTGCTCCTGGGCGGCGTGGCCATCCAGAGCTTCCTGGTGGTGCTGCTCATCGGCGTGCTGGCGGGGACGTACAGCTCCATCTTCGTCGCCAGCCAGATACTGGTTGCCTGGGAGGACGGAGACGTGGCCCGGCTGTGGCGCCGCCTCTTCCCGCGACGCCAGGTGCCGGCGGAGGTCTGACGCGTATGCCCGTCGAGTTCATCGGCAGGGAGATCGAGGTCAAGCTGAGCGACGACGCCGACAAGCGGCCGGTCGCCTTCAAGCTGCGCGGCAAGGAGCACGCCGTGGCCGAGGTACTGGCCACCTGGCAGGACGCCGCTTTCGGATCGGTCAACCCCCACGCCCGCGACTGGCGCACCCGGCAGCAGCGGAACTACTTCCGGGTGCGGACGAAGGAGGGCGACGTCTTCGAGATCTACGCCGACTGGCTGTCGACGCGCCGACAACGCAAGGACCAGATCCAGAAGAGCCGCTGGTACGCCTACCGCCGCATCACCGGCGCCGAGGTGGTCGAAGCGGCGCCCGCTCCCCCAGGCGACGGCGAAGCGGCCGCCGGAGAAGAGCAGCCCTCAGAGGAAGAGCCGGTATAAGAGAAGGGCCTACGCCTTCCGCAGGCGCCGCTCATCGCCCACCCGGCGGGTGATTCGCTGCTCGTCCATGTGCTCCAGCAGCGCCTGGGCGTACTTTCGGCTGGTGCCGAATATGTCCCGCACCTGGGCCAGCGTTATCGTCCCCTGCTCCCGCAGGTGGGAGACGATGCGCTCCACCATCTGCCGATAGGCCTCCGCACCGAAGACGACACCGTCGCTCACCCTGACGATTTCACCGCGGTCCTCCAGGTACGCCAGAAGCTCGGGGTCGGGGAGGCGGTCGGTGGGCGGCGAGTGGGGGTCCGATTGCAGCGCCGCCAGGAACGCCGAAGCCTCCGCCCGCTGGGCCGGCGAGGCCTCGGGTTCGTGCTCCGGCAGCGACAGGGCGCCGGCGTGCTCCCGCACATCGCCCTGCTCCACCCACAGGCCGACGATCTGCTCGAGAGGCCGGGGCTGGAGGCCCAGCCGCCGCCTCAGATCCTCCCTTGGCATGCCCGAGCGCAGCGGCCGCTCGCGGTGGTAGCCGGCCAGGGCCTCCCGAACCCTCGCCGTCAGCGAGGCGAAGCCCGCGGCCGTGGCCACGAGCGACTCGTCGCCCAGCGGCGGGCCGCCCACGAGCACGACCTCGCCGCGGTCGGTCAGGCCGGTCACCGTCGCTTGCAATTCGTCAGAAGGCAGCTCCACCTGCCGCGACAGCTCCGCCAGCTCGACCGGATCCAGACGGGCGAGGGCCGCCCGCACCAGCTCCTCCGGCGAACCGCGGTCCAGCATCTCCAGCGTCGCCAGCGTGGGCGGGTCGTGCCGGCGGTGGCGGCGAACGTGGACGTCGACCACCTTGCCGCCGCCAAGCGTGTCGTTCGGGTCGCGGATGACAAAGCGGTCGCCCTTAACCACGGCCACCGGCTCCTGGAGGCGGAGCTGGGCCCAGCCCGACTCGCCCCGCCGCAGCTCCTCGCGGTCGAGGAGGAGGAGGCGGCCGGTCACCTCCGCCGCGCCGGTGTGGAAGGTGACCTCGGTGTTGTGGCGGACGGCCCGCGGCAGGTACGAGACGGCGCGGAGGCGCACGTCGACGGTTCTAGCGGGCCGGAGCCAGCCCGGCGTGGTCACCACCATGCCCCGCCGCAGCTCCTCCACCGCGATGCCCGGCAGGTTCACCGCCGTGCGCCGCCCCGGCGGGGCCTTCTCGATCTTCCGGCCGTGGGTGTGCAGCCCCCGTATCCGTGAGCGCAGGCCGCCCGGCACCACCTCTACCTCCTGCCCGAGCTCGAAGGAGCCGTCGACGAGGGTGCCGGTGGCCACGGTCCCGAAGCCGGCGACCGTGAAGGCGCGGTCGACGGGGAGGCGTGGCCGCCCGATGTCCCGTTTGGCCGGCGTCTGCGCCAGCTCCGCCTCGATGGCCGCGACCATCTCGTCCAGGCCCTCGCCGGTGACCGCGGAGCAGGTCAGGACCGGGGCGCCTTCCAGCGTCGTGCCACCCACCACCTCTGCCGCGTCCGCCTTCACCAGGGCCAGCCAGTCGCCGTCCACGAGGTCCTTCTTCGTCACGACGACGAGCCCCCGCCTGATGTCGAGCAGGTCGACGATGGCGAGGTGCTCGCGGGTCTGGGGCATGACGCCTTCGTCGGCGGCGATCACCAGCAGGGCCAGGTCGATACCGCCGACGCCGGCGAGCATGTTCTTGATGAACCGCTCGTGGCCCGGCACGTCGACGATGCTCACCTCCTGGCCCGAGGGCAGCTTCAGCCAGGCGAAGCCAAGGTCTATCGTCAGCCCCCGCTCCTTCTCCTCCCGCAGGCGGTCGGGGTCGATGCCGGTGAGGGCCTTCACCAGGGCCGATTTGCCATGGTCGACGTGGCCGGCGGTACCGATGGTGTACATGGCGACACGATTGTAGCACCGAGGATTGGGCCTCTGTTAAGATACGTCGCGATATGGCCAGGGTGGGCTACGTCTACGACCCCCTGTACCTGGAACACGGAGTAAGCGGCCACCCGGAGAGCCCCGCCCGCCTCCAGGCCATCATCAGCCACCTCCAGGAGTCCGGCCTCCTCGACAAGCTGGTCGAAGTCCCGGCCCGAGACGCCTCCTCCGCCGACCTAGAGCTTGTGCATTCGTGGGAGCTTGTCGCCCACGTGAGGGCCAAGGCGGAGGAAGACGGCGGCTGGCTGGACGCCGACACCTACGTCGGGCCGAACTCGTACGCCGTCGCCCTACGAGCCGTGGGAGGCTGCCTGGCCGCCTCCGAAGCCGTCCTCAACGGCGAGATCGACTGCGCCTTCTGCCTGGTGCGGCCGCCCGGCCACCACGCCACCCCCACGAAGGCGATGGGCTTCTGCCTGTTCAACAACGTTGCCATCGTCGCGAAGGACGCCCTCGAACGGAGGGGCGTCGAGCGCATCGCCGTCGTCGACTTCGACGTCCACCACGGCAACGGCACCCAGGACGCCTTCTACGCCGACCCCCGCGTCCTCTACTTCTCCACCCACCAGTACCCGTTTTACCCGGGCAGCGGCTACTGGGCGGAGACGGGCGAGGGCGACGCCCGGGGGACGACGGTCAACGTCCCCCTGCCCCGGGGCAGCGGCGACGAGGAGTACATCCGCGCCTACCGCGAAGTGTGTGCCCCGGTAGTCCGGCGCTTCCGTCCCCGGCTGCTGCTCGTGTCCGCCGGCTTCGACGCCCATTTCGCCGACCCTCTGGCCCAGATGCTGCTCTCCGTCCGCGGCTACTACGAGATCGCCTCGCTGCTGCGCTCGCTCGCAGAAGAGCTGTGCGAAGGTCGCGTCCTCTTCGCCCTCGAGGGCGGGTACGACCATACCGCCCTGCCCTGGGGCGTCCACGCCTGCCTCGACGCGCTCCTGGGCAACGAGTTCACGCCAGAACCGCTGGGCCCAGCGCCGTCGGTGCCTGGCCCCAGCATCGACGTTGTCCTTACGGCGGTGAAGCGGGCGAACGGGCTGGATGAAGCGTAGTGGGTCACCCTCACCCTAACCCTCTCCCTCGAGGGAGAGGGAATCGCCATAGG
>JACOUE010000021.1 GCA_016178045.1 Chloroflexota bacterium
CTCGTAGCCGCCGACGCGGGCGCTCTCACCCGACTGCAGGAGCAGCGGCTCCGAGGCGACACCGAGGACGGAGAGGACCGGCGGCCCCTGCCGCCCGGCGCCCTCGACGGTGTATCCCTCGGAGGCGTTGCCGGTGCCGTAGACGGCGTTCCCCATCTGGAGGAGGACGCCGTCCCCGGCCGCCGTCCCGGGAGGCAGGGGGAACTCCTTCTCCAGCAAGGCGGGCACCTCCTCCGCCTGCGCGAATTCGAACACCAGGCCGCCCGCCTTCACCCTCTCCCCCTCTGACAGCTGGACACTTACGCCCGATGCGTCCTCCTGGAAGGCGATGAGCCGCTGATCGTCGGAGCTGGCGGCGCGGCGCAGGCCGATGACGAACCGCTCGCCGGAGCCGTCCAGGCGGATGCGGGCCAGCGCGGCCTCCACGTCGCCCTCGTCGCTGAGGGTGCGGACGGGCTCGCCCAGGATGGGCGTATCGTCGAAGAGGACGCGGCCGCCGGCGGCGTCGCGCACCACCAGGTGAGGGGCGGGTCGCGTGTCCCAGAGGGGGAGCGTCTCGCGGTAGACGACGTTGCCGCTGGCCAGGTCGCGGACCTGCACCTCGGCGCCGAAGCCGTAGTAGGCGGCCTGCGAGAAGCGGTAGTGGTTGTAGGTGCAGGGGGAGTTGACGGTGGTGGTACAGCGCTTCACCTCCGTGCCGCGCTGGTATATCACGAGGTCCGACCGGTAGTCCAGGGGCTGGCCGCGCTCGTTGAAGCGACCGATGGTGTCGAGGACGCGGACCTGCATCTGGTCAGGGCGGGAGACGACGGGGAAGACGGGCGCGGTCGAGCCCTCGGCGATGAACAGCGGCGCTTCGAAGCCGGTGGCGCGGCTGACCACGGCGGCCAGGATAAACAGGATCACCGCCGCGTGGGTGAGGAGGGTACCGCCCTGGGCCCAGGGGAAGCGGTCGGCGAAGAGGTACGTTGCTTCGCCCTCCTGGACCCGCTCGACCTTGTAGCGGTGGCGGCGCAGCACCGCCTCTAGCGCGTCCGGCGCCACCTCTCCCGTCACCGTCAGGCGGTGGGGCGCGACGCGGAAGTAGCGGTCGGGGACGCGCTTGCGGGGGCGCGTCACCGAGGCCCAGACGCCGGGGACGCGGCCGATGATGTAGACGGCGGTGGAGGCCACCATCAGCCCCAGGCTGACGGCGAACCAGCGGGCGTGGAAGATGTCGAAAAGGCCGACGCGGTGCATCCAGCCGGTGAGTGGGCCGAACTTGCCTTCCTGGAGGCCGACCCACTGGGCCTCGGCGATGACGTCGCCGCGGACGCTGGTGGGGACCTGGGGGAGGAGCACGCCGAGGAGGCTGACGGCGGCGACAAAGGCGATGATGACGGCGGCCCAGCGGGCGCTGCTGAACAGCCACCAGAGCGCCCGCAGCGGGCTCACCCGCCGGACGAAAGCCGGCCAGTCGGTGCGCGGTAAGACGTGAGGCTCGGCCACCCGCTACTCCATGATCTCGGCGATGCGCTGCAGCAGCTCGTTCTGCTGGATGGCGCCCTGCACGCGGATATCGCGCACGGTCTCAAGGAAGGGGCCCCGGTAGACGCTCCGGACCACCCCGTCGCGGTCGATGAAGTAGGTGGTGGGCAGGCCGAGGAGGCGGTACTCGCGCCCGACATCACCCGAATGGTCGATGGGGATGGGAAAGTCCATGCCGAAGTCGTCGCTGTAGTCCTGGATAGTGTCCCTGTCCTCCTGCAGGTTCACGCCCACTACCGCCAGCCCCTGGTCGCGGAAGCGGTCGTAGGCGTCGACCAGCTGGGGGATCTCGCGGCGGCAGGGGGAGCACCAGGTGGCCCAGAAGTTGAGGACCACGGGTTTGCCCCGCAAGCGGCTAAGGCGGAGCTCGCCGCCGTCCAGGGTGGGCAGGAGGAAGTTCGGCGCGAGCTTTCCCTCCTCGGGGCCGACATCGAATCCCGCACGGACGAGGCGGGCCGGGAGGGACACGGCGCCGTACCGCTCGCCGGTGAGGGGGCTGACGGCTTCTTCGCCGGGCCGGTACTCCAGCCACCAGATGACGAAGGCGATGGCGGCGATCACCACCACCGGCAGCAGGACGCTGCGCCAGAACCGACGGTCGGGTCGGGGCAGGGAGCCGATCTCTCCGGCCATCGCTCGTCTCGCCTACACGCCCGCGTAGCTGTGCAGGCCGGACACCCAGAGGTTGACGGCGAAGTAGGTGAACAGCACGGCGCCATACCCGGCGACCAGCAGGACCGCCGAGCGCATGCCCGACCAGCCGCGCATGGCGCGCAGGTGCAGGTAGACGCCGTATATGAGCCAGGTCACGAGGGCAGACGTCTCCTTGGGGTCCCAGGCCCAGTAGCGCCCCCAGGCGGAGTTGCCCCAGTAGGCGCCCAGCGCTATCCCCAGGGCTAGCAGGGGGAACCCCACGATCACCGACTTGTAAGCGATCTCATCCAGCAGGTCCGCCTTCGGCAGGCGGGGGAAGCGGTTGCGTTCGCCGCCCTGGAGGAGGTACACGATCCCGGCAGCGAAGGAGACGCTGAGGGCGCTGTAGGCCAGGATCATCATGCCCACGTGGGCGGCCAGTATCCCCCGGCTCTGGAGAGCGGGTACCAGCGGCTTCACCTCGGCGGGGAAGAAGGCGGCCGCCGTCGCCATCATCGCCAGGACGACGGGCGTGACGAAGGCGCCGAGTGGGCGCTGGCCGTACCGGCGCTCGAAGAGGACGTGGAAGAGCATGACGCCTCCGGCGAAGGCGACGGTGAACTCCCACATGTTCGACCAGGGGGCGTGGCCGGCGGCCCGCCAGCGGGCGAACAGGGAGACCGCCAGGAGCGCCGTCGCCGTCCAGCTGGCGAGCGACCCCAGCCGGCCGAAGGAGTCGGGCAGGCGCTCGAGGGTGGCGACGGTCAGGGAGCCGCCGTTGGTGGCCAGGCGGCGGAGGACGACGCGGGCGCCGAAGGCGTAGCCCCAGTAGAAGACGACGGCCGCGGCGGTGGCGATGAGGGCGGCCCAGAAGGTCGTGATCGAAAGCTGTTCCACGGCAACCGTTTCGGTTCAGGGGCTAAAGGCCTGGTCGAGTAGGGCCCGCACCTGGTCTATAGGCAGGCCCTGGCCCAGATATGAATCAGCGACGCGGATCTCGAAGTGGAGGTGGACCTCAGCGTTCGGGTCGGTCACGCTCTCCGGCGTACCGGAGTTGCCCACGTACCCGATCACCTGTCCTGCCGCCACCCAGACGTTCTTCTTAATGCCGGGCGCGATGCCATCCAAATGGGCGTACCGGGTGACAATACCGCCGCCGTGCTCGATCCAGACCTGGCGGCCGCGGAAGCGGTCGAGCGCTTCCTCGTCAGTATAGCCCTGCGTTTGTGAACGGGTCAACAATTCGTCGACCTCCTCCGCTGTAAGGGGTACGTAGTCGCGGTCAGCGCGGATGACGAGGCCGGCCTTGGCCGCCAGCACCGGCATGTCCTTGAAGACGGAGGCGCAGGCCAGGCCGTCGTAGAAGTCGACGCCCTCGTGGACGCCGGCGCGGTAGGGGCGGGGAGCGTTGGGGAGGAGGTTGTCGCTGGTGGGGATGCAAGCGCCCTCGATCGGGAAGACGAAGCCGCTGAGGACGGGAGGCAGCGAGGTCCCGGTGAAGACGGTGGGCGTGGGCGTGGCGAGGAGGGTGGGGGTGGCGACGAGGGTCGGGGTAGCCGTAGCGGTGGCCGTCGGCCTCAGGAGGAGCGTGGGCAAAGGCGTGTCATAGCCGGTAGGCCTGGAGGAGGCGGAGCCGCAGGCCGCGGCCAGCATCAGCGGCAGGAGGAGGCCGCAGATTACAGCCAGCGGGCGAAGATTGTCGCCGTGGCCCGTCGCCATCCTCTCGGCGCTGCCCCTACTTCCTGACCGGATACCCTTCCTCCGCCATCGCCTGCTCGATGGCGGGGAGGGCAGCCTGCGCTGGGTCGTACTCGAGGGTGACGCGCTTGCTGGCGGGGTCGCCCTCCAGGAACTGCACACCGGGAAGGGCGGTGACAGCCTTGCGGATGGCGTTGATGCAGTGGTCGCAGGAGATGTTGGGGGCCTCCAGGGTCACTCTCTGGGGCATGCGCTACCTCCTGGTCCATACCATGGCGCCGCGCCTGACTAAACGCGCGGGCTCGGCGTGAGCCCGCAGGGCCAGGTTATCATCCAGGTGGACCGCGGTAACACTAATTCACCCTCCTGACCAGAGCCACGGGTGTCTGTTCGCTCCCTTGGCCTAAGGGATTGTCGGCGAAGGTCTTCTCGACCAGCCTTCTGTCTACGGAATCTGGTGCACCAAGAACCCTTTGGCCCAGGTCATTGGCATCGATTATCGCCACTTGGACCCCGGAAAGGGCGCGGGAGAGTTGTTTTGCCACCTTATCGGGGTCCTTGGGCGGAAGCTTAGCGTAGTGGTTATAGGGCGGAATCGTATAAGGTGTGGGGCCATCGATTGCGCTAATGTTCTTGTCAGCAATGACATAGAACAAGCCCCTGATCCCGAAAAACCTGGGAACGATGGCCAGGATACCTGCAACCAGTATTCGCAGGAGGCCAGCCTCGCGAATAGCCAGTTCCATGGTCTCCGGACTGCCAATGCCAATGCCCCAAGCCGGCTTCGAAACAAGCCTCGACAGGAACCTGGCCCAAGAAGAAGGCCAGATCTGCTCCACAGGGAATGCCCTCCCCTGGGCAATGGCGACGATCTTCTCGGATACAGCCACGATGTCATCCCTCTGCAGGAATGGCGTTACCGCTTCCTTCACCACTGACATGATGTCGTCGTCCTCAGTAACAAGAGGAGTCTTGATCGGGTAACGGGCATATTCCTTCCCGTCAACCTCAATGATCAGCTGTTTGCCCTGATTGGGCGATGGCAGGGGCACGGAATCGCTCATGGGGGTCTCCATCAAAGAATACTCTCAACCAGAGCTCCAGATTCAGGATCCGCCAAAAGAGCAAACTGTCGTCGGTCTTGCCTTTGATGAACTCGTGAAAGGCGGCAACCACCTTCTGGGCATCGAAGTACTTCCTGGACCTAAAGTGGGCGCTCTCGAAGATAGCCAGCACCTGGTCTTTCTCCGCTCGCAGCCACGAGACTTCGGGGGTGGTAAAGCCCACCTTCCATCGCCTGCGAATGATCTTGGGCGGCAAATAGCCCCTCAGGGATCTTCTCATAATGTATTTGTTCCAGCCGTTCCTTATCTTTAGGTGAGCTGGTAGGGAAAGTACGAAATCAACCAGATCGTTGTCCAGAAACGGCACCCTTGACTCCACGCCAAAGGCCATGGAATTTCTGTCTTGATAACGCAAAAGGGCAGGCAGGCTGAAGATAGTCAGGTCATCGACTAGCCTTCTGTTCAAATCGTCCTTGCTGGGACCAGGGGGCGGCGTGCTCCTGCTCCCTTCAACAAAATCTCGCCGTAGTAACGTGTCGGGATCTATCGCCTGAATGATCCCCAGCCTCAGCTTCAGCTGCTCGATGAGGGGCTTCCATAGTACGTCCAGGGCAAAAAGGATCTCTTTCAAAAGCCGAAGAGGCTTCCTCTCGGTGAGCAACTGACGCAGATAGACGAAATGGTAGGGGACATAACCGGCCAGGAGCTCGTCGGCCCCCTGTCCGTCCAGGAGAACCTTTACCTTCGAAGAGGCAGCCTTCACGACCTCCCATTGGGCGAAGATGCCGGTGCTCACAAACGGCTCATCCTGGTGATAGATGACTGTCTCCAGCTGATCCCACAGATTATCTCTGCTTGGAAAGACGAGGTGCTCTTGAACCTCTGCCGCTCGTGTCACGCAGTTTACGTAGTCGCTCTCGTCATTTATTTCGCCGGGGAACACGGCTGAGAAGGTTTTTTGCCTATCACCGATGACCTCTCTCTCTGCCAGGCCTTGTTTCAGCAGCGAGTTGATGACCATAACCACCGATGACGAGTCGAGTCCGCCGCTAAGCGAAGTCCCAATCGGCACTTCGCTGATCAACTGCCTCCTGACCGCGGTCTCGAACAGCGTGGCGAACCGCTGCGCCAGCTCGTCTTCTTTAGCAGTTTGCGGCGGGCCATCAACCTTTGGCTGCCAATACTTCTGAACCGAGACCCTGCCCTCGCTAAGCACTAGGTATGTGCCCGGTAGCAGCCTTTTAATGCCTTCGAAGAATGTTTCCTCACTGTGATCATGAAGGCGGTAAACGAGATACTGATAGATTTGGCGGTCGTTTGGCAGCGTCTTCTTACATCGCAGGAGGGCCTTTATTTCGGAGGCGAAGTACAACTTGTCTCCTTCGACAAAGTAGTAGAGCGGCTTGATGCCCAATCGGTCTCGAGCCAGGATAAGCCTGTTCGCTTTCCTGTCGAAGAGCGCGAAAGCGAACATGCCATTGAGCAGGGGGAACGCTTCCTCGCCGTGCTCCTCGTATAGATGGACGATCACTTCCGTGTCAGAGTTGGTCCGGAAATGGTGCCTGTCTTCTAACTGGTCTCGCAGCTCCCTATAGTTATATATCTCGCCATTGTAGACGATTACCAACGTTTCGTCCTCGTTGAAGATCGGTTGGCCCCCCCTCTCCAAGTCGATGATGGCCAGGCGCCTGTACCCTAATGAAACCGCCTGGCTTAAGAAGTAATCTTCGTCGTCAGGTCCCCTATGGGCCAAACTGGAGACCATAGCCTTCAACAACTCATCGTCGCGTGGACCGGCAAAACCAGCTATTCCGCACATAGGAGACTATATGGCCGCGCCTGCTGGTTCGCCTGCGACAGGAGCAGACAGCGCAATCTGCCAGCAGCCTGGGCGACGGCTTAGGTCACCTTCGACTCTAAAGGTATCGATGCATCGCATACAGGGCTATTCTACCCAGCAACCGCCATCCAAGTCTTTCCCGGCAAGTTCGTGGTGTCGCCGCAGGTTGGCAATTACGACCGCCGCGGCCGTAGCGTTGGCGATGGCGGCCACCTCTCGCACCTCCGATAAGTGTAACGCCCGGCGGCGGGAAACCGCACGGCCCAAGGTTGCGACTGACGGCCAGGGCCAGCGGGAGGCCCAGCAGGAATCCGGCGAGCGCGACGATTAGGCTTTGTGCTGCGACGACACGGTACAGGTAGCCGTGTGACGCGCCGAGCGCCTTGAGGATGCCGGCCCGCCCTGGTTCTGTGTCTAGCCCCTGAGGCGCTTGCGCACCCAGGGGGTCACTGTGGGCATGAGGATTATCATGCTCAGGAGGAACACCCAGACCGACCCGCCCACGCGGGCCACCCAGGTGTAGTCCCCCGTAAGAACCGTGACGCTGAAGAACACCGCCGCCGCTAGGAACGACACCGCGGTGTAGATGACAGCACTGACGCGGCCGGCTTGCCGGGGAAGGAACCTCATGACCGCGCCTCCAGGGCCGCGAGCGGCGGCTCGGCCGCCGCCTGCGGCGGGGCGGCGGGGGGCCCCCGCTTGACGGGCGGTCGGTAGCCCCGCATGCGGAGGGTGTTCATGGTGACGGAGAGGCTGCTGGTAGCCATCAGCAGGGCGGCCAGCTCCGGGCTCACCACCTGGGCCAAGAACGGGTAGAGCAGCCCGGCCCCCAGCGGAATCGCGGCCGCGTTGTAACCGAAGGCCCAGAACAGGTTCTGCTTCACCAGTCGCATGGTGGTCCTGGCCACCTGGATGGCGGCGACCACGTCCGTGATGTCGTCCCGGATGAGGATGACATGGCCGGTCTCCTTGGCGACGTCGGTGCCGGAGCCGATGGCCATACCGACGTTGGCCTGGGCCAGGGCGGGGGCGTCGTTGATGCCGTCCCCCACCATGGCCACCGTCTTTCCCTCATCCTGAAGCCGCCGCACCTCGGCGGCCTTGTCCTGGGGCAGCACCTCCGCCAGGACGCGGCCGATCCCCAGGCGGCGGCCGATGGCCTCTGCGGTGCGGCGGTTGTCGCCGGTCATCATGACCACTTCCAGGCCCAGCCGCTTCAGCTCCTGCACGGCCCGCGCCGACGTCTCCTTCAGGGTGTCCGCCACGGCCACAATGCCCTTGGGCAGGTCGCCGGCGGCCACGAACATCACGGTCTTGCCCTCATTCTCCAGACGCTCCGCCTCCGCCGTGAGGCCGTCGAGGGCGACGTGCCGGTCGGCCAGGAGCTTGCGATTGCCCAGGAGTATGGCCGTTCCGTCGAGGCGGGCCTCTACGCCGTGGCCGGGGATCGCCTGGAAGCTCTCTGCGGTCACCACCTCGATGCCGCGGGCACGGGCCCCACGCACGATGGCCTCGCCCAGGGGGTGCTCCGAGTTCACCTCCGCCGCGGCGGCCAGCCGCAGCACCTTGTCGGGAGTGCCATCAAGAGCGACCACGTCGGTAACGGAGGGTTCGCCCTTGGTCAAGGTTCCCGTCTTGTCCAAGACGACAACCCGAATCTTGGACGTGGCCTCCACGGCGTCGGCGCCCTTGAACAGGATGCCGAACTCGGCGCCCTTGCCGGTTCCGGCCATCATGGCGCTGGGCGTGGCCAGCCCCACGGCGCAGGGGCAGGAGATGACCAGCACCGTCACCGAGATCAGCAGGGATAGTCCGAAGACGCCCAGGTCCTCCAGCTTATACGGCGTGAGCACAAGGCGGCTGTCGGGCGTGAACCAGAGGTCGAATCCGACGAAGAACCAGAAGAGGAAGACGGCCAGGGCCAGGGCGTGCACCCCCAGGATGAAGTGGCCGGCCACCTTGTCGGCCAGGGCCTGGATGGGCGCCTTGGTCGTCTGCGCTTCCTCCACCAGCTTGATGATCTGGGACAGGGCCATCTCCTTGCCCACACGGGTGGCGCGGAAGCGAAAGGCGCCGGTCTTATTCAGGGTGCCGCCGATGACGTCGTCGGCAGGGCGCTTCTCCACCGGCAGGCTTTCGCCGGTGATCATCGATTCGTCGACGGCTGAATAGCCCTCAATGACGACGCCGTCGACGGGGACACTCTCCCCCGGGCGCACCACGCAAATGTCGCCCACCTCCACCTCATCGGCGGGGAGCTCCAGGTCCTGGCCGCCGCGGAAGACGCGGGCCCGCCTGGGCTGGAGTTTCATCAGCTTGCGGATCGCCTCCGAGGTGCGGCCGCGGGTGAGCGCCTCCAGGTATCGGCCCAGGACGATGAACGCGGTGAGGAGGGCCGCCGCCTCGTAGAAGGTGGCCTTCGCGCCGCCGAAGCCGGCGCCGGGCCAGAAGGTGTTGATGACGGCGATCATGTAGGCGGCGCCGATACCGGTTGCGTACAGAAGGTTCATGTCGGTGACGCCGCGGCGCAGCCCGTTCCAGCTGTTCACGAAGAACTGACGGCCCGGCCCGAAGACAATAGGCGTGGTGAGAAAGAAGAGCCAGATCTTGTTGCCCATGAACGCGGGCAGGACGTCGTCCAGCACCCAGTAGTCGCGAAAGGTCCCGAGCATGACGATAGCGCCCAGGGGCCAGGCCATAAGCATATTCACGAGCTGCCGCCGTATTTCCTGCCGGCGGAGGCTGCGCTCGCGGTCCAGGGCGTCCTCCCCCTCGCCCTTCTCGCTCACGTCGTAGCCCAGGCCGCGGACCGTCGTCTTGATCGCCGCCGCCGAGACCAGACCCTCGGCGAACTCCACCGTCACGGTGTCCGTGGCCAGGTTGACCTCCACGGAGGCAATGCCGGGCAGGGTGCCCAGGGCGGTCTTGATGGCGGCCTCGCAGTGGCTGCCCATCATCCCCAGGACCAGCAAATGCAGGCGCGACCAGGGCACCTCATAGCCGATGTCGCGGATGGCCCGCTCGATCGCCGGGAGGGCGCAGGCTTCGGGATCGAGCACGAGGCCCGCCTTGCCTGCGGCCAGGGAGACGGTGGCGGCCTGCACGCCGGGGAGGCCCTTGAGGGCCTTCTCGACCTTGTTCACGCAGGCGGCGCAGGTCATCCCGGCCACGGGGATGGTGATCTCGCGCATCTTCTCTTCAGTCGTCACAATCCAACACCTAAGTGACGTTCGGAGCCGCTAGGAGCGGTGGGCAAGCGTGTACAGCTCCAGCAGCTCGCTCACCACCTGGTCGCCGCGGCCGTCGCGGATGCCGTCGATGGCGCAGGTATGGAGGTGGCCGTCCAGGATGATCGCCTCCAGCTTCTCGATGGCGCGGCGGACGGCGAAGGTCTGCTTCAGTATCTCCGGACAGTACTTCTCTTCTTCCACCATGCGGCGCACGCCCTGGAGGTGCCCCTCGATATAGTTCAGGCGCTTGAGTACGTCGCTCTTTGTTTCGGCGCGCATGCTGCCTCCTGTTGACCCACACCCCCTGGGTGGGGGGTACCACCTATAGGGTAGGGCAACACCAAGGAGCTGTCAAGAGCCCTGGGGCCGGAGGGCTTCACTGGCGGCGCTCTCGGAGAAGCCGGGGCCGGGACCGCCGGCAATGACGTATATGGTATCGCCCACCGCGGCGGCCCCCAGTCCGTGGCGAGACCTGGGGGATCACCGTCATCGCTTCCCAGCTAATCGGTCGCCCAGGGCCGCTGCCGCCGCAGGCGAAGGCGAGGAGAATGACGGTAACGACCGGGCCAGCGAGGCCAAGCCGCAGGCCTACCTTGCAAAGACTAGGTGTCGTCACAGGCCCTCGGCGCTACTCAGAGAAGTTGATCACGACGAGAAAGAAAATACTCACTGCCAGGCCAACGACCGAAATGCCCAGCAAGACAACAAAGAGGGCGGCGACCTCGATCCTGGAGCGGCCTACGCCTTGGCTCATCTAGGCTACGGCGTCAGGACGACCTTGACGCAGTTCTCCTTGCGGTTGGCGAAGATGTCGTAGGCGTGGGGGGCCTCGGCCAGGGGCATGGTGTGGGTGATGATGACCGACGGGTCGAGCTTGCCTTCCTTGATGAAGGAGAGGAGCTGGGCCATGTAGTTCTTCACCGGACACACCCCGATCTTGAACGTCAGGTCGCGCAGGAACGCCTGGAACATGGGGAAGGGGAACTCCGGCTCGGAGTACATCCCCACCGCCGAAATGGTCCCCCCGGGCCGAACGAAGGTGAAGCAGCTACTCAGCGAGTCGGCATGACCGACGGACTCCAGCACGACGTCGGCGCCGCGGCCGTCGGCGAGCCGGCGGATTGCGTCCAGGGGGTTGGCTTCCTTCATGTTCACCGGGATGGAGCCGATCTTCTCGGCCAGGGCCAGCCGCTCGGGGATAGCGTCGATGGCCACCACCGCGGCCGGCTGAAACAGCCGGGCGCACATCTGGGTGAAGAGCCCGACGGGGCCGCTGCCGACCACCGCCACCACGTCGCCGGGCTGGATGCCTCCCTGGTCGGCGCAGAAGTAGCCGGTGGAGAGGATGTCGCCCACAAAGATGGCCTTTTCGTCGGGGATGCCGTCCGGGACCTTCTCGAGGGTGAAGTGACCGAAGGGGACGCGCAGGTACTCGGCCTGGGCCCCGCCGATCTGGCCGAAGCCGAAGTACTGTATCTTGACGCACTGTGTCGGCCAGCGTCGCTGGCAGTAGAAGCACTCGCCGCAGCTGGCGGTGAACGCACCCACCACACGGTCGCCGGCCTTCAGGTTCGTGACAGCGGAGCCCGTCTCCTGCACCACGCCGATGTACTCATGGCCGAAGGTCCAGCCCGTGATGGGCATAGGGAGACGGCCGTTGTAGACATGGAGGTCGGAGCCGCAGACGGCAGCGGCAGCCACCTTGATGATTACGTCGGTGGGGTCCTGGACGGCAGGCTCGGGGACGTCCTTGACTTCGACCTTAAAGGGGCCTTCGAACGTGACACCTTTCATGTAACCTCCTCGCAGAGCAGCGGGCGGGTCAGGCTTAAGCCTGACCCCCAGACGGATGGTGCAAGCGGTACCCGACGGGGCGACCTGAGAATACGGCAGGCCGGATGGGATTGTCAAAAGCGATGCCGCGGCCTGAAGGGTGTGGCGCTTTGCCGGCCATCGGGCCGCTGTGTCAGGCTGAAGCCTGACCTTCGGGCAGGGAAGGCCCGGGGGGCGCGGTGACGCCATCAGGGGCGACCCGCTCGACGAAGACGTCCATGACGCCGCCGCAGATCTTGTCGTCGCCGTCGATGGGGTTGGTGAGGTCGACGCGGACGAGGCGGGGGCGGCCGTCCTCGAGCGTGGCCATCGCCTCGGTGCAGACCTCGGCCTCGCCGCAACCGCCGCCGATGGTGCCGCAGAAGGAGCCGTCCGGCCGCACCAGCATCTTGGCGCCGGCCCGCCGGGGGGTAGAGCCGCGGGTGGCGGCCACGGTAGCCAGCACCACCGGGAAGCCCTCCCGCAGGGCGCGCTCCAGCTCCTGATACACGTCGTTCATGGCTCGCCCCAACATAATACGACGCACCAATCGGGGCAGGCAATCCATTAGGCCCGTTTACCGTTCCTTAACCTTGGTTTAACCCAGGTCAAGCTGGCTGTTTACTGACACGCCCCGCCGGCTGGGGGAAAATGATGCCGTGACGAGCTCAAAGGGAGGGTTTGGGACGCCACGGAGGGTATGGGACTTGCGACACCGGGCAATCTTAGCAATCGCAGTGGTGGCCGGAGCTCTGGCGATAGGCCTGGGACTCGGGAACGGGCTGATTGCGGAAGGCGGGGAGGCCCCTGAGGCTCTCCCCGCCGCAGCTCTCTCCACCAGCTGCAGCGGCAACCCCGGTGACCCCTTCGTGGTGTGCCAGACGGAAGAGTCCGTCGTCTCGATCGTTGACGGGGACATCCACACCGAGCACCTGGCCGCCGCCTCGTCGGTGATGAACGGCGGGCCGACAGCGCCGGACGGCCCGATCGTCGCCGACTTCCTGCTCCTCGAAGAGCGCCCCGCTTAGTCCTCACCCGGGGGCACCCGCTCGGCGGGAGCGACGCCCCGCTTCGGCTTCTTCACCTCGCGCATCGGCAGGCCCGTGCCGCCCCGGCGCACCTGGAGGACCTCTGCCATGATCGCCACGGCGATCTCCTCCGGCGTCTCCGCCCCGATGTCCAATCCGATGGGCGTGTGCACCCGCGCCACGGCCTCGGGGGGCGCCCCGTCCTCGACGATGTGCTGGAGGACGGCGCTCACCCGCCGCCGGCTGCCGATCATCCCCACGTAGCGCGCGGGCTTCTCCACCACCTGGCGCAGGCTCACCTCATCCTGCTTGTGGCCGCGCGTGACGCAGACGACGTAGGTGCTGGCGTCGATGGGGTAATCGCGGAGCGTCTCCACGAAGCGGCCGCGGATAACCTCGTCGGCGTCGGGGAAGCGGTCGCGGTTGGCGTACTCGGGGCGGTCGTCGATCACGGCGACGTGGAAGCCGCACAGCTTGCCGATCTCTGCCAGGGCCTTGCCGATGTGGCCGCCGCCGACGATGAGGAGCTTCGCCGGCGCCTCGTGGGGCTCGATCATCACCTCATAAGCGCGCTGCCCTTCCGCCTCCAACCGGGTGAGGCGGCGACCGTCAACGGCGAAGTAGAAAGTCTCGATGCCGTGGCGCTGGAGCGTTTCGCGGGCGGCCTCCACTACAGCCGCTTCCAGGGGCCCACGGCCGAAGGACCCGAGTATCGAGCCGTCGCCGCGGAGGAGGAGCTTGGCGCCGATCTCCACGGGCCCCTCAGGGCCGGAGATGACGGTGGCGACGGCTACGGGCGGGCCGCCGTTCAGGGCGGCGAGCGCTTCGCGGACGATAGCGGCGTTCTCGACGGGCATGGCCGGGGGCTAGTCCCGCTCACCCCCGTCGAAGGCGAGGAACTCGAGGCGGTTGCCGAAGGGGTCGCGGCAGAAGAAGCGCCGCCGCCCCGGGATGGGCACCGCCTCCTCGACGGCGACACCGGCCCCCTCCAGCCGACCGCGCAGCGCCTCCAAGTCGGCGACGAGGAAGGCGGGGTGCCGGCTGGTGCTGTCGTTGCGGTAGTCGCCGGACGGGGCGAAGAAGACATGGAACTCGCCCTCGCCGCAGCGGTACCAGACGCCCTGGCGGCCGGCCGCGGGGAGGGAGTAGGGCCGCGGCATCTCCTCCAGGCCGAGGACGCCGCCGTAGAAGCGGCGGGCCTCCTCCGCGCGCTCGGCGGGGACGTTCATCTGGACGTGGTGCAACCCGACGATCTCAGACATGGCCCTTCCCGGCTCAGATTGGCGATGCCATTATACGCCGCCGCGGGTCGCCAGGAAGGCGCGGTCCTCCTCCAGGAAGCGGCGCCAGACGTTCCGCGACATCAGGCAGGAGTCGGAGTCGAAGAGGCGCTGCATCAACTCAGTGCGGAGGCGGCGGCCCGCGACGTTGTCGGGGTCGGCACGGAGGAGGACCTGGAGCACGGGCAGGGCCAGCAGCGGGCGCCCCTCGTCCAGGAGGGCGCGGGCCTTCGCTACGATTTGCTCGTCGTCCCCGATGAGGCCGCGGAGGGCGGCCGCCACCTCCTGGCGCGGCTGGGGGATGAGGTCGGCGGGGTCGGAGTCGTACCAGCCGGCGTAGCGGCGGTGGATGGTGATGACGGCGAACTCCAGCCGCGAGTAGTACGGCCGCAGGTGGGGGCTCTCCGCCAGGTGGGGAGGCAGCCGCACCTCCGCCACCATCCGGTCCAGGGTCTCGCCCTCGTTCAGGCGGCGGCACACCTCGTCGTGCAGGTAGCGGAGGGCCTCGATGTTGTGAGAGAGGACCTCCCGCACTTGCTCGCGGCCGAGGTGGGCGCGGTTGCCGTGGCCGGGGCAGACGGCGGCGGGGTCGATCTGCTGGACGCGCTCAAGCGTCTCAAACCACTCCCGCTCGAAGCGGACGACCTTGAAGGGGTTGCCGAGGTTGGGCAGGACGCCGATGAGGAAGTCGCCGGAGAAGACGACGTTCGCGTCGGGGACGTGGATCACAGTAGCGTCGTCGGTCTCGCCGCGGCCGTGGAAGAGGTCGATGTTACGGCCGCCCAGCTGGAAGGAGTAGTGCTCGTGGTAGGCGAGGTCGGGGTAGCGGAAGCGAGGGCGGAAGTCGGGCGGGATGGGGAGGTGGAACTGGAGGGCGTTGATGCGGTTGGTGTGCTCGTTCAACTTCTCGTACTTGCGGAAGCGCTCGGCCACCATCTCGTGGGCGATCACCCGGCAGAGCCCGTCCTCGTCGAAGACCTGGGCACCCAGGGTGTGGTCGACGTGGCCGTGGGTGTAGATAAGGTAGCGCACAGGCTTATCGGTGGTCTTGCGTATCTCCTCGAGGAGCAGGCGGGAGGCCGGGCCGCCGGCGGTGTCGATGACGACGACGCCGTCGTCGGTGATGACCCAGCCGGCGTTGGAGAACCCGCGGGCGAAGTAGACGCCCTCGGCGACCGGCTGGACCTGGAGGGTGCGGGGCAGACCTTCGCGCGGGGGCCAGGCTTGGGACTCGGGCTGGGGCTGGGTCATGGCGGCACCTCCCTGGGCCTTTCGCAAACCGCGACGGACAGACGGATGATAGCAGCCCCGTGCTATCATCGGAAGCGGCTTGGCCCTACGCGAGAAGCTCCTCGATATCTACGGCCGCCTCTACGACGCCTACGGGCCCCAGCACTGGTGGCCGGGGGAGACGCCGTTCGAGGTGGTCGTGGGGGCGGTGCTCACCCAGTCGGCGGCGTGGGGGAACGTGGAGAAGGCGCTGGCCAACCTGAAGGCGGCGGGCGCCCTCTCGGCGGAGGGGCTGCTGCGGGTGCCGGAGGGGGAATTGGCCCGCCTCGTCTACCCGGCGGGGTACTACAACGCCAAAGCCCGCAAGCTGAAGGCGTTCGCGGCGCTGCTGTGGGAGCGTTTCGGGGGCGACCTCGACCGCCTCCTCGCGACGCCCGCCGAAGAGCTGCGACCGCTGCTCCTCTCGACGCACGGGATCGGCCCGGAGACGGCGGACTCGATACTCCTGTACGCGGCCGGCCGGCCCGTCTTCGTAGTCGACACCTACACGCGGCGGCTGTTCGGGCGGCTGGGCATCCGCCCGGACCGCGACGAATATGCTGCCTGGCAGTCGCTGTTCATCCAGAACCTGCCGCGGCACGCCCGGCTCTTCAACGAGTACCACGCCCTCATCGTGGAGCACGGGAAAACGATCTGCCGCAGGACGCCGCTCTGCGCCCGCTGCCCGCTGCTGGCCGTGTGCGCCTTCGGCCAGGCCACCGCCCGCTGACCTGTCGGGGTGATTTGTCGTTTTTTCACAATGCAGCGTTTGGGCTATAGACGGAACGATGTAACACTCGCGGTGGAACCCCGTCTATATTTATGTCCCAAACCCTCCCTTTTGGGCTCGTCACAGGAAGGCTTACCGGCAAGCTCTTCCTGTGATGCTTTTTAGGGCAGTTAACGCCGTCCGATTTCGGGCGGCGTTAGCGCTTTTCCTGGCCGTGCGATAATCGAGGGCGGTATGGACCTCGCCATCGTGGGCCTCCCTCTGAGCGGAAAGACTACCCTCTTTCAGGCCCTGGCCGGGCCCCACGCCCAGCGCGACGGCGGCCGCCAGGCAGACGCCCGCAGGGAGCATGTCGCGGTGGTCAGGACACCGGACGAGCGGCTGGAGAAGCTCGCCGCCCTCTTCCAGTCGAAGAAGGTGACGCCCGCCGAGGTACGCCTGCACGATCTGCCCGCTCCCCTGGAGCGGGGTGCCGCCCTGTCCGGCGAAGCGGCCTCTTCGCTGGGCCAGGCCGACGCCATCGTCCACGTGGTGCGGGCCTTCCAGCGCGAGGACGTGCCCCACCCGGAGGGGAGCGTCGACCCCCACCGCGACGTCGAGGCGCTGAACCTGGAGCTCGCCTACCACGACCTCGCCATCATCGAGAGGCGACTGGAGAAGCTGGACACCGTCGTCCGCTCGGCCCGGCCGGGCGAGCGGGAGGCGGGCCTGCGGGAGCAGCAGCTCCTCCGGCGGCTGAAGGAACGGCTGGAGCAGGACGAGCCCCTGCGCGGACAAGTCACTGACGAATCGGAGATGCGGCAGCTGGCCGGGTACGGCCTGCTCACCCTGAAGCCGGTGCTCCTGCTGGTCAACATCGACGAGGGGGACGGGGGCCGCACGGCGGAGGTCGAGGCGGAGTTCCGCAGCCGGCACCCGGGGCCGCAGACGGAGGTCGTGGCCCTGTGCGCGAAGCTGGAGGCGGAGCTGGCCGAGCTTCCGGAGGACGAGACCGCCGCCTTCCGCCACGAGCTGGGCGTCGCGGACAACGGGGCGGGCCGACTGCTATCGGCGGCCTACCGGCTGCTCGACCTGGTCACGTTCTACACCGTGGTGGGCGACGAGTGCCGCGCCTGGCCCGTGCCCAAGGCGACGACAGCGCTGGCGGCGGCCGGCCGCATCCACACCGACATGGAGCGCGGCTTCATCCGGGCGGAGGTGATCCCCTGGGACCGCTTGCTGGAGCAGGGCTCCCTGGCGGAGGCCAAGAAGCACGGCCTCCTGCGCACCGAGGGTAAGCAGTACGCCGTGCAGGACGGCGACGTCCTGCACATCCTGTTTCACGTCTAGCGACCCGCCTCGCCGCGCTAGCCGCCCCACTTCGACCGAATGCCTCCACGCAGGCCGGCGACCCACTCCGGGACGCGGGCATCGGCGACGCCGTCGTAGAACGGGAGGTACGGCTTCAGGTCCAGCACCGGCGTCCCGTCGATGGCGTCGAGGCCCCGCACTTTGAGGACGTTCCCCTTTATCCCCAGCAGCTGCACCACCGTGCAGCCTATGGGGTTCGGCCGGATCTGGCTGCGGGTGGCGAGGACGCCCTGCAGAGGGTACTCCGGCTTGTCCATCGGGTGGAGGCGCAGCTTGGAGCCGCGGACATCCTCGGGGATGGCGTGCAACCAGGTGAGCACGATGAGGTGCGAGTAGTCGGACAGGCCGAGAAGCGCTTCGGCGAGCTCCGGCTTGAGCACGACCTCCGAGGTCACGCTCTCCCAGCCGCGCGGTCTCGTCTTCTTGACGCGGTTGCGCACCCGTCCAATGGGGCCGATGGTGACCGGAGACAGCGGCCCGGGCTCCGGCGGGGCCCCGGCCAGCAGCTTTCGCAGGCGGTCCAGCATGACGGCCTCCTTCTTACCTCGCTCACTCTCGCTTCGACTTCCGCCCTCGCCCCCTACCCTTCGCCGGCTCCAGCATGTCGACGACAAGGGTGGACCAGCCGAAGGCGCGGGCGCCGTGGGGCCGGCCCGTATAGGGGTTATAGAACTCGCGGAAGCCGCCCTTCTCCACCAGCTCCCGCGTCCGCCTTGCGATGGTGGCGGCGATGTCGCCGAAGCCGTGCTTCTGGAGCCCCCGAACGATGAACCAGTTGATACAGACCCAGGTGGGCCCGCGCCACAGTCCCGACTCCAGCGGCGAGCGGAACGAAGGATCGAAGGCGGGCTCGCCGACGGCGCAGGTGGGCAGGGGGTAGGGTAACCAGAACTGCCGCTCGTCCAGCACGTACTCCTTCACCAGCCGCTCGGCTTCTGCGGCGGGAATGTCGTCCAGGATAAGGGGGAAGAGGCCGCTCACCGTCTTCACCGGGGCGATCTTCTCGCTCCTGGAGTAGAGGTCGTAGTAGAAGCCGTCGGGCCCACGGCAGCGCTCGAGGACCGCCCGCTCCACCCGCTTCGCCCGGTCGTCGTAGAGGCGGGCCTTCGCGGGGTCACCCTGCTTCTTCCAGAGCCGCGAGAGGCTAGCCAGGCCCTGGGCGTAGATGCAGTTATAGGCTACGTCCTCCACATTGAAGCGGTCGAGCCGGAAGATGAGGGGGAGGTTGTAGTTGAGCATCCGGTTCCACAGGTCGAGCGTGCGCACGGCCAGGACGGTGCCCGTGGCCCAGGGCCGCCCGTGAGCGGCGCCGAATGGCCTACCCGAGGCGAGCTTCGCCGTGCCCAAGACGACGTCGTACGACGGCTTGTGGTCCAGGCCCGACTCGTACGGGTGGATGATGGAGACGAGGCCGTCGCCGTCGGGGTCGCGGCGGCGGGCGAGCCAGCGGTAAAAGCGCTCGACGGCGGGGAGCGTCTCCGCCAGGAAGGCGCCGTCGCCGCTCCGCTCGTGCACGATCTCGAGGGCGGTTGCCAGCACGGGCGGCTGCACCAGCTGGGAACGCACGGGATGGAGAAGGGCGCGGCTGTGGAGGTAGAAGCGATAGGGGTAGATGGCCCGCTTGTCCCAGCAGACGCGGTGGGGGATGCGGCCGTCGCGAGCCTGGGCACGGAGGAGCGTCCGCAGCTCCTCCTTCGCCTGCGCCAGGTCGAAGTAGGTCCAGACCACGGCGTGGAAGCAGGAGTCCCAGAACCACTGGTAGGGGTAGGTGATGCTGGAGGGGACGCAGAAGGAGTACGGCTGGCCGTCGAACGGGGATACACCCTGGCGGAGGTTGCCGCTGAGGAGGCGGTGCGCCGCCTCCCGCAGCTCTTCGTCGGTCATGGCGACGGCGATTATAGCAGGGCTACAGGTTCAATCCAGAGTTAGCCTAAGCGGGCGGGAAAGCGTTTCGTCTAGTAGGGGCGGGCCCGGCATGCCGGAGGGGG
Organism: Chloroflexota bacterium; assembly: GCA_016178045.1. GTDB lineage: Bacteria > Chloroflexota > Dehalococcoidia > SM23-28-2 > JACOUE01 > JACOUE01. The sequence goes on from JACOUE010000021.1 coordinate 19,450, forward strand.
TCGCCAGATACGGCCAAATATGTTAGAATAATAGAGCCTCGGGCAGGCAATATCTCATTTCTATGGCCAAAGCGAAAACCGAAGCGTACACGGCCGCCGATATCCAGGTCTTAGAGGGGCTGGAGGCGGTACGCCGCCGCCCCAGCATGTATATCGGCTCCACCGACTCCCGCGGCCTCCATCACCTCGTCTACGAGATCGTCGACAACAGCATCGACGAGGCGATGGCCGGCCACTGCGACCGTGTCGAGGTCCGCATCACCAAGGAGGGCGGTGTCCTCGTCAAGGACAACGGCCGAGGCATTCCCATCGACACCCATCCCCGCACCGGCAAGTCCGCCCTGGAGACGGTGATGACCTACCTGCACGCCGGCGGCAAGTTCGACCACCAGGCGTACAAGGTCTCCGGCGGCCTCCACGGCGTCGGTGCCGCGGTGGTCAACGCCCTGTCGCACGAGATGTGGGTGGAGGTCTGCCGGGGGGGCAAGGTCTACCGCCAGGAGTACAGCCGCGGCAAGACGCTCTCGAAGCTGAAGGTGGTGGGCCAGAGCAAGGACGGCACCGGTACCACCACCTGGTTCGTCCCCGACCCGCAGGTCTTCGAGCAGATCGAGTTCGACTTCGACACGCTGGCCCAGCGCTTCCGCGAGATGGCGTTCCTCACCAAGGGCGTCTGGGTCCACTTCGCCGACGAGATGGACGAGCGGGACGTCACCTTCTACTTCGAGGGCGGGATCAAGAGCTTCGTCCGGCGCCTGAACCGCAACCGCGTCAGCCTCCACGACCCCATCTACATGGAGCGCCGGGTCAACGGGACGATAGTCGAAGTAGCCATCCAGTACAACGACAGCTTCACAGAGTCCACCTTCGCTTTCGCCAACTGCATCAACACCATCGACGGCGGCACCCACCTCACCGGCTTCCGCAGCGCCCTCACCCGCGTCCTCAACGACTATGCCCGCAAGCAGAAGATCCTCAAGGACGACGACGCAAACCTAACGGGCGACGACGTCCGCGAGGGCCTCACCGCCGTCATCAGCGCCAAGATCCCCGAACCGCAGTTCGAGGGCCAAACCAAGACCCGCCTGGGCAACGCCGAGGTGAAGGGCCAGGTCGAGTCCGTAGTCGGTGAGGAGCTCACTCGCTACTTGGAAGAGCACCCCTCCGACGCCCGCCGCATCATCGAGAAGTGCCTGACCGCCGCCCGCGCGCGGGAGGCCGCCCGCAAGGCGCGGGACCTAGTGCTGAAGAAGGGCGTCCTCGATGACACGATGCTCCCCGGCAAGCTGGCCGACTGCTCGGAGCGGAACCCGGAGCTGCGCGAGCTGTTCATCGTGGAGGGCGACTCGGCGGGCGGCTCGGCCAAGCAGGGCCGCGACCGCCGCTTCCAGGCAATCCTGCCGCTGCGCGGTAAGATCCTCAACGTCGAGAAGGCGCGGCCCGACAAGATGCTGGCCCACGAGGCGATCCGCGCCATCATTACCGCCCTGGGCACCGGCTTCGGCGAGGACTTCGACCCTGCGAAGCTCCGCTACAACCGCGTAATCATTATGACCGACGCCGACGTGGACGGCGCCCACATCCGCACGCTGCTGCTGACCTTCTTCTTCCGCAACATGCGCGACCTTATCGAGCACGGCCACCTGTACATTGCCCAGCCGCCCCTGTACGGCATCGGCCGGGGCAAGGAGCACCGCTGGATCTACAGCGAGAAGGATAAGGACTCGTACCTGAACCGCATCAAGGATGGCAAGAACGTCAACATCCAACGCTACAAGGGTCTGGGTGAGATGAACGCCGAGCAGCTCTGGGAGACCACGATGGACCCGGCCAACCGCACCATCCTCCAGGTGAGCATCGAGGACGCCATGCTCGCCGACCGGGTGTTCACCCAGCTCATGGGTGAAGAGGTGGCGCCCCGTAAGAGCTTCATCCAGAGCCACTACAACCAGGTCCGCAACCTGGACATCTAGGAGCAACACCGAGGGAAGCTCCCTCCGTGTCCGAACAGTCTGACCATCAGCGCGTAGCCGAGCACCTGCTCCAGCTGTACGGCGGCGACCCCTTCGCCCACGTCTACCAGGCTTCGAACAACCACCGCGAGGCCCACGGTCCCGACTGCGGCGTCTACCCCTCCGAGCCCCAGAAGATGCGACTGCTCAACACGATCGTGCGGGCGGCCGGCGGCAGGCGGGTGCTGGAGATCGGCTGCGGCCTGGGCTACAGCGCCCTCTGGCTCGCCGACGCCGTCAGCCGAGACGGTGTCGTAGAGACGATCGACCGTTTCCCGGAGCACATCGACCTGGCCCGCCGGTTCGCCGTCGACGCCGGCATGGATGGCTGCATCCAGTTCCACGCCGGCGAGGCAGCGGACATCCTCCCGGCCCTCTCCGGCCCGTACGACGTCATCCACGACGACGGCTGGTTCGGCCGGGAGCCGCCCTACTTCGAGCGCGTGGTGGCGTTGCTGCGCCCGGGCGGGCTGCTGGTGATGTCGAACTGGTTCCTGCTGGAGCAGGCCATCACCGGAGAGCCGTCCATGGACTGGAGCCAGTTCGCCGGGCGCGACTGGGCGAAGGCCGTGACCTCCTACGCCCAGAAGTTGGTCGCGCGGCCGGACCTGCACGTCTCCTTCATGCTTAGCCCCGCCTGGGTCGCCCTGGCGGTGAAGGCCGAGTGACCGCCCTCATCGTCGAGACGACGGCGGGGGAGGAGTGCCCGGTCGACTTCCAAGGGGACACGGCGGTACTGGTCTACTTCCTGTCGTTCGCGGCGGCGGAGCGGTTCGGCGCCCAGCACGAGCTGGCCCAGGTCGCCGCCGCCCTCAAGCGCCAGCTCCGCATCGACCTGGCGCCCCTCCTCAAGTTCTCCGACGCCGTCCCCGAGGACGCCCGCGACATCGAGGAGCTGGAGGCGATCTGGCAGGACGCCGCCCCCCTGGAGGCGGCCGCCCGCCTGGCGGCCGATGCTATCGACGGCACGCCGAAGCTGCGAGAGCTAGCGCAGGACTACGCCGGCCTGTTGGAGCGGCTGCGGGAGCTGGCGGAGATCGCCCGCTGGGCGGCGGAGCGAGCCGCGAAGGTGCGGCTGACCTATATCCTCTAGCGGTACAGCCCCTGCTCGCGGATATAGCCTTCGACCACGCCGGGCACCAGGTACCGTATCGAGCGGCCGGTGCGCAGGCGCTCGCGGATGTCGCTGGCGCTGATGTCGATGCGGGGCATATCCAGCCAGACGATCCGCTCCGAGATGCCCGGCAGGCTTGCGTCCAGCGCCTCCAGCGACCGCGCCTCCAGCTCGCCGCGGGGGGCCACCGCCAGCCCCGCCAGCTCGACGATGCGTTCCGGCCGGTGCCAGTTGGGGAGGTCCAGCAGCGCGTCCTGCCCCAGGATGAAGAACGCATCAGACCCCGGCGACAGCGCCTGGGCCAGCCCCTCCAGCGTATCCGCGGTGAAGGACGGCCCCTCCTGATCCACCTCGACGCCGCTCACCTCAAAGGGGCTGTCCGCCAGGGCGAGGCGCACCATGTTCATGCGGTGGACGGCGCGGGTGATGCTGCGGTCCGCCTTGCGCCAGGGGTCGCCCGCGGGCACGAAGACCACCCGGTGAAGGCGGAGGGTCTCGCGGGCGTGCTCGGCCAGGACCAAGTGCCCCAGGTGGACTGGGTCGAAAGTGCCGCCGAGCACCCCCAGCCTCACCCTTCCCACTCCACTTCCAGCCCGCCGAAGCGAACCGTGTCGCCCGGGCGGGCACCGGCGCGGCGCAGGGCACCCACGACCCCCATCCGGCCCAAGCGTCGCCAGAACTCGGCACGGCCTTCCTCCACCTCCACGGGCATCATCTCAGCGAAGGTGACCACGCGCTCTCCCTCTACCCTGAAGCCGCTGTCATCGTGCGAGACGCGGAAGCCGCCCTTGGGCCGGCCCTTCGCCTCCGGCGGCACAGGGGCAGCCTCCGGCGGAGCCCGCTCTCCGGCCAGGAGGCCCGCCAGCCGTTCCAGGAGATTATCGACTCCCTCACCGCTGGCGGCGGAGATAAACAGCGGGTCGACGCTGCGCCCCTCCAGGGCACGCCTCACCTCAGGCACGCGCTTCCTCACCTCCGCCAGGTCCAGCTTGTTCACCGCCACGACCTGATCTTTGGCCGCGAGCCGCTCGTCGTACTGGCGGAGCTCGGCATTAACGGCGTCCATACCGGCCAGGACGTCCTCATCCCTGCCGTCCAGCAGGTGAACCAGCAGGCGCGTGCGCTCCACGTGCCGCAGGAACTCCAGGCCCAAGCCTGCCCCGCGGTGGGCCCCCTCGATGAGCCCGGGGATATCGGCGAGAACAAAGCTGGTCCCGCCCACCATGGCCACGCCCAGCGACGGCTCCAACGTGGTGAAGGGGTAATCTCCAACTTTCGGGTGGCCTGCCGTAGTTGTCCCCAGCAGCGTCGACTTTCCCACATTCGGCAGGCCGATTATCCCCACATCTGCCAACAGCTTCAGCTCCAGGATCAACACCGCTTCCCCACCACGCCCGCCCCTCTGGGCTATGCGCGGGGCCTGATAGGTCGCCGTGGCGAACCGGGCGTTGCCCCAGCCACCCAAGCCCCCCCAAGCCACCGTGAGCACCTGGCCGTCCTCCACCAGATCACCCACGAGTTGCCCCTCACGACGATCCGCCTTTCGCCACACCTGTGTCCCCGCAGGCACCCGCGCGTACTCGCTCTGTCCGCGCGCGCCGTGCAGACCGGAGCCCTTCCCATGCACTCCCCGCCCCGCCTGGTACGTCTTCCTCCTCGCCACCTCGTACAGCGTGCTCATCCCACCGTCCACCATCAAATACACACTTCCCCCGTCTCCACCGTCACCCCCGTCAGGTCCCCCTCTCGGCACAAACTTCTCTCGGCGAAAGCTAACACAGCCATTGCCGCCGTTCCCGCCCTTGACGACGATCTGTACTCGATCTATCATGCTGCCTCACAATAGATGATTATACGGCCTGTGTCCTAGTTAGTTAGTAGGAGACGGTATTAGGGGCGTGGAGAGGGTGGAAATGACAGAGACGGGGCGGTAATGCGGGAGACGTGTCGAAGGGCATGGGACTAGGGTGGAGAAGGGTGGAGAGGCGCGATGTTGGGGCTCAGCCGTAGCGGGAGGCGAGGAGGTTGCGGATCTCGGTCACCTGGAGCTTGAGGGGGGGGTCGCTCTTGCTCAGGTTGGTGATCTTGGTGTAGGCGTGGATGACGGTGGAGTGGTCGCGGTTACCGAGGAGGCGGCCGATCTCCTTGAGCTGGAGCTGGGACTCCTCCCGCAGGAGGTACATGGCGATGTGGCGGGCGTCGGCGATGGGCTTAGTGCGGTTCTTGCCGGCCAGGGCGTGGGGCTGGAGCTTGAAGTACCGGGCGACGGTGTTGATGATGGTGTCCGGCGAGGGCGGTGTCGGGCCGGTCGAAGGTGAGAGGGCTGACACCGCCTGCCGGGCGATGTCGAGAGTGATAGGGCTCTTAGCAAGCCGCGCGTAGGCTAGGACACGGTTGAGGGAGCCCTCAAGCTCGCGGACGTTGTCCCGGAACCGCTCGGCGAGGTAGCCGGCGACGTCGCCGGGGAGATCGGCGCGGCGTTCGGCAGCTTTCGCATCGAGGATGGCTAGTCGTGTCTCGAGGTCGGGCGGCTGGATGTCGGCCACGAGCCCGCCCTGGAAGCGAGAGCGCAGGCGCCCCTCGAGGAAGCACAGGGCCTCCGGGGGCCGGTCAGAGGTGACGACGATCTGGGCGCCGCCGGCGTGGAGGTCGTGGAAGGTATAGAAGAATTCCTCCTGAGTGCGGTCCTTGCCGGCCAAGAACTGGATGTCGTCCACTAGGAGGGCCTGGCTGTGGCGGTAGCGGCGGCGGAACTCGTCGTTGCGGTGCTGGGCGATGGCGGTGATGAAGTCGTTGGTGAAGTGCTCGGCTGTGAGGTAGGCGAGGCGGACGCCGAGGCCGGCCAGGCGGTGTCCGATGGCGTGGAGGAGGTGGGTCTTGCCCAGGCCGACGGGCCCGCAGATGAAGAGTGGATTGTAGACCTGGGCCGGCGTCTCAGCGACGGCGAGGGCGGAGGCGAAGGCGAGGCGGCTGTTCTCGCCGGCGATGAAGCGCTCGAAGGTGTAGTTCTCATTGAGGGGGAGACGGGGCGGCGGGCTCGAAACTGCGGCCGCGGTGTCCGCGGGCTGGGCGCCGAGAAGGGGCGGCGCGCTGGAGCCGTTGTGGCCGTCCAGCTGGAAGCTGACCTGTACCGGCCGGCCGACGATCTCGCCGACGGTCTTGGAGATGAGCGGGTGGAGCTTTGTTGACAGCCAGGTAGTGTGATAGTCGCTGGGGGTGCCGACGACGAATTGGCCGTGGTCCAGGGCTAGGCCGATGGTCTCCTTTAGCCACGTCTCGTAGTTCGGGCGGGTAACTTGAAGCTGAAGCTGACCGAGGGCGGTCTCCCAGATGCGCCGGGCGGGCATGTTCTCGTCCATCGGGCCTCCAAAGGCTGGCTGGGACCTGCGGAGAGTGGACGGTCGAAAAGTAGCAGGGGGCAGGGAAGGGCGTCAATTGTCTTATGGCAAGTCGGCGGGCAAAATCTTGCCCCTTTCCACACTGGTAAAGTGGCCTTAGGGCCGGGAGGACGGTCTGCTATAATGGCGGCGCGCTGGGGGATGGCCCCAGACAGGGCTAACGTAGGCGGCCGCAAATGCTCCTAGCGATCGACGTGGGCAATACAAACGTCACCCTCGGCGTATTCGAGGGGGAGGGCCTCCGCGCGACCTGGCGCTTCGCCACAGACGTAAACAAGCTGGGGGACGAATACGGCATTCTGATGCTGAAGCTCCTGGAGCACGAGGGGATCCGGTCGGGAGACATCGGGGAGGCCGTCGTCGCCTGCGTTGTGCCGGACCTGGAGCCCACGTTCGAGGGCCTCTGTGAGCGCTATTTCGGGGTGCGGCCGCTGCCGGTGGGGACGGGTGTGCGGACGGGCCTGCGCATCCTGTATGATGCGCCGCGGGACGTCGGTGCGGACCGCGTGGCCGACGCTGTGGCCGCCATCCACCTGTACGGAACCCCCCTGGTGGTTGTCGACTTGGGGACGGCGACCGTGTTCGACGCCATCAGCAAGGAGGGCGACTACTTGGGCGGTGCCATCGCTCCTGGGCTGGGCATAGCCGCGGAGGCCCTCTACCAGCGGGCGGCCAAGCTGTACCGGGTGGAGCTGACCAGGCCCAAGACCGCTATCGGCCGCAACACGGTAGCGGCCATCCAGTCGGGGATGGTCTTCGGCTACGTGGGGCTGATCGAGGGCATCGTGGCCAGGTTCAAGGACGAGCTGGGCGACGGAGCGAAGGTGATCGGCACCGGCGGCTATGCTGAGCTCATCGCCAAGGAGACCTCCGTCATCGACGTGGTGAACCCGGACCTGACCCTCGAGGGTCTGCGCATCATCCACCAGCTGAGCAAGACGCAGGGATAAGGGATGTACAACCTCAGCGACCGCTCCGTGGTGCTCGGCGTGACCGGGAGCATCGCGGCCTACAAGGCGGCGGACCTTGCCAGCAAGCTGACCCAGGCGGGGGCGCTGGTGGATGTGGTAATGACCGATGCCGCGACGCGGTTCATCACCCCGCTGACCTTCTACAGCCTTACGGGGCGGCAGGCTCACGTGGACATGTTTGACACCGCCTCCGGGGCGGCTGAGGTGCACGTGGAGCTGGCGCGGCGGGCGGACGTCCTGGCGATCGTCCCGGCAACGGCCACCACCATCGCCCGGCTGGCCCTGGGCCTCGCCGACGACATGGTGAGCCTCACCGCCCTGGCCACCAAGGCGCCGATTGTCGTCTGCCCGGCCATGGACTCGCAGATGTGGGAGCACGAGGCGACCCAGACCCACGTCGACACGCTGAAGCGGCGGGGCGTGCTGGTCGTGGGGCCGGAGGTGGGGCGGCCCGCCTCGGGGCACGTCGGGGCGGGGCGCCTGGCCGAGCCGGATACTATCGTCGGCGCCGTGCGTTATCTAGTGGGAAAGAGCAAGGGTGACCTTCTGGGTTGGAAGATTGTGGTCAGCGCGGGCGGCACCCGCGAGCCCATAGACCCTGTGCGTTACGTCGGGAACTACTCGTCTGGGAAGATGGGGTATGCGGTGGCAGAAGCCGCGCGCGACCGGGGCGCAGAGGTCACGCTGGTGAGCGCCGCGTCCCTGCCCGCGCCGTTCGGGGTGAACCTTGTGCTCGTGCAGCGGGCGGAGGAGATGCGCGAGGCCGTCGCCCGGGAGTGCGAGGGGGCGGACGGCCTTGTAATGGCGGCGGCGGTGGCGGACTACCAGCCGGCGGCCGCCGCCGGACACAAGATGAAGCGGACGAAGGCAGGGGTGACACTGGAGCTGGTGGCGACGCCGGACATCCTGGCTGAGGTGGCGAAGGCCGACCGTCTGGTGCGGGTCGGCTTCGCGGCAGAGAGCCAGGACTTGGTGGTCAATGCCCGCGAGAAGCTGCGGGCGAAGGGGCTGCACCTCATCGTAGCGAACGACATTACTGCCGCGGGCTCGGTCTTCGGCAGCGACATGAACCAAGTGGTCGTCCTGGACCGCGACGGCGGCCAGGAGGAGCTTCCGCTGCTGCCGAAGTACGAGGTGGCGCGGCGGATTCTGGACCGGGTGGCAGCATTACTCGCCAAGTAGAGAGGAGGCCGGCCATGGCCGACGGGTTCACCCTCGAGAAGTTCGCCCGTCACCCGTTCTACCAGGAGATTAACCGCCGCCTGGTGAAGCTGGCTGGCCTGCGGCCCGGGCAAAAGGTCGTCGATCTTGGCGCCGGCACGGGCGCCGTGACCCGTCTGCTGGTGGAGGAGGTCGGGGATGGGGGCAACGCCGAGGTCATCGCTGTGGAGCCGTCGGAGTCGGCGCTGGAGGTAGCGCGGCGGAACCTGCAGGACCTGCGGGGTGCGGTAGTCCGCTTCGGCCAGGGCGGGGCAGAGAGGCTGTCGCAGCTGGTCAAGCGGCAGGTGGACGCCGTCTTCTTCTGCAACGCCATCCATCTCATCCGTGAGAAGGCGAAGGTGGTGCAGGAGGTGTACCGGACGCTGCGGCAGGACGGCACCTTCTCCTTCAGCACCTCCTTCTATGAGGGTGCGGAGCCGCCGGAGTCGGAGCAGTTCTACCGGCGCTGGATGGTGCGGGCGCTGCGGGCTCTCAAGACGAACTACGGCCTGATGCCGGACCGCGCGGAGCGGGCGACGGCACGGGAGCGCCTCACCGCGGCCGAATACGTGGAGCTGCTGGAGGCGAACGGCTTCCGCATCCGCGACAAGGAGATTGTGACCGTGAACATGCCCCTCGAGAGCTTCGAGGACATCAGCGAGTACGAGCTCTGGATCACGGGGGTCCTGCCCGGCGTACCCCTGGCCGCGGGCAGCCAGGCGCTGAAGATCGGCGTGCGGGAGGCGTTCGAGGAGCTGGGGCTGAAGTCGTCGCCGCGCAACTGGCTGCTGGTGGTAGCCAGCAAGTCGTAGGCTCAGGCCTCCGTGGCCTTCGCCCGCTCCTGCGGTAGTATCCACCGCCTGACCCGGGGCCAAGGCAGGCGCTCCACGATCTTCCTCAGCCTGGGGTAGACCCAGCGGTTGACCGCGAGGGCGACCGGGATCCCCATCAGGGAGGCCGCGGCGCCGGCGATGACGTCCAGGAAGAAGTGGTTGGCGGTGATCGCCACCGCGAACACCTGCATTACCGGTAGGGCAACGCCGATGGGCACGGCGAGCCACATCCAGCGTCGGCCCCAGAAGGCCCAGACGATGCCGATCCCCAGCAGGAGGTCCCAGCCGAAGTGGAGGCTGGGCATGGCGGCGTAGGGGTTGACGAAAGCCCGCGTGGACGACGACTGGTAGGCGTAGCCCAGCAGGTCCTGGACGGTGTCCTTGAAACCGGCGACGTCGGGCGGAAGGGTCTGGCTGAACTGGACGGCCAGTTTGGGCAGCTCTCTGGGCGGCGCTACCGGGTAGGACCAGTAGACGACGAGGGCGATCGCGCCCGTGGCGAGGAAGGCGTCGCGGATGAGGGTGTACTTGTGCCGCTGCCAGTAGTAGAGCGCGAAGGCGAAGGCCCCGATGAGCGGAAGGTGGAGCCAGAAATAGACGATGTTGGCCGCCTGCACCAGGAACAGGTGGTTCAGGGTCCACTCCTGCATGTCGGCTTCCCAGAAGAAGCCGAGCCGCCGCTGAAGGCCGATGACGTCCAGGGCGTTGGCGAACGCCGTCTCCGGCCGGTCGATGGCAGCGCCTCGGACGCCGAAGTAGAGGAGGAAGGCGACGCCCACCAGGAGGCCCTCCAGCAGGTCGCGTTTGCTGAAGGGCCTTGCGAGGCGCCGCCAGAGGCCGGCGCCTTCGGTTTCGGCTTCTGGTCCTGCCACCTGTAGCCTCTGTCGCTTCTAGACGGCGCGGTCATAGCCGCTGCACGGCCACCGTCGCCGCTAGTAAAGCACCGACAAGGACTTATTTCAACCGCCGTGCGGCCGGTTCCGGCTCGCGATCGCGTGCTATTCAGCTTGCCGCAGCAGGACGGCGAGTCTATGATTGGCCTGCACCAGTCACCTCACCAGGAGGCGCGGCCATGCAGATAAAGGTAGAGGGGGGCGATATCGCGCGCTGCCCGGCGAAAGCGATCATCGTCAACCTGTTCGAGGGCGTGACCAGCCCCGGGGGCGCCACCGGCGCCGTCGACGTGGCCCTGGACGGCGCGATCAGCCAGCTCATCCAGGAAGGGGAGATCAAGGGCAAGGAGAAGGAGCTGACCCTCATTCACACCCTGGGCCGCATCCCCTCGCCGCGCGTCCTCGTCGTCGGTCTGGGCAAAGCGGACAAGTTCAGCATCGACAAGGTCCGTGATCTGACGGCGACGGCGCTGCGCCACCTGCGCAAGGTGGGCGCGGAGAGCGTCGCGACTATCGTCCACGGCGCAGGCATCGGCGGGTTCGACCCGGAGGAGGCGGCCCAGGCCGTCGCCGAGGGGGCGGTGATGGGCCTCTACCGCTTCACCCGGCACAAGAAGCCAGAGCAGGACGAGCGCGAGATCCACGAGCTGACCGTTGTTGAGTTCGACGCTAATAAGGTGGACGTGCTGCGCCGGGGCGTCGAGCGGGGCGCTGTCCTCGGCGAGGCCGCCAACCACGCCCGCGACATGGCCAACGAGCCGGCCAACGTCCTCACGCCCGCCGCGCTGGCGGAGAAGGCCCGCGCACTGGCCGAGGACACCGGCCTTGAGTACGAGGTGCTGGAGCGGGAGGAGATGGAGCGGCAGGGCATGGGGGCCATCCTGGGGGTGGCCGCCGGCTCCACTCAGCCGCCCAAGCTCATCGTCATGCGCTACAAGGGGAACCCGTCCGCGCCGGTGGCCGTGGGGCTCCTGGGCAAAGGGATCACGTTCGACTCGGGCGGCATCTCCATCAAGCCGGCGGCGGGCATGGAGGAGATGAAGGGCGACATGTCGGGCGGCGCGGCGGTCGTCGCCGCCGTCTGGGCCGCGGCGAAGCTGCGCCTCCCCGTCAACGCCACCGTCGTCGTCCCCGCCACGGAGAACATGCCGTCCGGCTCGGCGACCAAGCCGGGCGATGTGCTGCGGGCGATGAACGGCAAGACCATCGAGGTGATCAACACGGACGCCGAGGGGCGCCTCGTCCTCGCCGACGCTGTCTGCTATGCCCGCCAGCAGGGCCTCTCGCCGCTCATCGACGTGGCTACACTGACGGGGGCGATGCAGGTCGCCCTAGGACCGGGGGCCACTGGGTTCATGGCTACGGACGACTCGCTGGCGGCGAAGCTGCTGCGGGCGGGGGAGGTGGCCGGGGAGCGGATGTGGCGGTTCCCGCTCATCGACGAGTACCGCGAGCATTTGAAGAGCGACGTCGCCGACATCAAGAACACGGGCAACCGCTACGGCGGCGCCATCAATGCTGCCGAGTTCATCCGCTTCTTCGTGGAGGATACGCCCTGGGTGCACATCGACATGGCGCCCACCGACAACGTGGACAAGGACAAGGGCGTCTGGGTGAAGGGAGCGACGGGCATCCCGGTGCGGACGCTGGTGCACCTGCTGCGGTCGCTGGCGGACGCGGAGTGAGGGCGTGGCGACCTGGGAAGAGTTCGCCAGAGAACAGCCGGAGTTGGCGGCCTTTGGTGCCGTCCGGTTTGAGACGGCCCAGGTAGCTTACCTAGCGACAGTGCGGCCCGACGGCGCGCCCAGGGTCCACCCGGTGACCCCCGTCATCGGCGGCGGCGGCCTCTTCCTGTTCATGGAGCCGAGCTCACCCAAAGGGCAGGACCTGCGACGGCAGAGCCTGTACGCCCTGCACTCGCTGGTGACAGACCAGGACGGCACGAACGGAGAGTTCACGGTAAGCGGGGAGGCCAGGCCGGTGGAGGACGCGGCTGTTCGCGCCCTGGCCGCCGCGGCCGCTCCTTACGACCCAGCGAAGCGTTACGTCCTGTTCGAACTGAGCGTGGAGGAGGCCGCGTCCACGGTGTACGTGGACGGTCAGCCGGTCCGGAGGCGGTGGCGCCAGGGCAAAAGCAGCAACAGGTAGCGGGTTTGACTTTGGAAGGGTCGGTGCCTATACTACGTGTGGTCGCCCTAGTGGGCGAACATTAAATTTTTGGCGGTTTGCTGCTGCCGAAGTGGCGCAATGGTAGCGCAAGCGATTTGTAATCGCTAGGTTGGGGGTTCGAATCCCCCCTTCGGCTCCAGTAAAGGGAAAAGCCGGCGGGGTGGCTGAGTGGTTAAAAGCACCGGGCTGTAAACTCGGCGCCCTAATGGGCTACGCAGGTTCGAATCCTGCCCCCGCCACCAGAAGCGCGTTCGAAATAGCGGCCCACATAGCTCAGTTGGTAGAGCACGCCCTTGGTAAGGGCGAGGTCGCCGGTTCGAATCCGGCTGTGGGCTCCAGCTTTAGGATAGGGAAGCAGAGGTTGGACAGGGACGCCCGGGAAGGCCCCGGCGCCAAGCTCCGGCCTCTAGACCTCAAGAGGAGGGAGGCATGGCCAAACAAAAGTTCGTGCGCACCAAGCCTCACATCAACGTGGGCTGCCTCCTCCGCGGCATCGAGCGGGACGAGGTAGAGCGCGGACAGGTGCTGGCGGCCCCGGGCTCCATCACGTCGCCGCCAACGACGGGCCCATGCCCCAGACCCGGGAGCACGTGCTCCTGGCCCGCCAGGTGGAGGTGCCGGCTATCGTGGTCTACCTGAACAAGGTGGACATGATGGAGGACCCGGAGCTGCTGGACCTGATCGAGCTGGAGGTGCGGGAGCTTCTCACCAAGTACGGCTTCCCCGGAGACGAGGTGCCCATCGTCCGGGGCAGCGCCCTGAAGGCGATGGAGAGCAAGAGCGCCGATTCCGACGCTCCCGAGTACCAGAGCGTCTGGGAGCTGATGAAGGCCGTCGACGAATACGTCCCGGAGCCGCAGCGGCCGCGCGACAAGCCCTTCCTGATGCCCATCGAGGACGTGTTCGGCATCAAGGGACGCGGTACCGTGGTGACCGGCCGGGTCGAGCGGGGCGTCGTCAAGCCTGGAGAGGAGATCGAGATCGTCGGCTTCGGCGAGACGCGCAAGACTGTCGTCACCGGCGTGGAGATGTTCCGCAAGATTCTGGACTCGGGTGAGCCGGGCGACAACGTGGGCTGCCTCCTCCGCGGCATCGAGCGGGACGAGGTAGAGCGCGGACAGGTGCTGGCGGCCCCGGGCTCCATCAAGCCGCACACCAGGTTCGATGGCGAGGTGTACGTCCTGGCCAAGGAGGAGGGTGGACGGCACACCCCCTTCTTCCCCGGCTACCGGCCGCAGTTCTACATCCGCACCACGGACGTCACCGGCACCATCCAGCTGCCGGAGGGTGTGGAGATGGTGATGCCTGGCGACAACATCAAGATGACGGTGGATCTCATCACCCCGGTCGCGCTGGAGGAGGGTGTACGCTTCGCCATTCGCGAGGGCGGCCGCACCGTGGGCGCGGGCGTGCTCACCAAAGTACTGGAGTAGAGGCAGGGCTGTAGGTGGCGAAGAAGGAGGACCGGATAATAGTCGACCTCGCCTGTAGCGAGTGCCGGTCGCGCAACTACACCACGGTCAAGAACCGCCGCAATGACCCTGACCGGCTGGAGCTGCGGAAGTTCTGTGCCCGCTGCCGGAGCCACCGCCTTCATCGGGAGGCGCGCTAGGGTTACAATGGTCTCAGGCGAACGGGCGAAAGCCCGCTCCCGCTGAGAAGGTGTTTTGATGAACCGAGCGCTCAGACGCCATCCCATGGCTGCCAGGGCTAAAGGGGCCCGCGGGCCCGTCCGCCCTGTGCCCAAGACGGCCGGTGCGCGGCCGGCCGCCCCGAGCCGGACGGCGGGCCTTGCCTCCGTGGCCGGCTGGCGGCCGCGCTTCGTGATGGATATCATCGCCGAGCTGCGGAAGACGGTGTGGCCCTCACGGCAGACCACTCTGCACCTGACCGTAGTGGTCGTAGTGGTCGGCATCATCATGGGGGCGGTCCTGGGCGGCATCGACGTTGGTTTCGGCTGGCTCATCGACCGCGCGCTCTTGGGCCAGAACTTCTTCGACAGACTGGGCCTGGGCGGGTGAGATTGTGGCGCGAAGGAAGAAGGCCGAAGAGGCAGAAGTACTCGTCGAAGAAGCCCCGGCTGTAGAGGAGAGCACGCGGGCCCGCCGCAAGCGGGAAGTGCCGCCTGAGGAAGAGATCTTCCGCCCCGGCTGCCGCTGGTACGTAATCCACACCTACTCCGGGTATGAGGACAAGGTCAGGACGAACCTGGAGCAGCGTGTCCGTTCCATGGACGCCCAGGACCTCATCTTCCGCGTGGTCGTGCCCTCTGTGGACGAGATCGAGATACGGGACGGCCAGAGGCGGACGGTGCAGAAGAAGATATTCCCGGGCTACGTGCTGGTGCAGACGGTGGAGTTGGGGGCGGAGGAAGACCCCAGCCGCGCCCCGGAGGAGCGCGAGCTCTCGAGCCGGGCGTGGTTCGTGGTCCGAAACACGCCGGGCGTCACCGGCTTCGTCGGGTCCGGCACCCACCCGATCCCCCTGGACGACACCGAGGTCGCGTCCATCCTCAAGCAGATGCGGGCCGAGGAGCCGCGGGTCAAGGTGGGCTTTCAGGTCGGCCAGAGCGTGCGCATCATCGGCGGGCCGTTCCAGGACTTCATCGGCACCGTGGACGAGATAAACATTGAGAAGGGGAAAGTGCGGGTGCTCGTCTCCTTCTTCGGCCGGGAGACGCCGGTGGAGTTGGACTTCCTCCAGGTGGAGCGGCTGTAGCGGGCCGAGTATCTCGTCCTATTTGATGGGGTTGCAGGGCCGCGAGCCCTGCAATTTGACGAGACGGAGAACGTAGCGGCATGGCGAAGAAGATCAGAGCGGTGATAAAGCTGCAGCTGGATGCGGGCAAGGCGACGCCCGCGCCCCCGGTGGGGCCGGCGCTGGGCCAGCACGGCGCCAATATCATGGCGTTCTGCAAGGAGTACAACGAGCGCACCGCCGCCCAGGGCGGTAGCATCGTCCCCGTAGAGATCACGATATTCGAAGACCGGTCGTTCAGCTTCATCCTGAAGACGCCGCCCACGTCCGACCTCATCAAGAAGGCGCTGGGCCTGGAGAAGGGGTCGGCGTCGCAGAGGCGGGAGAAGGTGGGGATGCTGACGCGGGAGCAGGTCCGCCAGATCGCTGAGGTCAAGATGAAGGACCTGAACGCGGACGACGTCGAGGCCGCCGAGACGATGGTGGAGGGCACCGCCCGCAGCATGGGCGTCGAGGTAGCCTCCTAGGGAGTCAAGCGATGGCAAAGCGGGGGAAGAATTACCTTCAAGCGCTTGAGAAGATCGACCGCACCCGCACGTACGAGCCGCGGGAGGCGGTGACGCTGGTAAAGGAGACGTCGTTCGCCAAGTTCGACGAGACGGTAGAGCTGCACGTGCGCACCACCCTCGACCCCCGCCACGCCGACCAGCAGCTGCGCGGGACCGTGGTCCTGCCCCACGGCCTGGGCAAGAGCGTGAGCGTGCTTGTCTTCGCCGATGGTGAGGCGGCGCGGCTCGCGGAGGAGGCGGGGGCGGACCACGTTGGCACAGACCAACTGGTCAAGAAAATCGAGGACGGCTGGCTGCAGTTCGACGTCGCCCTGGCGACGAAAGAGGTGATGGGGAAGGTGAGCCGCCTGGGCCGCGTCCTCGGTCCGCGCGGCCTGATGCCGAACCCCCGCGCCAACACCGTCGTCGAGGGGGAGGACCTGCCGCGGGCGATCCGCGACGCCAAGCAGGGCCGGGTGGAGTTCCGGCTGGACCGGACGGCGCTGGTGCACGTGCCTATCGGCAAGGTGAGCCTGAGCGAGGACGCCCTGCTGGAGAATCTGGTGAACCTGGTGGAGGCGCTCGTGCGAGAGCGGCCGGCCGGGGCCAAGGGCCAGTTCGTCAAGACGATGACGCTGACCACCACCATGGGGCCGGGGATCAAGCTGGACCTGCCGACCACCCTCTCCCTGAGCTCGGCCGTCGCCGTCTAGGCGGCCGCAGACGCAAAGTCCCGAAGCAGTTGAAAAGTCGAGAGCGCTTTCGCGTTAACCCGCGGTTAGGAAAAGCCGGGGTCTGGCATCCACCCCGGCACGAACTTGCGCCACTCTTCCTGGTCTTCTAGGTATGGGTAGAAGGTGCGGAAGTAGCTTCCGGTGGGCCGGAACGGCTGGTGGATGAGGTGCATGTGGGCTTCCTGGGGAGTGCGGCCGGCCTTGCGGTGATTGCACGGCTTGCAGGCCGCCACCACGTTCTCCCAGTCGTGGATACCGCCGCGGCGGCGGGGGACGACGTGGTCCAGCGTGAGGTCCTTGGTCTGCTTGCCGCAGTACTGACAGCGGAAGTGATCGCGGAGGAAGACGTCGCGGCGGGTGAGGCGTCCCTGGGGGCGCGGCCGGCGGATGAGGTAGATGAGGCGGATGACGGAGGGGATGGGGAAGGATAGGGTAATGGTGTGGAGGTACCCGCGGCCGTTCTCGAGGATCTCGGCCTTGCCCCGGTCGACGAGGATGAAGGCGCGCCGGACCGTGCATACGTTCAACGGTTCGTAGTTCTGATTCAGGACCAATACTGGCGCGGATACTAGCCCCATGTCCGAACATTCCCCGTAGCGCCATGTTAGCAGAAGGCAAAAAACGACGCAACGCTAAACTGATTATTCCTCCGACTTCGCAGTTGCCCCAGTTTCGGCCGCTCCCTATCCTGAGGCCATGGCCCGGCGGAAGCTGCTGGAAGGCGCCGGCTTCGTGCCCAACTGGACGAGCGTCGTGGGCGCCGTCGAGGGGGTGCTGCGCTACCTGGGGCACGACTACCCCACGTCCTACCTGATGGGCGTAACGGGCCACGCCTTCCGGCTGGACGTGGACGCGGGCGGGGCGGAGGCCATCGGGCCGGCGGGGCCGCTGTCCGTCGGCTGGGAGGCGGCGGCCGAGACGTACTCCCTGCTGGGACGCGGCTTCGACTTGCTCTGCCTGCGGCGGGACGAGACGGAGTTCGACCGCCGGTGGCGGAGGGCGCTGGACGAGATGAAGCGCAGCATCGACCGGAGCCTGCCCGTCATCGCCTCCGACCTGTTCATCGCCGAGTTCGGGGTCGTCTTCGGCTACGACGACCGCGAGAAGGTGCTGCTTGTGGATACGGTGGCCTCGGAGCAGGTGGGCCGCCGCCTGCCGTACGACAGCTGGCCCAGCAGCGAGGGTCTCGGGCGGGCGTACGTGCTCCTGCCGTCGCGGAAGGCGCAGCCGCCGGACCCGGAGGCGGAGCGGCAGGCGCTGCGGTTCGCCGTGGTCCACGCGGAGCGGGGCGAAGGGGGCGACGGTGGGGAGAGGCACGTGCACGGCCTCAAGGCGTATGAGCGGTGGGCCGAAGCGCTGGAGGGGGAGGGACCGCTGTCGGCGTACGGCAACGCCTACCAGGGGCAGGTGGTGCAGTCGGCGCGCCGGTACGGCGCCGAGTTCCTGAGGGCCCTCGCCCCGACCCATCCGGCCGCCGCCGAGGCGCTCTCCACAGCGGCCGCGGCTTACGACAAGGCGGTGCTGGCGCTGACCCGTTTCACCACCCTATTTCCCTTCCCCCACGGCGGCGACGTCCAGGGCGAGGCGTCGCGCCGGTTGGGCGCGCTCTACCTGCGGCGGGCCCTGGCCGCCGAGCGGGAGGCAGTCGAGGCCCTGAAGGCGGCCGCCGACAAGTAGTAGCGGATTCGGCTAAAAAAGATAATCGGTTGCCTCGAACTGTTGTGCGTTCATTATTGACACAGGTCAGGGGGCGACCCTATGATATTGGGCGGGCTGCGGGGGCCCCCACCAGGGCTGGATGTCGATCAAGTACGTATTTGTTACCGGTGGCGTAGTTAGTTCCGTAGGGAAGGGCATCACCACCGCCGCCATCGGGCGCCTCCTCAAGTCCCGCGGCATCCAGGTCGTAATCCAGAAGCTAGACCCCTACCTCAACGTCGACCCCGGCACCATGTCCCCGTATCAGCACGGGGAGGTGTATGTCACCACCGACGGCGCCGAGACGGACCTCGATCTCGGCCACTACGAGCGGTTCCTGGACCAGGACCTGACCTCCGCCAGTTCCGTCAGCACCGGCCAGATCTACCAGGCGGTGATCGGCAAGGAGCGCCGGGGCGACTACCTGGGCCGCACCATCCAGCCCATCCCCCACGTCACCAACGAGATCAAGGAGCGCATCCGCGGCATCGGCGAAAGCAGCGGGGCGCAGGTGGGCATCGTGGAGGTGGGCGGCACGGTGGGCGACATTGAGGGGCAGCCGTTCCTCGAGGCGATCCGCCAGATGCGGAACGAGGAGGGCCGGGACGATACGCTTTCCATCCACGTCACCCTCCTGCCCTACATCGCGACCACCGGCGAGCTGAAAACGAAGCCCACCCAGCACAGCGTCCGCGAGCTACGGAGCATGGGCATCCAGCCCGACGTCGTCGTCTGCCGCAGCGACCGGCCCGTGGCCGACGAGCTGCGGGACAAGATATCGCTCTTCTGCGACGTTCCCGCGCGGGCTGTGGTCCCGCTCCTGACCATGCCCACTATCTACGAGGTGCCCCTGGTGCTGGAGGAGGCCGGCCTGGGCGACTACGTCATGGAGCGGCTGGGGCTGCCCCAGAGGAGCCGTGACCTCGCCGACTGGCAGGAGTGGGTGGAGCGCCTGAAGAACCCGCAGGGCAG
>JACOUE010000022.1 GCA_016178045.1 Chloroflexota bacterium
CCTTTCGACCGCTTCCGCCACGGCCTCGGTGACGAGGGGCTCCTGCGGGTTCTGCCCCAGGTGGACGTGATGGAGACGTTCAACGCCCGCGCTATGTTGCCGAGCGACAACGACCGGGCGCGTCGCTTCGCCGAGGAGCACAGTCTCCCCCGTATCGCAGTCAGCGATGCGCACTCGGCGTGGGAGGTGGGCCGCAGTTACGTCGAGCTGCCGCCGTTCAAGGGGCCGGAGGGATTCCTGGATTCCGTCCGGCGGGCGAAGACAGTAGAGAGACTTTCGAGTCCGCTGATACACCTGGTGAGCCGCTGGTCGGTGCTGCGGCGGAGGGTGCTGGGCTGGAAGCCGGTGCGAGTTTAGATGCTAAGGTTAGGCTGGTTCTCCACCGCCCGGGGCGAGACCTCTCCGAAGCTGCTGCGGGCCGCCCACGACGCCATCGTAAGCGGCCTGCCGGCCCGCATCGAGGTCGTCTTCTGCAACCGCGAGCCCGGCGAGGACGCCAAGACCGACACGTTTATCGAGCTTGTCCGCTCCTACGGGCTGCCCGTCGTCTGCTTCTCGAACAGCCGCTACCGCCGCGAGCGCGGCCTGCGGCCGGCGCGAGCGGGCCAACCGCTCCCGGAGTGGCGCCGCGACTACGACCGCGAGGTGATCCGCCGGCTGGAGCCGTACCAGTTCGACGTGGCGGTGCTGGCCGGCTACATGCTCATCAACACGGACGTCATGTGCGAGCGCTACGACATGCTCAACCTGCACCCGGCGGCGCCCGGCGGGCCCAGGGGGATGTGGCAGGACGTCATCTGGCAGCTCATCGACGAGCGGGCGGAAAAGTCCGGCGTCATGATCCACCTGGCGACGCCTGAGCTGGACGCCGGGCCCGTCGTCACCTACTGCCTCTACCCGCTCCGGGGCCCCGCCTTCGACCCGCTGTGGGCCCAGATGGAGGGACGCAGCGTCGCCGGGGTGCGGGCCGCCGAGGGCGAGGACAACGCCCTGTTCAAGAAGATCCGCCGTCACGGCGTGGCCCGTGAGCTGCCGTTGGTGGTGGAGACGGTGCGGGCCTTCGCCGGGGGACGCGTCGTCATCAAGGACAAGCGCGTCGTGGACGGCCGGGGGCGGGAGGTGCCCGGGATCGACCTTACGGAAGAGATCGAGCGGGTAGTGGCGGTGGCCTGAGATGTCGCAGTCGGGCCTGCGCTGCATCATCTTCACCCTGGCCGGGCCGATAACGCCCCAGAACGCCGCCTTCGAGTTCCTGGGCCTCGTGCCCGGCGGCCACAAGCTCTTCGCCGCCCTCAGCCGCTACGACGACCTGCTGGCCCTTTCCGGTCGCCCGGGCTACGAGCCCGGCGATACGCTGGCCCTCATGGTGCCCTTTCTGCTGCGGCACGCCCTCTCGGAGGAGGAGCTGGTAACCCTGGCCGCGGAGGCGCCTCTCACGGAGGGTGCGGCGGCCCTAGTGGGCGACCTGTCGGCCCGCGGCTACGAGGCGTTCTGCATTACCACCACCTACGAGCAGTACGCCAGGCCGGTGGCCTCGCGCGCCGGGATCGACCCCGAGAAGGTGGCGGCGACGTCGTTCCCCCTGCAGTACCTGCGGGAGACGCTGGCGCCGGCGGACTTCGCGCCGGTGGAGAGGACGGAGGCGGCCCTGGCGGAGTTCGACCTGGAGCGGCAGGAGGAGCGCCTGCGCCGGGTGCTCGACGGCCTGTTCTGGTCGGAGCTGCCGGGCACCGCCCTGGGCGAGGCGATACAGGTGGTGGTGCCGGTGGGCGGCAAGCGGAAGGTGAGGACGCTGGGCCAGTTCGCCTCCCTCTACCAGCTGGACCTGTCGCGCTGGGTGGCGGTGGGCGACGGCATCGCCGACGCGGCCCTGCTGGAGGTGATCCGCAACGCCGGCGGCCTGGCCGTCGCCTTCAACGGCAACCGCTACGCCCTGGCCGCTGCGACCGTGGGGCTGGCCTCCACCACGCTGGCCGACCTCGCGCCGCTTCTCACGGCCTGGGAAGAGGGCGGCCTGGGGGGGGCCCAGCGCTTCGTGGCGGCGACGAATGGCGAAGCGGCCGCCGACGGCCCCCGTTACCACTGGCTCCACGACGCCACCCAGTACGACGAAGCCCTGGCGGTGCACGAGCGCTTCCGGGCGCTGGTGCGGCAGGAAGCCGGCCGCCTGGGCTAGCCGATGCCGTATAATAGTCTCCGCCCCTGAATCGAATAGTCCAAAGGAGGAGGTCATGCGTTGCACCCGATGTGACGCCGGCGCCAGGCTCGACGACAGCTACTGCCGCAAGTGCGGAGCGTCCCTGCGCATCCAGCGTCTTCCCGTGAGCCGCAGCAGGACGCTGCCCGTCCCCTGGAGGGGGGCGCTGCCCACGGTAGCGCGGGGGGCGGCCGCGCTGGCGGCGGGCGCCGTGGGGCAGTACGTCCTGCGGAGCCTGATCAGGCGCGCCCTCAGCCCTGCCTCGCCCCGGCGCCGCCTGCCGGCCAAGGCCCTGCCCGCCCGCGGCGAGCTCATCCCCGAGGGCGGCTTCGCCGTCAGCGAGACGGTGGTGATGCGGAGGGTGACGCTCCGGCGTTAGGGATCGCGGAGCACCGCGGCGCCTCTACGGAGGGAGGTCGGGTCCATGGCGAACGTGGTCCTGGTGGTAGACATGGTGGGTGGCTTCTGCGAGGAGGGGTACCCGCTCTACGTGGGCCCAACCGTCCGCGACATCATCCCGCGCATACGGAAGCTGCTAGACGCGGAGAAGGCGAAGGGCTCCCACCTCATCTTCGTCTGCGACAGCCACGCCCCCGACGACGCCGAGTTCCAGATGTTCCCTCCCCACTGCATCGGCGGCACGGAAGAGGCGGAGGTGATACCGGAGCTGCGGGAGTTCGCCGCGGACGTCATCCCCAAGGCCCGCTACAGCGGCTTCTACGGCACCAACCTGGAGCAGCGGTTGAGGGAACTGGCCCCGGACAAGATCATCGTCGCGGGGGACTGCACTAACATCTGCGTGCTCTACACCGTGGCCGACGCCCGCAACCGCGACTACCCGGTGGAGGTACCGGCCGACTGTGTGGCCACCTTCGATCCCGAGGCCCATACCTTCGCCCTGCAGCAGATGGAGAAAGTGCTCGGCGCGAAGGTGGTCGGGGCGCCCGTGCGGTGAGCGGATCGCCCTTCGAACCGGCGGAACACGTCCTCTCCGGCGACAGCTCCGACGTCTATTTCCTGCGCACCCGCGAGGTCATGGAGCGCGACGGGCTCAACCCGCGCGTCACCATGGAGGTCTTCCCCAGCGGCGCCGGCATCCTGTGCGGGATGCAAGAGGTGGAGGCCCTGCTGCGGAAGGTGCTGCCGCCGGGGTCCGAGGCCTGGGGCCTGGCCGAGGGCCAGCCCTTCCAGACGAAGGAGGTGGCCCTCCGCATTACCGCGCCCTACCAGTCGTTCGCAATTTATGAGACGGCGATCCTGGGGACCCTGGCCCACGAGAGCGGCTGGGCCACCGCCACCCGCCGCTGCGTGGACGCCGCGGACGGTATTCCCGTCGTCAGCTTCGGGGCCCGCCACGTCCACCCGCTGGTAGCCCCCTACATGGACTACGCCGCCATCGTCGGCGGCTGCGCCTCGGGCTCGACGCCCATGGGGGCAAGGATGGGAGGAGCCGTCCCCTCCGGGACGATACCCCACGCCATGATCCTCTGCTTCGGCGACACGGTGGAAGCGGCCGTAGCCTTCGAAAAGCACATGCCGCCTGACGTGCCGCGAATCGTGCTGGTGGACACGTTCCTGGACGAGCCGCAGGAGGCGCTGCGGGTGGCCGAGACCCTGGGCGAGAGGCTGCAAGGGGTAAGACTGGACACGCCGGGGGAGAGGGGCGGCGTGACGCCGGAGCTGGTAAAAGAGGCGCGCGCCCGCCTGGACCTGGCCGGCTTCTCCCACGTGCGCATCTTCGTGAGCGGGGGCATCACCCCGGAGCGCATCCGCGAGTTCATCGAGGAGGGGGCGCGGGTGGACGGTTTCGGGGTGGGCAGCTACATCACCAGCGCGTCGCCCATCGATTTCACCGGCGACCTCAAGGAGATCGAGGGCAAGCCGGTAGCCAAGCGAGGCCGCCTACCGGGGTTGACGGCCAATCCCCGGCTCCAGCGGCTGATCTGACCTCCCCGCGTCTTCACGGTTCCCTTGACAACCTTCACGGCCCGCTTAGAATGGGCGGTGTCGAGCCGGCTCATCTTTCGGGTAGGTGCGAAAAGCTCTCCTCGCCCTCGCCGGTCTGTTCTTCCTTCTCCTGGCGTACAGTAGCTTCCCATCCACCGCCGGGAGCGCGTCCTCGCCTGCCAGCGGCTGGAAAGAGATCCGCGTAAGCAACGTCGACCCGGGCCGGTCTTACCGCGTCGACGGGTGCCTGACGGTCGTCAGCGGTGGTGTGGATTATGTCGCGCTGCGCCTGGCCTGGCACGACGGGCTGAACGGGTACGGCGTGCAGTTATCGGACGAGGACGCGACGGGGGCGGCATCGCTCATCGGGGCCGAGCAGTGTCTTTCCCTCACCGACACCGCGCCCTGCCGGTCGCGCTCGGCCCTTTACGGTGTGGTCGTATCAGGCGACGGCGACGCGGTGGAGGTCGACAGCGCGAGCCTGGACCTGACCGCCCTCGCCACGACCAAACCCTGCCCCACGCCGACGGCCACGCCCGTGGCCACGGCAACGCCGACATCCGGCGATAAGCCGAAGGAACCCACCGCCAAGCCGGAGGGACAGGCAACCACGACGACGCCCACGCCCGAGCCGCTGGTCTACCCGGCGCTCGTGAATGGCAGCTTCGAGCAGGCGAGAGCGGACGGGACGCCCCAGGCCTGGCGGAAGTTCGGGGGCGAGATGAGGCGGACATCGGCGGCGGTCCACGAAGGGAAATACGCGGCCTCCCTCCGTAGCACCACCGAGTCGACGAAGTGGCTGTACCAGGCGGTAACCGTGAAGGGCGGACACGCCTACCGGCTGTCTGCCTTCGCTCTCAAAGACGATCCTGACCTGGCCGAGGTGTACCTCCGCATCTCCTGGTATGAGAGCGATGACGCTACCGGCACCGCAACGAAAACGA
>JACOUE010000004.1 GCA_016178045.1 Chloroflexota bacterium
AGCGCCGCATCTCCAGGGCGAATATCCAGATAAGGTTCGGCTCCAGCGGCCGTTCCAGCACGTTGTCGAAGATGGTGATGAACGCCCCCTGCGGGTGCGGGTGCGCCGTCGACATCTTCTCCTCAGCCACGAGGAGGACGGTGTCGAAGAGGCCGGAGGCGACGTGGAACCAGGCGTGGATGGGGACGAGGACGCCGGTGCCGCCGCCGGCGTAGGGCCGGCTCACGGGCTTGCGCCAGCCGCCGGCGCCGTCGCTCAGGTACTCCGTCTTCATATGGACGCCGTCGAAGGCGTCCGGCGCGCTGCCGATGACGACGCCGTCGACCTGGTCGAGGGTCAGCTCGCAGGACTCGAGGGCCTTGCTGGCGGCCTCCCAGGCCAGCTCCTGGCCCGTCTCCTGGGCGCGGCGCATGAACTTGGTCATTCCCGCGCCAACGACTGCTACCCGTCGCAAGCCCAACCTAATCCCACCAACCGGATGTACACTTCATTCGACGCTGAGCACCGCTACCGCCGCCGTCGATGTCGGCACGCCCCGCCACGACTGGGCGATGCCGGTGGTCACGTCCTCCAACTGGCGCTGGCCGGCCTGACCGCGCAGCTGGAGGACGGCCTCCGCCACCTTCTGGAGGCCGGTCGCCTCCAGGAGGTGGCCCACGCCCAGGCTGCCCCCGGACGCGTTCACCGGGAACTCGCCGTCGCGCTGGGTCTCGCTGTCTTCGGTCGCCGGGCCGGCCTCGCCGGGCCGGAAGAGGCGGAGCGCCTCCAGCGCCTGCAACTCCTTGTACGAATACGTGTCGTCCACCTCGGCGAAGTCCACCTCCGCCGCGGGGTCGCGGACACCGGCCTGCCGGTACGCCATCTCGGCGGCCAGCCGCACCTGCGGCGCCGCCGCCCAGTCGCGGCTGCCCAGCGAGTGGCTGTCCGAAGCCCAGCCTACACCCCGCAGCCACACCGGCTGGCCCGCCATCGCCTTCGCCCGGCTCTCGGAGGCCAACACGACGACGATGGCGCCGTCGGCGGCCTCGCTCACCTCCAGCACCGAAAGGGGCGAGAAGGCCGGCGGCGCCCCCAGTACGTCCTCCACAGTCACGTTCGAGCCGTAGGCCGCCACCGGGTTGGCGAGGGCGTTGCGCCGGTTCTTGGCGGCCACGGCGGCAAGCTGCTCGCGGGTGGTCTCCGTGGCCCGCATGTAGGCGTCCGCCTCCAGCCCGGCCACCACGTGCGGGTTCATCCCCAGCGGCCGCACGAAGATGGGGTCGAGGGCGAAGGCCAGCAAGTGGTTGGGCGTGAGGATGTTCGACGCCTTGCTGTGGGCCTCTACCGCCACCACCTCGGCGACGCCGCTGAGGATCTGCATGTAGGCGGTGGCCAGCCCCTGGATGCCGTCGCCGCCCACGGTGTAGACGGGCCGGAGGGCGGCCCCGATCTGGTCGGGGACGTACTCGTCGAAGATGCTGGTGCCCTCGTTGAGGTCCTCGGAGCAGGAGAGGAAGCTGTCGACGTCGCGGCGGGGGTCGATCCCCGCGTCGGCGTAGGCGCGGGTCGCCGCTTCGAACATCAGCTCCTTGTAGGAGAGGTCAGGGCTTACGGGCCGGAAGGGGGTGTAGCCTACGCCGACAATCGCGACTCGATCCGACAAACGCGACCTCTCTTCTTGGAGCGACCAGTCCTCAGGGGCAGGTTCGGCTAGTTAGTTTAGCGTAAACCCGGCGCAAAGGCGAGACTAGAAGTAGTTGACGCTGATGCCGCCGTCCACCACGAACGTCGTCCCCGTGGTCCACGACGACTCGTCCGACGCCAGGTAGATCGCGGCGTAGACCACGTCCTTGGCCCGGCCGAAGCGGCCCAGGGGGATGCGAGTCAGCCGCTTGTCCCGCTCGGCCGGGTCCCGCAGCAGCTCCTGGAGCATCGGCGTCTCGATAGGCCCCGGGCACAGGGCGTTGGCCCGGATGTGGTGGCGGCCGTACTGCACCGCCAGCGACCGGGTGAGGGAGACGACGGCGCCTTTGCTGGCGGTGTAGGCGTCCTGGGGGACGGTGCACCCCATCAGCGCCACGAAAGAGGCGACATTGATGATGGAGCCACCGCCGGCCTTGATGAGCTCCGGTATGCCGTACTTGCAGCAGAGGTACGTCCCCTTGACGTTGACGTCCAGCACCCGCTGGTAAACCGCCTCATCGAGGTCCACCACGGAGCCGTCTTCGCCGGGGAAGATACCGGCGTTGTTGTAGATAACGTTTAGCCGCCCGAAGGCGCCCGCCCCCTCTTCGACCGCCCGTCTCACTTCTTCCGCCTGGCTGACGTCGGCAGTGACGCCCACGATGGCGCCGCCTTCCCCCTTTACCGACTCCACTGTCTCCGCCAGCTGGCCCTCCGCCAAGTCAACGGCGACGACCTCCGCGCCCTCCTTGGCGAACATGCGCGCCGCCAGCCGGCCCATACCGCTGCCGGCGCCGGTGATGAGCGCGGTCTTGTTAGCCAGTCGCATCGACGGCCTCCTTCAGATATATGCTCACGAGAAGTCGATGAAGGCCACCGGCACCCCGCAGGTGGCGCTCGCGTGGACGCTGACGATCCGCCCGCCCTGGAGGGCCGGGTGCGGCGTCCCCACCGGGAAGCCTTCAGCCCGTAGCCGATCCGTCACAGCGTCGATCCCGGCGACCTCGAAGGCGATCCCGGCGATACGGGCGGTGCCGGGCTTCCCGGCGCCGTCCGCAGGGCCGATGACCTCGACGATGACGTCGCCGGGGCGGAAGAAGGCGAACCGGCGCGGGCCGCGCTCCAGCCGCCGCTTCGGCTCCAGACCGAAGTAGCCCGCTAGTCGATCGCAGGCAGCGTTAAGGTCGGGTACGGACACCACCACGTGGTCGATGCGGGTAATGCTCGAACCTTCAACCGCTTCCGCTTCGTCGCTCTCGGGCTGCACCACCTCCAGCAGGGCGCCGTCGAACGCCTCCGCCGCCAGGTAGCTGAGGCGCCCCGTGAACCCCTCGCGGGGCTCGAGATCCTGGAGCGCCACCCCTGCCTCTCGCAACCGGGCGACGGCGCCGGCAGCATCGTGGGTACGGAACGCCAGGTGGTGCAGGCCCTCGCCCCGTTCGGCGATGTGCTGAGCGAACGGCGAGTCATCGCGCGCAGGCTGTACGATCTCCAGGTAGCTCCCGCCTACCCGGACGAGGGAAGCGCGGACGCCGCGGGCTTCCACCGTCCCCTCCTTGACCACGGGAAGCCGCAGGGCGTCGCGGTAGAACGCCAGAGCGGCCTGTATGTCGCGGACGGCGATGCCGACGTGGTGGACGTCGCTGATCACTAGACCATCTCGAAGTAGCGCCGCCGCTCCCAGTCGGTCACTGCCGTGCGGAACTTTCCGACCTCCCAGCGCCGCAGCGCGGCGTACTGCGCGACGAACTCCTCGCCGAAGTACTCCCGGGCCAGGACGCTCTCCTCGAACCGGGCAAGCGCTTCCGGCAGGGAGCGCGGCAGTCCCGGCGCGTCTTTGAGGTCGTAGGCGTTGCCCGTGGTGAACGGCGGCGGCTCCAGGCCCAGCTCGATGCCATGCAGGCCCCCGGCCAGCGAGGCGGCGAACGCCAGATAGGGGTTGATGTCCGCCCCGGGCACCCGGTTCTCGATCCGCACCGCCTCGGGGCTGCTGGCGATGACCCGCAGGGCAGTGGTGCGGTTATCCAGACCCCAGGTCAGGTTGGTCGGCACCCAGGTCCGCTCCACGTATCGTTTGTACGAGTTGACGTTAGGTGCGTACACCAGCATGAGCTCGGGCACGGTGGCCAGGATCCCCGCCGCGTACTGCCGGAGCAGCTCCGACAGGTGGTGCGGCGCCTCGTCCTCCCAGAAGACGTTGCGCGAGCCGTCCTCGCTCCACAGGCTCTGGTGGAGGTGGCCGCCGCAGCCATCGACGTCGTCGGCGTACTTGGCCATGAAGCTGGGCACGGCTCCGACCTGGGCCGCCACCTCCTTCGAGCCGCTCTTGTACAGCATCGTCTGGTCGGCGGCCCGCAGGGCGTCCGTATAGCGTAGGTTGAGCTCGTACATCCCGGCGCCGTGCTCGCGGTTGTACGCCTCCACCGGGATGCCGTACTCCGTCATCATCTGGCAGACCTGCCCGATCACCGGCTCGTCGATGGAGGCGTGATGGATGCTGTAGCAGTTGAGGCCCGGGTTGAGGGGCCGCAGGTCGCCGTAGCCCTTGGCGCGCAAGCTCTCCTGGTCCTCGCGGAAGAATCGAACCTCCAGCTCCGCCGCCATGCAGGGCCGGTAGCCGGCCGCCCGGCAGCGCTCCACCACCCGCCGGAGGACGTGGCGCGGCGCGATGGGCAGCGGCTCGCCGTGCTCGGTGAAGAAGTCGCAGATGACGCTGGCGCTGCCCTCCTCCCAGGGCACGACGGCGAAGGTCGAGAGGTCGGGCCGCATCAGGATATCGCCGAAGCCGATCTCCCAGTTGGAGTAAGGCAACTGCCCAACCACTTCGTCCTGGATATCCCAGCCAAAGATGACGTCGCACTGGGCGAAGCCCGCCTCGGCCTGGCGCAGGAACTGGTCGCTGCTCACCCGCTTGCCCCGGTACACCCCGTCCATGTCCGCCCCGCCGATCTTCACAGTGCGGACGCCGCCCTCCTCGATGGTCTTCGCTACTGCGCTAAGGTCCATGTTTCCCCCTGCCCCGCCGCTGCGCCGCGGCCGGTTCCTCGTAGGCAGGATTGTATCACTCCCGCAGGCCGATCCGCCCGCAAAGTTAACCTCCCGGCGGATCACCCGTTACACATAAAAACCAAAAGGGAACAGGGAAAAGCGATAAGCGCTTTATCAATTTCAAATGTCGAAGCTTGCAGGGCTCGGGATGGTTTTGCTGGGGTTCGCCCTCGTCACCTCTCTCACCGCCGCCCACTCCCCCGCCGCCGGGGAGTTCGCGCCCCAGGACAGGCTTCCCACGCCGGACCGCGTGGTGCAGTCGCTCGCCAAGTTCGGCCCCAGGCCCACGCCCAAGGCGCCTCACGAAAAGCCGAAGCCGAAGTCGAAGCACCGCAAGCGCGTCGAAAAACGCAAACACCGGCTGAAGCGCAAGCACCGCCAGGCGCAGCGACAGCGGACGTCACCGACTCCCGCCCCGCAGCCAGCGCCGGCACCGCAGCCGGCCGCTCTGCCGCCGCCCGCACCGGCGCCCACGCCGGCCCCGACTCCCGTACCCGTCAGCACGCTCTGCCTTCAGCAAGTCGTGGCCCTCATCAACCAGGCCAGGGCGGCAAGCGGACTCGCCTCGCTCACGACTGACCCCGCGCTCACGGCAGCGGCCCAGAGCTACGCCCAGCTTCTGGCGGTGAACAACTGGTTCGACCACCTCGGCCCGGACGGCTCGTCCCTGAACTCGCGCACGGCGGCGGCGGGTTACGACGGCTGGGGCTTCCTGGCGGAAGCGCTGTACAAGGGCAGGACGAGCGACCCGGCCGATAAGGTGGTGACCGCGTGGCTGGGCAGCAGCGACCACCGCTCCGTCCTCCTCAACGCGAAAGCCACGGAGGTGGGGGTCGGCTGCTACGACTCCGGCGGTTACCGCTGGTGGGTGGCCGACTTCGGGGCGCGGTGAGAGAAGCCGCAATAGATACCTGGAGCGGGCGGCGGGAATCGAACCCGCGTAGCCGACTTGGAAGGCCGGCGCTCTACCACTGAGCTACGCCCGCTCGTCGTACCGCTGAAATTATACCGTCCGCAGGGAGCGAACCTGAAGCCCGCCTACGAAAGGCAGTAGCCCCGCCGGGGCACCGTGCGGATCAGCTCCTCCCCCTGGGTGGCGGTGCGGATCTTCGTGCGCAGGTTCCGCATGTGCGAACGCACCAACTCCGAAGAGCCGGTGCCGGCCGGGAACTCCCACACCCGCTCCAGCAGCTCGTCGGAGGAGATGATCGCCCCCCGGCGGTGGGCCAGGTACTCCAGCAGGCGGAACTCCGTGGGGGTCAGGGAAACCGGTTTGCCCGCTCCCGCCAGCTCCCGTGACGAGCAGTCCAGGCGCGCCCCGCCCAGCGCAATCAGCCCGCCGCTGGCGCGCTGGCCGGAGGCCGCCAGCACCTTCTCCAGCGCCTCGACGACCGCCCCCGGCGAGCAGGGCAGCGCCAGCACCTCGTCCACCTCCGTCCGGGCGGGGACGGCCCCGGGCAGCCACCGCTCCTCCGCCGTGGCCAGGAAGACGACCGGCGTCAGGCCGTTGGCCCGTAGCCACTGTACCGCCTCCCTCATCTCCTCGCCCCCGAGGCCGCTGTCCACTACGACCGCGTCCACCTCCACGGCGAGGAGCGCGCGCACCACGGCCGCCGTGCTCTCCGCCTCCACCACCTCGTGCTGTCTCGGCGTTAGCGCCGACCGGACCAGCTCTCTGACGCTGGCGTTCCTGGTGAGCAAGAGGACAACCGACATGGCACTCTACCGTATGACTAGCCTATTATAGTGATCGGAGCCAAAGTCGCAAATGGGTGACCTGCCACGCTTTCGTACGCCGGGACAGCCTAACTGGCACTTGCGGCTCGTCTGGCCCTTTCTCCTGCTCCTGGGCGGCTTCGTCTTCTTCCTCGAGTTCATCGCCGACGTTGGGGGGAGCGAAAACCCCGCCTCCCCCGTCGCCCTCGAAGCCACCCCGAGCCCAGCGCCCACCGCCACGGGCCAGCCGCAGACTTGGTTCGAGGGCGTCAACATCTACGACCTGCCCCAGGCGCAGGTGGAGCAGGTCATCGACGGCGAAACGATTGTGGTGGAAGACGAGAACGGCACGCTGCTGGTCCGCTACCTGGGCGCCGACACGCCCCAGGGAAGCGAGCCGTGTGCCGTGGAGGCGACGCTCAGGAACCGGCAGATCCTGGAGGAGGAACAGGTCTACCTTCTCGAAGACCGGCCCGGCCTCCCGGACGGGGGCGGTTTCCGCTACGTTCTGCTCCAGGAGGGTCAGTCGGTGGACGAAATCCTCATCTCCGAGGGGCTGGCCCGCTCCCGCGACAGGCGATCCACGTACCGCGACCAGTTCGACCAGATAGAAGACGTATCCGCCCGCGAGCACATCGGCTGCCTCTGGCAGTAGCGGGGGCCTACTCCAGCGACTCGAGCTCCCACAGCAGGTTCCCCGAGTCGTAGCGGACCAGCGCACGGTCCGGCCGGTCGGCGATCCAGACGCGCTGCACCCTCCCCTCCAGGCGCACCTCCAGCCGCCAGACGCGGAAGCTGCCGGCGGGGACCGTAATTCGCTCCGTGGTAATGACCTCGAGAGTCGTCGTCCCGGTCTGCGGCTTGGCCAGGATGGCCGTTCCCACGTCGTTATAGGAGGCGGTGTAGCCGCGGCGGAAGTCGATTGTCCGCCAGAGGAAGAGGTCTGACCAGCTGTCGTAAGCGTGAGGGGGCAGCTCCAGGCGGTCGGTGCGGCGGTCGTCATCCGCTTGCTGGCGTACGACCACCTGGCGCGGTCCGTATTCGACCTGCCAGAGGCGCTCGCCGTCTGGCCCTTCGATGGTGCGCTCCACGGTCTCGGGCTTCAGGCTCGCAGCGTCCGCTACCACTGCCACCACGTCCTGGAACGTAGCGTCCACGTCCTCGAACTCCTGCGAGAGCCTGAGCCGCTCGTCCTTCCGCTCGACGCGCAGGACGGCCGAGCCCTTCAGGTCGCCGTCGTCCAAGAGGCGGTACTTCGCGGTCTCGGGCGCGGTCCAGGGGACGCCGGACACTACGTCCTGCGTCGCCACCGGTTCGGTCTCGGCGGCGCAGGCGGCGAGGAGCAGCAGCCCGACGCCTGCAAGAATCGCGACCACCCAGCGAGGCGGGCCTGATCGCACCGTCAAGCCTCGCGGCGGACGCCTGGCGGCGCCGCCAGCACCTTACGCACCCTCGCCACCGCCTCCTCCACCTCCTCGCGCCCGATGCCGTAGTGGGTGACCATGCGGATACGGCCCCCTTCGGGGAGGCAGAGGACGCCCGCTTGCCACGTCCTCTGCATGAAGTGGCCCAGGTCCCAGCCGGCGACGGTGAAGAAGACGAGGTTCGTCTGGGGCGGCGGCGCCAGCTCGATCCCCTCCAGCCCCGACAGCCCCTCGGCGAGGACGCGGGCGTTCTCGTGGTCCTCGGCCAGCCGCTCCACCATCGCCTCCAGGGCGACGATGCCCGCAGCGGCGATGACCCCGGCCTGGCGCATGCCGCCGCCCACCATCTTGCGGTAGCGCCGGGCCCGCCCGATGAACTCCCCGCTGCCGCAGAGGACGGAGCCGATGGGGCAGGCCAGCCCCTTGCACAGGCTGAACGCCACGGAGTCGGCGTGGCGGGCCAGCCGCTCCGCCGGCACCCCCAAGGCGACGGCGGCGTTGAAGACGCGCGCCCCGTCCAGATGGACGGGCAGCCCGTACTTCCGCGCCACTTCTGACGCCGCCTCCAGGTCCGCCTCCGTGAGGACGGTGCCGCCGCAGCGGTTGTGCGTGTTCTCCACGCAGAGCAGGCCGGTGCGTGGCCAGTGGACGTCGCTGCCGCGGACGGTGCGGCCGACCTCCTCGAGGTCCAGCCGACCCTGAGCGTCGTTGGGGACGGGCCGGAGGCCCAGGCCACCCAGGGCGAAGGCGCCGCCGACCTCGTAGTGGAGGATGTGCGACTCGTCGCCCAGGATCACCTCGTTGCCGCGCTCGCAGTGGCTGAGGAGGGCCACCAGGTTGCTCATCGTGCCGCTGGCGGTGAGGACGGCCGCCTCCTTGCCCATCGCCCCGGCCGCCGCCTTCTCCAGGCGCTGGACGGTGGGGTCGCCGCCGAAGACGTCGTCGCCCAGGGGGGCGCTCACCATCGCCTCGTACATGGCGGGCGTGGGCAGGGTGACGGTATCGCTGCGCAGGTCGATGACGTTCACGAGTTGCTCCCGCTCCTTTATACCAAAAAGGCCGCCCCTAAAGCGGCCCGGAGTCCTGCGAAGGTGGTGTTACGACGTCCGCTCCCAAAGCGACTGGTACGTCTCCGCGCCGCGGATGGCGGCGATGACCTCCGCCTTCTCCTCCTGCTCCAGCTCCCGGTATGCCTCCTCGCAGCGCCCGGCCAGATCCTCGCCGCCGAGGCTCACCATCCGGTCGACGATGCGCTGCCAGAGACCGGAGTCGCGGAAGGTGTTGAGCTGGCGCGGCCACATGAACGACATGATCTTGTCGGGCAGGGCGAAGCGGGGGCGCATCTGCTTGAGGGCCTTGAACCGCTCCTCCACCGAGCCGGCCTTGGGCACAACCGCGATGTGCGGCCCCTCCGTCTCGCTGGTGCGGCAGTCGAGCAGGAGACGCTTGTCCAGGATGGCGAAGCGGATGACCAGCACCTCGGCCGCATCGATGACCTTGAGCACTTCGTCCAGGTCGAGCCCGTAGTCGTCCATCGGTTCTCCCGGCGGGGTGAGAGGACGCCGTCCGGCTTTCCTCATCCCGCATTCTCCCATACGGTTGTTTGAGGGTCAAACCGGCGGGTTGGCCCGCGCGGCCGCCCTCGCCCGCTCTCGCAGGGCCTCCAGCTTTGCCAGCGCTGCCCCGCTTTCGATGGCCCGTCGCGCCGCGGCCAGCCCCTCGGCGATGCTCTCCGCCCGCTCCGCCACGTAGATGCGGATGCCCGCGTTGAACGCGACGAGGTCGCGCCGGGGCCCCGTTTCCCCCTCGAGCACCCGCAGCAGCGCCTCCGCGTTGTAGGAGGCGTCGCCGCCCGCCAGGTCCTGCTGCGTCGCCGGCGCCAGGTCGTAGTCCTGGGGGTTGAGGCGGCCCTCCTCCACTTCGCCCTCGCGCAGCTCGAAGAGGCGGCAGGGGCGGCCGGTGGGCGCGTCCTCGTTGCCCTCTATCCCCTGGACGACCATCGCGCGGCGGAAGCCCATCCCCTTCACCGCCTCCAGCATCTTCTCCAGATAAGGCAGGTGGGTCAGGCCGATAAGACTGTAGGACGCCCCGGCCAGGTTGTATAGCTTCTCCACGGTGTTAATGTTGCTGCGCAGGGCGATCTCCTCGCGCAGGTCGCCGAGGGCGTAGAGCTCCGGGACGAAGCGACGCTGCCGCATGAAGCCGAAGCCCGTCTCCTCGACGCTCCTCTCCACCTCCTCCGGCTCGGCGTCCACGTCGAGGCCCAGCGCCTCCAGCACGTCGATGACGCCGACGCCGTGCTTGGGAGGCATATCCTTCTCGCCGTGCATGACGACCGGTACGCCCGCCGCCGCCGCCACGAGGGAAGCAGCAGGGCTGACCACCAGGTTCTTCTTGCGGCCGTCGTAGGGGCTGCCGATGTCGAGCAGGCCGTCGACCTCGGGGCTGATGAGGCGGGCGTGGGCGCGCACCGCGTCGGCGAAGCCGAGGAGCTCGTCGGGCGACTCGCCCTTGAACCGTTCGACGAGGAGGAAGCCGCCCATCTGGGCCCGCGCCACCTGCTGGGTCAGGATCAGCTCCATGGCCTCGCGCGCCTCCTCGCGGTTGAGGTCGCGGCAGGCCCTGGGACCCTGGCCGATCTCGCGCAGGAAGTACTGCATGCGCCGGAAGGGGTCAATGGGCGGCGCCTGCTCGTTCATGCGTTCGACGACTGTAGGTTACGCCCGCATCGACTCCGGGTCGAGGCCCGCCTTCTTGCACCACTCGCGGTAGGCAAGGGGGGAGACCTCGGAGGGCTTGATCTCGCTGCGGCCGCCCCAGAAGACGCTTGTGTAAGCGACAGGGATTCCGGCGGACTCCAGGTGGGCGTCGATGGCGGCCTTGTGGGCCAGCAGCCACTCCTTGTCGGTGCCGTGGGCCACGGCCATGACGTTGACGTCGCGGAACTCCGGCCCGGCCTCGCGCCAGTAGCAGTGGGTGAGGACGTGGTGGCGCCCGACCTCGCGACCGGCCTCAAGCTCGCGGCCGGGGGGCACCGCCCAGTGGAAGAGGGCGTTGTAGCGGGTCACCGGCTGGCCGCCGGCGACGGGCTTCACGTGCTCCAGGAACGTGGAGAAGCGGCCGATGATCCTGCGCCGGTCGAACCCCTCGGCGGTCTCGAAGAACGTCTGCTGGGGCACGCCGGCTTCCTCGGCCCGCGTCCGCCAGAGGTGCGGCCCGATCTCTTCTGGCTTGAACTCGCGCTTGAGGGAAGTGAGCACCCGCCACTCGAGGTCGCTCAGGTCCTCCACCTCCGGCTGGATCACGTCAGCGGGAGTATCGGAGCGGCTGCCCGGGGGCAGGCCGCGGCGGCGGGTGTGGCCGACGCCCAGGACGAAGAGCGCCTTCGCCGGCATGATGCGGCACCGCTCGGCGCCCACCTGCTCCGCCAGGAAGGCGATGTGCTTCGCCAGCGAGTAGCCCTGCGGCACTTTGAGGGTCGTCCACAGCCTGTACGTCGAGCCGGGCGTCACGCCATCCGTGGTACGGACGACGACGTGTCCGGAGAAGGGGTCGTCCTGGAACATGTAGTCGAAGGCGGCGTGCAGCCGTTCCTGGGGCACCTGCCAGGCGACCAGGGCGCCGTCGGCGAGGTTGTTGGACAGGAGCGTCTGGCGCACCCGGCGGATGGTACCCGCGCGCATCATCGCCTGGATGCGCTCGACGACGACGGGGACGGCCACGGCGGAGCGGCGCGATATCTCGCCCAGGGGATCGCGCTGGAAGCCTTCCAGCCGGTCCTCGGAGACCGCTAGGATGGCGGCGTTCACCGGGTCGTCGAAGCGGACCGGAACCGTCGAGGTGGTCACTTTACGAGTACCGCTCTTCTTTCCACGGGTCGCCCCGCAGGTGGTAGCCGTACATCTCCCAGAAGCCGGGGTGGTCGCGGTCCATGAACTCGAGGCCCTTAACCCACTTGGCGCTCTTCCAGAAGTACAGGTGGGGCACCACCAGTCGCAACGGCCCGCCGTGCTCGGCGGGGAGTTCCCGCCCGTTGTGCTTGTAGGCGAAGAGGACGTCGTCCCGCAGCAGGTCGTCGAGCAGGATGTTCGTTGTGTAGCCGCCGTAGCAGTGGGCCATCACTGCCTCCGCTTCTGGCTTGGGCCGGACGAGCTCCGCCACCTCCCTGAAGGCGACACCCTCCCACTGGTTGTCGAACTTGCTCCAGGCAGTGACGCAGTGCGCGTCCGACACGACGGTGACCCTGGGGAGGGCGATGAACTGCTCCCAGGTAAACTCCCTCTCCTCTTCGACTTCGCCGAAAACGCGCAGCCTCCACCCGGCCAGGTCGACGCGGGGGGCGGCGCCGTAGGTGAGCACGGGCCAGTCGTCGACCGCCTTCTGGTTGGGGGGAAGGCGGTCACCGTACTTCTCGCGGTCTTTGCTGCGTCTACCGATGAGGTCGAATACCACGGGGCTTCTTCGGAAGGGCGCTCGATTCAGGAAAAGCATAGCAAGTCCGCGATTCGGGGGTCAAATCTGCGCGATTTGCCGAGCCCGCTGATCCTGAGCCCGCCGCCTCACGCATCCTGAGAGGCTCATCAGGAGCGCCGTATCTCGGCGCGTGCTATCATCGAATCCGGTGGACACGGCGCAGCTCCCCTCGGCCGCCAGGAACGCCTTCGCTTCGCGCTGGCGGCGCGATGCCCTCTTTCTCGGCATAACGCTTCTTGTCCTGGGACTAGACCAGGCGAGCAAGCACGCCGTCCGCGCCTACATGGACCTGGGCGACTTCTACCCCAGCGACGACTGGCCTGTGCGCTTCCATCACGTCACCAACACCGGCGCCGCGTTCGGGATCCTGAAAGACCAGACGAGCTTTTTGGCCGTCACCTCGTTCATCGGGGTGGCGGCTATCCTGCTCTACTACTGGTTCCCGCCCTTCGACCACTGGGTGGTGTCCGTGGCCATGGGGATGATGCTGGGCGGCGCCGTCGGCAACCTGTCGGACCGCATCCGCCTGGGCGAGGTGACGGACTTCATCGACTTCCCCCGCTACCCCTCCTTCAACGTCGCCGACGCGTCTATCGTCGTCGCCATGGCGGCGCTGGTCCTGTCGTACGCCCTCGTCCGGCCGGAGCCGTCGGGCGCGACTGCCGACCCCCATGAAGACCCTCCGCCTGACCGCTGACCGCTCCGGGGAGCGGCTTGACGCGTTCCTAGCGCGCCGCCGCGAGGAGCTGTCGCGCAGCCACGCCCGGCGCCTCATCGACCAGGGCCTGGTCACCCTCAACGGCGTGCTCCCCAGCCCCAGCAGGCGCGTGAGCGGCGGCGATACCGTCGTGGTCAACATCCCGGCGCCAGAGGAGCCGAAACTGGCGCCGGAAGCCATCCCCCTCACCGTCCTCTACCAGGACGACGACATCATCGTGGTGGACAAGCCCGCCGGCCTGGCCGTCCACCCCGGTCCCGGTCACCCCGGCGGCACGCTGGTCAACGCCCTCCTGGCCCTCTGCCCGGACCTGGCCGGCATCGGCCGGAGCCTCAGGCCAGGCATCGTGCACCGGCTGGACAAGGACACCTCGGGCCTGCTGGTGGTGGCGAAGAGTGATCGCGCCCAGCAGAGCCTGGCCGGCCAGCTCAAGGAGCGGGAGGTGGAGAAGGTCTACCTGGCCCTGGTCCACGGCCTGCCCGACTCGCCCCAGGGCATCATCGACGCGCCCATCGCCCGGCACCCGCGCCACCGGAAGAGGATGGCGGTGGTGCCCGGCGGCCGCGAGGCCCAGACGCGGTACCGGGTGCGGGAGACCATTGACCGCTTCGCCCTGCTGGAGGTGCAGCCGGTGACGGGAAGGACGCACCAGATACGGGTTCACCTGTCGTACATCGGCCACCCGGTGGTGGCCGACGCCGTGTACGGGAAGCGGTCGCCTCACCTGAAGCGGCAGTTCCTGCACGCCCACCGCCTCGCCTTCCGCCTGCCCGGCAGCGACCGCACCGTCGAGTTCGAGTCGCCCCTGCCACCGGACCTGCGGCAGGCGCTGGAAGCGATGCGGGGCGGCCTCGGGGCCGCCCCGCGGTAGGGTTAGCGTTTCGGTTAGCCACGCCGGCCGGGCTTCACCGCCTCGCGTTCGCGGGCCTCGACCGCCTGCCGGAACAGCTTGCTCACACCGATACGTTCGATGACCCAGTCGGCCAGGGACGGCGAGACCGCACCGAGCACGAGCAAAACTCGGGTCGGCCCCGGGTTGACGATGATCTCCGGGACCTCGCGCTTGACCGCGCGCACCACCGCGCGGGCCACGGCCTGCGGCGGCGAGGTGCCCAGCAGCCGGGGCGCTTCGACGCCGGTCTCCAGCCTGCTGTCCTCGTACATGCCGGCATCACGCACGAAGCCGGGGCAGATCACGGAAGCGCTGACACCCCGCTCCCGGCACTCCCGGCGCAGAGACTCGGTGAAGCCGACCAGGCCGGCCTTGCTGGCGGCGTAAGGGGCATCATAGGGAGTGCCGGACTTCCCGGCCAGCGACGCGATGTTCACGATGTGCCCGCGTCCCCGCTCGAGCATGCCGGGCAGCACCAGCCGGGCCAGGAGCATCGCTCCCACGAGGTTAACGCGCAGCAAATGCTCGATGTCGTCCGGGTCGAGCTTGTCGTAGAACGATATGTTCTCGATGCCGGCGTTGTTCACCAGCACGTCGACACCGCCCGACTCCTCGGCGCGGGCGGCCAGCGCCTCCAGCGAAGCCCGGTCGCCTACGTCCGTCGGGACGGCGACGGCCTTGACGCCGGCGCCCCGCACCTCCTCGGCGACCGCTTCCAGCTCGGCCGCGGATCGGGCTGCCAGCACCAAGTTCATCCCCTCGGCGACCAGGGCGCGGGCGATATAGGGGCCGATGCCCCGGGAGGCGCCGGTGAGCAGGGCTGTTCGGCCGGCGAGCTCACGCATTGTAGTCGCTCCTTACTACGAGCCTTCCTTCACTTCGACGACCTCGTCGGCCACCAGTCCGTGGGCCTCGCGCCAGTACCGCAGGAATTCCTCCCGCCATAGCTCCGGCAGCCGTCGTAGACAGTCGACCAATTTAATCACGATTCCCGTCCCCCCACCGCACCTCGTGCAGCGACACCGGCTCCGCGAACCCCTTCAGCGCTGGCTTGCCCCGATCGGCGAACAGGAATCCCTTACCGATGCATAGCTCTCGTATCACATTCGAGACTAAAATCTGGCAGGGCTCCGCGTGATCACAGATACGGCGGGCCAGCTGAACCGCGGAACCGAACAGATCCTGGTTTTCCGCCACGGGCTCACCTGCACTGAGGCCTATGCGAAGGCGGATCGGGGCAGCGGGGTTCTTTTCGTTGTCAGTAGCGATTGCCCTTTGAATGGCAATGGCACACTCCACAGCCCGGGCGACCGAAGCAAAAGAGGCCATGATGCCGTCACCCGTGTGCTTGACCTCCGTTCCGGCGTGACCGGCCAGGCACTCTCGGATGATGGCGTTGTGCCTGCGCAGCGGCCCCATCGCCGCAGCGTCGCCAAGTCGCTGGGTTAGTGCTGTAGAGCCTTCCATGTCGGTGAACACGATCGTCCTGAACGCGCTCTCCGCCGGGGGGGCTTCTCTGGAGTCGGGCATCCAGGGCGGCACCTCCTCGACTGCACCCAGCATTTCTTCCACACTGACCGCCGCTACTGGGATTATCTTGTCGGCGACGATCCCATGCGCCTCCCGGTGGACCGCCACGGCGGCGTCG
The DNA here is from genome assembly GCA_016178045.1 of Chloroflexota bacterium. GTDB lineage: Bacteria > Chloroflexota > Dehalococcoidia > SM23-28-2 > JACOUE01 > JACOUE01. Next base: position 15,582 of record JACOUE010000004.1, read on the forward strand.
ACGCTGGGCGCGTCGACGAGACAGAAGGCATTGCGGGTGTCCTGGTCGAACCAGTACCTGAGGTACTTGACGCCGTGCTTCCATTGGATTTCGATGTCCTTAAAATGCGCCAGTGCCAGGTCTTTGGGACTCACTCCCGGCTCAAGCTTGTGCAGATCCATGTACAGGGGCATGCTCGTCCCTCCTTCTAGAATTACGGTAAACCGATGATACAGGCGAGAGGCTGTCCTGACAAGTGTCGTGGTCCTAAACGCCGGGCGCTTTACCCACGCCGATGGGCTTGATCCCCGTAGCGTAGATGTAGATGCGGTCCCAGAAGCGGGCCAGCAGCAGCTTCTGGCCCTCCGCCTCCAGGTCACGCACCTGGCGGGCAAGGACCGCCCCGTACCCCTTCAGGGGGAGCGTCTTGTAGTACCAGTACTCCTCGCCGTCCAGCACCAGCTTGATCCCCGGCTCCGCCCGACCGAACTCCACGTACGGCAGCTCGAGCCCGTCCGTGTACAGGGCCTCGAGCCGCGACGGGTTCACTTCGATAACGCCCTGCATGCCCACCAGAAACATACGGGTTTGCGGACCGAGGTTCAAGAGGCCAGGTTCTGGGGAGAGAAGCCCGCGATTCTTCTTGATAGAATGGGCGAGGCATGACGGTCCGCGTCCGCTTCCCCCCTTCGCCCACCGGCGAGCTGCACGTAGGGAACATCCGCACCGCCCTCTTCAACTGGCTCTTCGCCCGCCACCACGGCGGCACCTTCATCCTCCGCATCGAGGACACGGACCAGACGCGCAACGTCCCCGGCGCCATCGAGTCGATCATGGAGTCGCTGCTGTGGCTGGGCCTCGACTGGGACGAGGGCCCCGACCCCGACGACCCGTCCCGCGACGTCGGCGAGTACGGGCCTTACGTGCAGTCGCGCCGCCTCGACCACTACCGCCGCGCCACCATCGACCTCTTGCAGGCTGACCGCGCCTACCTCTGCTTCTGCTCCCCGGAGCGGCTGGAGGAACTGCGCAAGGACCAGCAGCGGCGCAAGCAGCCCCCCAAGTATGACCGCCGCTGCCGCGACCTCGCCGACGGCCAGCGCAAAGAGCTGGACGCCCGGGGCATCACCCCCGTCGTGCGGTTCAAGACGCCGATGGCCGGCGAGACCTCCTTCCACGACCTCATCCGCGGCGACGTCGTTTTCGAAAACGAGACGCTCGACGACTTCGTCGTCCTCAAGTCGGACGGCTACCCGGTCTACCACCTGGCCCACCTCGTGGACGACCACCTGATGAAGGTGACCCACGTCCTCCGCGGCGACGAGCTGCTCTCGTCCACGCCGCGCCACATCCTCCTCCACGAGGCCCTGGGCTGGGAGCCGCCCGCCCTCGCCCACCTGCCCATGATCCTCGGCCCCGACAAGGCGAAGCTCTCCAAGCGCCACGGCGACACCTCCGTCCTCGAGTTCCGCGAGCGCGGCTTCATGCCGGAGGCCCTCCTCAACTTCCTCGGCCTCCTGGGCTGGTCCCTGGACGACCGCACTGAGATCATCGACCGCGACACCTTCATAAAGCACTTCACCATCGACCGCATCGTGAAGAACCCGGCGATGTTCAACTTCGAGAAGCTGTCCTGGATGAACGGCATCTACATCCGCGGCCTCTCCTACGAGGACCTGGCCGACCACGTACGCCCCTTCCTGGAGCGGGAGATCGGGCCCGTCGACCGCGATTACCTGGTGCGCATCGTCCCCCTCATCCAGGAGCGCATCAAGCTCATGAGCGAGGCCGTGGAGATGGCCGGCTTCTTCTTCCTGGACGACGATCTGGACTACCCGCTGGCTGACCTCCTGGGCAGGCGGTTCGCGGACGCGCCGGCGGAGGCCGCCGGCGCCCTCGAGGCCGTTCTCAGCGCCGTACGCGACCTGGCCCGCTGGGACGCGGCGACCCTCGAGGAGGCGGTCCGCCCCCTGGCCGACGGCCTCGGCCTCAAGAGCGGCGACCTGTTCGGCCTGATCCGGGTAGCGATCACGGGGCGTACGGCGGCCCCGCCCCTCTTCCAGACGATGGCGGTCCTGGGCCGGGAGCGGACGGTCGGGCGCATAGAACACGCCGTAGCGCGGCTCCAGAGCACCTCCGCCAAATAAGGCGTCCCGCTCTAACGAACCCAGACCCGGGGCGGGCTGGGTGGGACGTTACGACCCCAGTGAGGGGACGGGCCCTGCCTCTCGTTTGCCCCGTGCTGAGCCCCTCTGATACAATCAGCGTGGCCGCCTCGGGCGGCCGTTCCCTGCGGGGTGGTGTAACGGTAGCACGACTGACTCTGAATCAGTTAGTCTAGGTTCGAATCCTAGCCCCGCAGCCACTGGCGCATTCGTCTAGTGGCCCAGGACACCTCCCTCTCAAGGAGGAGATCGCGGGTTCGAATCCCGCATGCGCCACCAATTTTTGTATCTGAAAAGCCGCCTACGGGCGGCTTTTCCCGTTCCCGACCAAACTTCACGGTCTTCCCCTGCTGCCAGTAGGACGTCCACGGCGGCGGCCGCCTCCTGGAGGCTGAGGAGGAGGTGGGAGTGGATGTCCAGCGTGATGACGATGCTGCCGGCCTGGCGACGACGCAGGCCCGTGCAGTGGCTTTCTCGGCTCAGAGACCCCCTTCAACGAAGAAGACCATATCGATGACCTTTGCGCGCGTGTATTTCCAGGTCGTTTCGTTTCCGCTTGCGAAATCGACAGTATGCACGCGGTGCGCGTCGATGATCTCGTGGTTGTCTCGATAGAACTCCGCGACCTTCTTCAACGCTTTCTTCCCGAAGGTCGCCACGCCGAATCCCTTCTTGAAATAGGTGTCAAACGCCGGGACGCACCCAAAGACCCCGAGCATGACCTTCGTGACGAGGATACTGGAGGCGCCATCAGGGAGGGCCGACCTGATCCTGGCTGCCGTCTGCATGATGGTATTGATCGCCTCATCATTGTAGGCGTGCGCGTCGATCTCCCAGATAGTGGGGCTTGCCGATGCGATCACTTCGATGACTGGCGCGTAATGCCTGGCGCTGCGCTTAAGCAAGGATGAGGACCCTCGCAACATGCCCCAACTGGCGAGATAGAACCCGAGCTGCAGACAGCTCATCTCCATCCCAGAGGGCGACGAGAGATCGTCGGGGTGGTCACGATGAGACTGGAAGTGGTTGAAGCAATAGTCGAACGATGTGTACCTGGCTGTGGGCTCGCGGGCTGCGAGGTAAGCCTTCAGGTTTCCTTCAATGTTCATCCGGCATCTCCGATCTGACGCCGATAAGCTCCAAGTCGCCGCTCTCCTGCTCCGTCCTGTCCAGTGCGGTCTTCACTGACCTGCGCCCTGCGCCCGTTCCGCCAGTAGGGCGTCCACAGCGGCCGCCGCCTCTCGCTGGAGGTCCGGCAGGACGTGGCTGTAGGTGTCCAGCGTGATGCTTACCTTCGCGTGGCCGAGGCGCTCGCTCACCACCTTCGGATTGACGCCGGCCCGCAGCATCAGCGTGGCCGCGGTGTGACGCAGGTCATGGACGCGCAGGTGCTCCAGTCCGGCCTCCCGGACGATGCCGTAGAAGGCGCGCCGCACCGTGCTGTCGTAGAGGGGACGACCCTGAGCGTCGGCAAACACGAGGTCTCCATCGCGATAGGCCGGGCCCGCCCGAAGGCGCTCCGTCAACTGCTGCCGCCGGTGCTCCGTCAGCACTCGCACCGTCTCCGGCGACAGGGCGACGGGCCGGCGTGAGCGGTGCGTCTTGGGCTGACCGAACACCACTCCTCTGCCACTGAAGAAACGCGCTGTCCGCGCGATCTCCATCGTCCCGCGTTCCACGTCCACGTCCTGCCAGCGGAGGGCCAGCAGCTCGCCGAGGCGGGCACCGGTGGCCACAGCGAGATACATTAGGGGGTAGAGCCGGCTCGCCCTGGCGGCCCGCAGGAAAGCCTGCGTCTCCTCAGGAGACAGGACTCGCATCTCGCGCCGTTGAGGCCTGGGAGGCGACGCCGCATCTGCGGGGTTGCGGGCCAGCAGTTGCCAGCGCACCGCCCAGTTGAGCGCCTCTCGCAGCACGGCATGGTGCTCAAAGATGGTTTTGGCCGATAGCTCTTGGCCGCGCCCATCCCGCCGCGAGAAGGCCCCATAGGCGGCCTGAATGTGTGCTGGGCGGAGATCGCGCAGCCGGAGGCTGCCGAGCGCCGAGATCAGATGCTGCTCCACGATTCCCTCGTAGCGGGCAAACGTGGACGGCGCCACCGTTTGGGCCGCGCAGTCACGGAGCCACCGCCGCAGGTAGTCCGCCACGGTAAGACGGGCCGGTGTCAGATCCGTCCCCGTATCTCTCTGGTGGAGCGCCTCGGCCAGAGCGCGCTCGGCTTCCCGCTTAGCCCCCCTTACTGTGAGGTAGCGGCGCCGCCGGCGGCCCAAGGTTGGGTCGCGGCCCAGGTCTATGGTCAGCTCCCAGGTGTCCTTACTCTGCCTTCGGATGCTGCCTGCCATGAGACGCCTCCTCCTTCTTGTGGCGTCTGCGGAACGCTTTCGCCTTGCACGCTGGCGAGCAATACTGTTGCCAAGTGGTCGCCGGGTAAAAGCGCATCCCGCAGATCGGGCACTTCCGTTTCATCGTGTGGATCGTACCCTAATGCGTTACGCATATCAAACCCCCTAATGCCGCTGAACCGCGGGCTGGTGGACCGTCTCTTGCCGCCGGCACCCCCGCCTCTCGGGCGATCCACTGCTCCAGCCCGAAGCGGGGCACCCGAATGACCCGCCCCGCCATCCCCAGGCGGATGTGCGGCAGCTCGCCCCGGGCCACAAGTTGATAGGCGAGGTCACAGCTGATCTGGAGCAGCTCCGCAGCCTGAGGGACTGTTAGAAGGAGGGCGGTATCGGACGCCGTCGTCACCCGGCCTCTCATCTCGCAGGCGCCCGCATGGGTCAAGCCCCATACCCCGTTCTCGTCCTTGTCCTGCATGCCCCTTCATCCCCAGTCCAAACTGCTTTTGCCCCGAGGGTAGCCCCCCGCAACTCCAACCCAACTCCCAAATAAGGCCGACTTCCCTCCAAAATGGGGCCGTCTCCTCCAATTTTCTTCCAAGCCCTCGCATCATCCCCGTGACTCCCTTGCCTGCTCTCTTCCTGTCTGCCATCCCAACCCGTCGGCACCACATAGGCTTTCAGAGCGCCAAGGTGCTAATCCCATAGCGGGAAGGACGGCTTGTCCCGAGCCTGTAGGCCGGACTGTACATGACCGAGTAACCTAGGGATGTAAAGGAGCAGGAGGAGTTCTTGCGGGCTCTAAAGTAGATGCACAGAACCCAGAGGATCGTCCACATAGAACCCAGAATCGCCTCCATCCCGAAGAGGACCAGCGTATGCGCCAGAAGTCGCCTGCCACAGTCTACGCGGCGGCAACTAGGGAAGACACTACGTCGGCATCCAACCCCTTCACATGGCCGGGCAGCATCGGCTCTGAGCTTTGGGCTCAGGCCAGTGAAGGGAATAGGCCGAGGGCTGAATCGTTGCGGCCCATGCGCCGGAAGTGCAGCGATACGTGGCCAGCGACAGGCACCACGTCACAGTTACTCCACCGTTCTCGTGCTTACAGAGAGCCCTAACGATTCAGAAAGAAAGACAACCTAGGAATGATCGAAACTTTAGGAGTGTGCTTGCAGTACCACCTACAGAACTTGCTCCTGAAGACCCAACCACCGGGAGCCAGTGTTCTTCTTTCCCCCAACCAAAGAATCAACTCCAACAAATCTAAAAAGCATATTAGCCACACTCAAATTTTTCTCCAATATTTCTCCAACTCCGGCCCAATCGTATAGGGGATCGGTGCCAAGAGGCCGCCGACGCGGTCGGCGGCCGAAAAAAGTTTCCGGTCTGTCCGGTGGTTGCGTTGGAGAAAATCAGCCTTCGATTGGAGAAGTTGGAGTCGATTGTTCGAGAAAAATTGGAGATCCGCCAGGCGTTAGACCGATCCCCCAGCTCCCCAGGCCGCCATCGCCTACTCTTCCAGCAACCAGAGGAAAAGGGCCGCCGGCACAATCTTCACCGGCCCCACCAGGTCCAGAGTAGTGCGTGACAGGAGGATGCCCGAACCGAAGCTCTGCCGGATCACTAGGGTGTCGCGGCCGGTGATGCTGCGCTGGTACTTCACCTCAACCGGGAGCTTGGCGGGCACCCTCCCGACGAGGAAGTCGATCTCTCTCCCCGCCGCGGAGCGCCAATGGAACAGCGCTTGCGGCACAGGAAAGGCCTCCACCAGCTCTCGCTCCGCCGAGCGGAACAACGCTAGAGCAACGATGTTCTCCACGAGCAGCGGCAGGTCTGGGAGACGCGTGCTATACGTGATGCGCTCCGGGAAGCGAAGGATTATCGGATCCACGGCATACAGCTTCTTCCCTCTCTTCGGTGCCCGGGTCGCACGAGAGGTGTCCCAAGAGTAGATGACCAGGAGCTCAAAGGCTTCGGCCAGCGCTCGCGCGTACTCTTCGGCAGTGGCCGGGGAAGCGACTCCGATTGCCTCGGCCAGTTGTGTCCAGCTAATGGGGGTGCCCAGGCTTATCGATAGGCGCTCCAATAGCTTCATCGCCACGGCCGGATCGCGCCCGATGCGGCTGACGTCGCCAGCGATGATGTCCCACAACGCCCTAACGGTCGCGTCGGTAACCTCCCTCGTATCTTCCAGAAGGTAATCGCGGACGGCGGCCGGAAAGCCGCCGACGCGCGCATAAGCCTCCAGATGCCGGTCCAGGGCTGGGAGGAACACCAGATGTCGTTCCAGAACGTCGCTCGCCTCCTCCGGGCTGGAAACCAGCCGCTCGGGACGCAGGCGAACTCCGGGATCGGGCAGCGACCGATCGACCGCCGCCACGAACTCGGAGAAGCTCAGCGGCAGTAGGATCTTGTCTAGATCGGCAGCTGGCCCCCTGCGGCCTGGGAGCCTCTCGGCTCCCCTGCGGATGTCGGATGCGATGGACCCCGTGAGCACGAAGAAGTCGTTCCGGGCAGGGGTATTGTCCCGCAGGTACTTAACCGCCCGCTGCCAGTCGGGGACGGAGGAGACCTCATCCAGAAGGATATAGCGCCTGCCATCACCACCAATGGCACGGCCGCGGTTGACCAGTTCGACGATGGCCTCCGGCTCGCTTTCCAGGTCCAGCGAGTAGTAGAGGACGTTAGTCGAGGGGGCGCCGGAGCTTATCAGGCGCTGGACCAGCATCTTCAGGGCCGTCGTCTTTCCCACTTGCCGCGGGCCTCGAAGAGTGTAGACTATTGGGCTATCGACCTTCAGCTCCTTCAAGAGGGGAAGGGGGCGCTGAAACGGGAACTCGGCGAGTTCCCGGAGATTGGCATCGCGATCGATGGCAGAGGGATCGCTCCACCATGGATTCTGCTCCCGTAGTCGTTCCAGCACCACGTTCGCACCCTGCCTTCTTATCAATCCGAGTTTACAAAACCCCTAGGGATTTATCAATCCGAGTTTACAAAACCCCAGGGTATTTGTAAAATGCGCTTGATAAGAGTCTTCCGGCTGTCGAACCATGCCGAAACTCACAGCAAGACACGTCGCCAACGTTCTGAAGCAAGTGCAGGGCTCCCGCAAGCGGGCCCAGCACCTTGACAGCGCCTCTATCCACCCCTTCCCAGCTCGGATGCCGGCCGCCCTCGCTGAGTTTCTCATCGAACAGCTCACCGACCCTGGGCACACCATCCTGGACCCCATGGCCGGCTCGGGGACCACGCTTGTGGCCGCCAGGCGCCTGGGCCGACGAGCGATAGGGTTTGACTTGGACCCGCTGTCAGTAACTCTTTCTCGCACCGTCACCGCTACGCACCATCCCCAGGCGTTGGCCGAAGCCAACGATCGCGTGTTCCAAGCGGCGATGGAAATGGCAGCGAGGCCCTCTGACCTCCTGGACAACCTGCGGGCACATTTTGACGAGGGGGACCGCACCTTCCTCGACTACTGGTTTCCTCCTCGGTCCCAGCTGGAGCTGTTCGCGCTGCGAACGGCAATAGAGACGGAGGGCGATGAGAGGACGCGGAACTTCCTGTGGTTGGTTTTTTCCAGCTTGATCATCGCCAAGTCTGCGGGCGCATCTTATGCCCTAGACCTTGCCCACTCGCGGCCCCACCGGGACACAAAGAAACGGATCGTGTGGCCGCTGGAGGCGTGGGCGCCCCGCTTTCAGCGAGCGGCAAGGGGACTGCCATTTGCCTCTTCCCAGGAATCGCTGCCGGAGGCGATAGTGCGAGTGGGCGATGCCCGACATTTGGAGCTAGAGGACGAGTCCGTAGATTTCGTTCTGACCTCGCCACCATACCGTCTGGCCATCGATTACATGCGAGCCCACAAGTTTGCCCTCATATGGATGGGGCACAAACTGGATGCACTCAGCGCTGTCCGGTCGAGCATGATCGGGGCTGAGCGCGCCCTCCGGAGTCCCGATGGCGTGCCCACCTCCGTAGAAGACGCCCTAAAGCGAAGCATCCCGCTACCGTCCTATCGCGGCGTGATCCGCCGCTATGTCTCAGACCTCCAGGCGTCTCTGCGTGAGATCCAGCGAGTGCTCAAGCCGGGAGGGGTAGCAGTGGTAGTTGTAGGGCCGTCCATTATTTCGCGGTCCCGCCACGATGCTCCGGAACTGATGCGCCAGCTTGCTCCCGCGGCTGACCTGGAGCTTCTAGCGACAGTAGAGCGGCGCCTGAACACTGGGAGGCGATCTCTACCAGCGCCGAGCAGGGTTTCGGTCGGCAACGCCCTTCGTAAGCGGATGCGCCGGGAGTTCCTGGTTGCCCTGGGCAAAGATTAGTGCCACGTCCAGCGGGAGGGCCAAAACCTAACGGATTGACACGCGATGCCACCGACCAAAGACTTCGGCGAGGAAGTGCACCAGCGGCTGCTGCAGGGTGACCCTACTGCGCCCTCCGAGGTGATCCTCACCTATCTTGAACCCCTCATCGGCCGGCTCAGGCAGCGCTTCCCAGACGTCAAAGATGAGACGATCATCCGGGATGCGGTGACGGACGCCCTATTCCAGTACGTTCAGTCTCCGGGACGCTTCAATCCTGCGAAGTCGAGCCTTGCCAGTTACCTGACAATGGCCGCGCGAGGTGACTTGCTTAATGCCCTCGCCCGAGAACGAAGGCGCGCCGCCCGCCAGGTCCCCCTCGAGACTGTCGCAGAAGCAGCCCTGGCTCGGAATACATTAGAGGAGAGTGAGGACTCTAGCGATTCGATGGCCGCTTCTCCCCTCATGCAGGCTATCCCCCAGGAAGTCTCGGACCCGACGGACCGTGAGCTGTTAGAGATGATACTCACCGGCGAGCGAAAGACGGCACGCTATGCCCAAGCGCTCGGGATAGCCGACCGGAGCGAGACCGAACAGCGCAAGATCGTCAAGCGCCACAAGGATCGGCTCAAGAAGCGACTGCGGCGCCTCGGGGTGAAGTTACGTGAGCAGAAGTAGCAAAGTCGTCCAGCGGGCCCTGCAGCGAGCGGCAGCGGATCCCTTCTTTCTCGCCAGCGCGTTGGAGGCCTATCGCTCTCTCAACGGGCTGGATGATACCGCCTTGGCTGACTATCTGGACTGCTCCACGGAAGACATGGCGCGTCTGGCCTTCTGCCGGCGCCCCGTCACCGATGCGGCGACGTTCCGCCGGGAGGTGGAGCAGATCGCCGCCTACGCGTCCGTTAGAGCAGAGAGGCTCGCTCAACTTTTGCGGGAGATCGAGTCAATAGACGCTTTGCAGGCGGCAGACAGAAGCACCAGCTCGGGGCAAGGATTCCTAATGGCGGCCAGAGACCGTGTGGGCGAAGAGAAGGACACTGCGAAGGACGCCGGCAAGAAGCGAAGACCCAGGAAAGATAAGGGCCGAGGCCACAAGTCATGACGGAAGGCTGGCTGGAGCGTATCGTCGAGGAGTTCTGGAAGCGGGCAGGCGGCCCCGAACCCTTTCCCCGCAACCTCGAACGCCCCATCCTGTGGGCGTTGCCCCTCGCTCTGCTCAAACTCCCACGTCTCTGGGTCAGCGACGTCGAAGTGTGGCTGCAGCGGCGCGGCATCGCGTTTCGACTGGACTGTGGAGACCGCCCCCTTCGGGGTTGTCTGGTGGCCTACGGCGGTCGGGGATGCGTCTTGCTGGATGGGAGTGATCCTGAAGATGAGCGCCGATTCAGCTTGGCCCACGAAGCCGCCCACTTTCTGCTAGACTACCTCCAGCCTCGCGAGCGGGCAGTGGCCCGGCTGGGCGCTGCTATCCTTGAGGTGTTTGATGGCCTCCGCGGGCCGACCGTCGACGAGAGGGTCGATGCTGTCCTCGGCCGCGCCTCCATCGGTGTCCACACCCACCTGATGGAGCGACAGCCTGACGGGGTCCTGGGCTGCGGTCGAATTGTCGGGGCAGAGAGCCGGGCTGACCGACTGGCCTTGGAACTGCTGGCACCGGCTGGCGAGGTGCAGTGTCGTGTAGCGCGTTTCCGACGGCCTTCGAGCTTTCAGAGAGGTGTCGACTTGGCGGTAGAGATCCTGACCGGCGACTTCGGGCTGCCGGCGGCCGCGGCCGAGCCATACGCGAAGCTGATCATGCGTTGCTGGCGGGGAGGGCCATCATTTCGCGAGTGGCTGGGACTGTCATGACTACCAACGATGTCGAACTTTTTCTTCTAGAGCGGAATAGGATTTAGGAGCCGAGAAGCTTCGGCTTCAGGCAGGACTCATGAGCCAAACTGATTGGGACAGCGACCGGGAGACGCGAGAGTTTACGGTGCCAGCGCCTCCTCCGCCTTCAGCGGAGCCGGCGCTCGTCGATGCTCACGAGTTCGAGGTCGCCTTTGGTGAGCCCCTCGCCCGGGCGCTGGATCTGGACACCTGGCAACCTGGGGAAAATCTGGCCGCCCTCTACGGTCGTCTCGAGGAAGAGATCGAGCAGGCGGTGCGGCAGGAGAGCCGTATCCGAGACCGCATTCGCGAGGAGGTGTTCCCACGCCTTCGGACCCGGGTGGGCGCTCCGACTGACGCCGGCGTGTATCAGGCGCGCGTCGAGGACGTGGAGCATGTCCACAGCGGCCTGCTATTCAACGGCGCCGTGGAGGCCTGCGACGGCACCAGCGTGGTACACGACACCCTGCCGGTCACCATCGCCCAGATCGGCGTGTGCCTTGTTTCCTATCGGGGCGACCAGGGCTCCTGGGTGCAGCGCCTGTACCGGCGCGACTTGCGGGTCAGCAGCCTTGATCCCGTCGAGGAAGCACTGGAGGTGCTGGAACGGCGTCAGCGGCGGGCCGGCTTTGACATGAGCAGCCGACGCGACACACTGAGCGACCTAGGGCGACGAGGCATCATGACCTACGCGGAGCGGGCTGTCCTCCTCCGCAAGTCGGAGGCCCCCTGGCGAATGGGGCATGGAAATCCCACGCCATACGAACTGCTCACCGGTTCGGGCATGAGGGAACTTCTGGAGAGCGGCCTCGATTTGCTGCATGATCTGGTGGAGGGACACCGCCGATTCGTGTTTGTGCCCAGCGCCCCAGCGGCACGCGCGCTGCTCACGATCAGCAATGCCCTCCGGCCGCTCGAATACGCCATTGTGGACACGATGACCGGCTGGCTAGAGCGCATTGTGGAGCAGGGTCACTATCGCGGCGCCTGGGAGGTGCTCCTCCCGCGGGTGAAGCAATTCGTCTCGGGCGTGGGTCCCCAAATCGTCGTGGGACTGTACCGAGCCTCGGACATGGCGCCGGCGCAGCTTTTTTACGCCCACGTAAAGCATGCCCACGAGGCTGCCCTCATCGCCATGGCTGATAGCGCCCTCCAGGAGCATCGCGGGTTCCCGATGCTCATCGACCTTGCAGACACTGTCTGCCGCGCCACCTTCGGCACGGACTCATTCACGGCTTCGACACAGCTCGCCTACGTAGAGGCCGGAGAGCCATTCAGATACCTTACCGAGCGCCAGACTCGACGCTAGAAGAGGGAGGATCGATGTGGATAAGAAGGACTTGGAAAGCCCTGTCAACTCAAACCACGACGCCAAGAACAGCGTACAGGCATTGCCGGAAGCTGTGCTGGAGTCCATCGGCCAGCAAGTGGAACAGGCTGGCGGGGAGTGGCGAGAACCGCCTGAGTACGAAGGCTCCGTGGGCCGAACGATGTTCGACACCCCGGCGAGCGCCGATGGCACTGTCACGGTCCTGCTGCCGAAGGAGAACATCGGGGCGTTGCCGAGTCAGTCCCTGGTCCGGATCAAGAGCGTCGGCGACGGGCGCTCCTATCTGGGTGCCGTCGTCAAGGGGCCTTTCGCGGAGCCAGATGGTCTACGGGCGGACGCCCCCATCGTCGTCACCGCGACGGTGCGGGGCGGCATCTTTATGCCCAAGTACCACGGTCGCGTCCAGGTCGAACTGATCGGTGAGGAGTTGGAGGACGGCGGAGTCGTGCCGCCCCGCCGGCGACCGCTGCCGAACAGCCCTGTGTTCGCACTCCCTTCCGTCCAAGTAGCAGATGTGCTTCGCACCGGCGGTGATATCCGGCTGGGTCTTGCCGACAGCCAAGAAGATATCGAGGTGGCGGTACCATCGACCACGAAGCAGGTGCTGCCCCGGCACACTGGGATTCTCGGTACCACCGGTGGAGGAAAGTCGACAACGGTGTCTGGCCTGGTGGCCCAGCTCCAACAAGCCGGCATCGCCAGTATCATCTTGGACACCGAGGGGGAATACACCGCCATTCACGAGCCGACAGACGATCAGCATATGCAACGCGCGTTGAGCAGAAGAGAGATGACGCCGGCAGGTGTGGACAACACTCACGTCTACCACCTCGTGGGGCGGGAGCCGGCGAATCCGGACCATCCCAGCGTAACCGAATTCAAGTTGGACTTCTCACAGCTTTCGCCTCATGCCATTAAGGAGATCCTGGACTTCACCGATGCCCAGCAACAGCGCTTCTTCCAGGCTTTCGACGTCTGCAAGCAGATACTGCGTGACTTAGGCGTATATCCGGCTCGTGGCAACCGCACAGAGGAGCAGCAGGCCCTGGAATTTGACGAGCTGGAGACCGGTTACCTGAGAATGACTCTCTCACACCTCATAGACATTGCGAGCGCCTTCCACCATATGGTGTCCAAGAGCCCCGGAGATCCTGAGCCCTACAATCCTGTCTTCCGCAACAATCTGGACCAGGTGATGCAGCGCGTCCGGGCGGTAAGGTCAGATAGCGAGGTGAGCTGGCGGGCGCTGTTGGGCAAGCTCTGGCGGCTGCACAGACTCCAGATTTTTGACAACCCGCGTGTTCCGAGCGTAGATTACGCAGCCATGCTTCAGCCGGGTCGCGTCTGCATCATCGACCTGAGCGACACCGACTCACCACAGGTGAACAACCTGGTAATCGCCCAGATCTTGCGCGGTGTGCAGCGGCAGCAGGACGAGAACTACCAGCAGGCCGTGAAAGCCAACAGCCGGCCGACCCCGGTGCTGGTATTCATCGAGGAGGCCCATGAGTTCCTGTCGGCGCAGCGGATCAAGGACATGCCGGTGCTGTTCCAGCAGGTAGCCCGCATCGCCCGCCGTGGTCGCAAGCGATGGCTAGGGCTGGTCTTCATCACTCAACTCCCGCAGCACCTGCCGGACGAGGTGATTGGGCTGGTTAACAATTGGGTGCTCCATAAGATCAACGATTCCAACGTCGTAAGTCGGCTGCGGCGTTCCATTGGCGGCATCGACGCCGCGTTGTGGGATCGGTTGCCAAACCTGGCCCCGGGCCAGGCCATCATATCCTTCACCAGCCTAGCTCGGCCCCTGCTCGTGGCCATCGACCCAACGCCTTGCAAGCTGCAGATGGTGGAGTGAAGGCGTGGATCTTCAAGCCCACGTTCTCCGTTTTGAATGTACGGCGCTGACCGAGATCGTTGCGCCGCCACTCAAGGGCTCCATGATCCGGGGTGCCCTGTTTGGCTCCCTACGCCAGGACTTCTGCCTCGATCAGCAGGGCCGCACCTGTGCTGATTGCGGGATGCGCCAGGCCTGTCCGGTCTGCAGTCTCCTGGCCACTGCGGACGAGGACAGCCCTCGCGGCATCGAGGTAGCCCGACCCTGCACCGTGGAGCCGCCCCTGGAGGGCCAAACGCTGTATGGAACCGGCGATCGCTTCTCCTTCGGCGTGACTTTGTTCGGCGATGCCGCCGATCTGCTCCCGTACGTCATCATCGGCGCGCGGCGTATGGGCGAGACGGGCGTGGGCAATCGATACCGGGCTCCAGGACGGTTCGTCGTCCAGCGGATTGAGGCCTTTGATCCCACCTCGGACAGGAGTCAGGAAATCCATCGCCAGGGCGAGAGCCTGGTGCGACGCCCTGCTATGCCCGTAACCCACGAGGTCGTCACGTCGTCGTGCAGGCTTCTGAATTCGCTATCAGGGGCGACCCTGGAGCTCCTCACGCCTACGCGGCTGGTGGCCGACGGCGCCCTGGTCAAACGTCTCACCTTCCCCGTTTTCCTCCGTCGGCTCCTTCGGCGCCTCACCGACCTGACCCGCACGGCCACCGGAGGTCACCCGGGCTTCGACCACGAGGCCTTACTGCAGCAGGCCGAGGACGTGCGGGTGGCCGAAGACCGCACGCGATGGGTGGACGTGCCCAGCTACAGTTCCCGGCAGGGCCGCTTTACCCCCATAGGCGGGCTCGTGGGTGAGGTCACCTTCGAAGGAGACCTGAAGCCATTTGCCCCCTGGCTCATTTGGGGGTCCATCACCCATGTGGGAAAGGACGCTACCAAGGGCGGAGGATGGTACCGGTTGCGATGGCGGAACTGATCATCGAACAGTACGGCGCCTTCGTAGGCAAGCACTCGGAGCGAGTGAGGGTATCCGTGAAGGGCCAGTTGGTGGAAGAGCGGCCCCTGTACGGCCTTGACCACCTGATGGTGCTCTCGCGCGGCGTGGCCCTATCAAGCGACGTCGTGCGAGAGTGCGCCCAGCGGGGCATCGACATCACCTTCCTGTCAGGGACCGGCGTCCCCTACGCCCGCCTCATCTCGCCGGCCCTAACCGGCACCGTGAAGACGCGACGGGAACAGCTTCTGGCTTATCTGAACGAGCGGGGCGTCATGCTGGGCAAGGCCTTCGCTGTGGGCAAACTGGCCAACCAGGCCAACCTCCTGCGCTACATGGCCAAGAACCGGGCGCGAGGCCAGCCCGAGCTCTACGAGCGAGCGCGGGAGGCGGCCTTCACCATCCAGGACTATCAGCGAAAGGTGGAAGAACTCCAGGGCGAAAACATCGATGCCATTCGCCAGGACCTGATGACCCTCGAGGCCCACGGCGCCAGGATCTACTGGGAGGCGGCCCGCGAGCTGTTACTGCCGGACGTGGAGTGGGAAAGCCGAGAGACCCGCGGAGCCACTGACCTGGTCAACTCGGCCCTCAACTATTGTTACGGCGTCCTCCATAGTCATGTGGAGCGGGCCGTCCTCCTGGCCGGTCTCGACCCGTACGCCGGCTTCGTCCACGTGGACCGGGCAGGCAAGCCCTCGCTGGTGCTGGACCTCATCGAGGAGTTCCGCCAGATGGTGGTCGACCGCACCGTTTTCGGCCTCCTCAACCGAGGCGTCAAGCTGGAGCTGGAAGACGGCCGCCTGGCGGAGGCCTCGCGCCGCCTGCTGGCGGAGCGAGTGAACGAACGCCTGGACGGCGAGGACCCCTACGAGGGCAAGAAGCACAAGCTACGCACCATCCTGGCTCCCAGGCCTGCCACATCGCCACCTTCGTCCGCGGCGAGGGCAAGGCTTATAGGCCGTTCGTGGGGAGATGGTGATGGATGCAGCTTTGAAGGGGCGCTATAGGGGCTTCTTTCGCCGTCAGGTTGGGCGGGAACCCTACAGTTATCAGCTTCAGGTCGCTGATCGGATCCTGGCGGGGCGGAACCTCATCCTGCGGGCACCCACGGGGGCCGGCAAGACCTGGGCGGTCTTGGCCCCCTTTCTCTTTTCACGCCAGGAGGTACTAGATGGCCCGTCCAGGCTTATCTATGCTCTCCCTCTTCGAACGCTGGCCCAAGGTGTCTATCGCCAGGCTCGGGAGGCGGCCGAGAAGCTGGGCTGGCCTACTGAGGCCATAACTGCTGAAACCGACGGCCACACGCTCGAAACAATTTCTCCGTCTGTGACGCTCCAGACGGGTGAGCAACCCGATGACCCCTTCTTCGACCGTGGGCGCATCATCGTCACCACCTATGACCAAGTCCTAAGCGGCCTCCTGGACGGCCCCTACGGCCTCTCAGGGCGTCTACACAATATCAACGCCGCCGCCGTGGCAGGAGCCTTGGTGGTCTTCGACGAGTTCCATCTGATGGAACCCCACAAGGCCTTCCTCACGGCCGTGGCGGGGCTGCGTCTCTTCCACGGGCTGTGCCAATCAGTCTGGATGACGGCGACTGCTACGGGACCCCTGGAAGATCAGCTGCGTGACGCCCTGAATGCCGAACGGATCCCCTCGACGCAAGAGGAATGGGACGGCATGCTCGCCAAGCTGCCCAGTGTCAGCCAAGTCACGAGAGGCTTGGTGGTCGAGCAAGACCCGCTGACCCCGGAAGCAGTATTGCGTCATCACAGCGGCCGGTCCATCGTGCTGTTGAACACGGTGGGGCGCGCGCAGGAGATGTACAAGGCTCTGCGCGAAGAGATCGATGCTCGGGAAATGGGAATCCCTGTCATGCTCCTCCACTCTCGGTTTTTCAAGGAAGACCGCGAGGAGAAAGAGAGTCTGCTCTCAGCGCTTTTTGGAAAGGATGGCAAGGGTCCTGCCATCCTGGTGGCGACTCAGGTTGTGGAGGCTGGCCTGGACCTCACCTGCGAACACCTTCACACCGAGCTTTGCCCCCTGAACTCCCTGGCCCAGCGGGCAGGGCGCTGTGCCAGGTTCCCGAACGACTCCGGAACAGTCCACATCTATCCTCTCCCCGACGAGGATCGAAGCTGGCTGCCTTACGGTAGCCCGAGTGGGGAAGATAGCGTCCTCACAAAAACCCGCCAGCTCCTGGCTACCGTGAACTCGCAACGACTGGATCCCACCGTAGTTGCAGAATGGGTGGAAAAGGTCCATCGCGAGGACGATGCCAACCGGCTGGTGGAGGGATGGCATAATCGTCTCACCGAATGCCTGCGCCGTATCGAGTTGGGCGCAATTCAACGGCAGTCCGTGCGGGTGGCCGACCTCATTCGTGGTGACGATGAGGACTCCATGCGGGTCATAGTGAGCCGGGAGGAGGACCTGCCCGAGAAGCCCGGCCTGCGTCAAGGCCTGAGCTTGCGGCGGGGTCAATTGACAGCGTTGCTGCGGGGCTCACAAGACGAGTTCGGCTCATACTGGGACGCGACGGGTGAGCAGCCACTATGGCTACCCTTACGGAGTCAAGATGATCTGAATCGCACCTATGTGGTCTGTCTACGACCTGAGGTGACCGCCTATGATAGCGATGTTGGCCTGCGGTTAGGCGAGGCGGGCAAGATGGAAAGCCCGGACCGAGAGGAGACTCCGCGGCCTGGTTACCGGCCGCTGCAGCGGGAGTCCTGGACGGACCATGCCCGCCGCGTGGCCAATGAAGCGAAGGCAAGGCTCGACCGAGAGGGGACGCTGCTTTTCGACGGCCTCCAGAACCTCTACGACCTCTCACCTGAGGCGGTGCGCGAGGCGGCCCAGGCCTGCGCTCTCCTCCACGATCTGGGAAAGCTCCAAGACCGCTGGCAGCGCTGGGCCGAGGCCGCCCAGCGCTCCAGAGATCCAGCATACCAACATGCCGAGCCCTTGGCCCATACGGACTATGATCCCGAAAGCTCGGAGGACTGGGAGCGACTGCGTCACTTGCGGGCGCAGGGCTGTGTTCGCCCTCATCACGCTCCGGCCAGCGCCTACTACAGCGGCGCCTTCTTGGCCGCCCTCCTCCCTTCGGTACCAGAGGATCGCCGCACTCATGTGGCCTCCGCCTGCGCCGCCGCCATCCTGGGCCATCACGGAGGCTGGTTGCCGCAGGAATTGAACCTTGGCATCTCCGGTCTCCATCCGGAGTGGGAAGCAGCGGTCAAGACGGCTGTTCCCGCGATAGCGGCGGCCACAGTCGTCCGTGCCCTCCAGAACCGTCAGGATAAACGCGGCACGGCCCAGCAGCTCTTGGATTGGACCACCGGGGCCGACAGTCTGCAGGAGTGGTGGCCCTTGGTCGCTTATTTCAGCCGCACATTGCGCCTTGCCGATCAGCGCGCCACGGCGGAAGGAGGATGTTTTGAGTGAGATTGCCCAGACCTTTTCCATCCCCAAGACCACCGGCACCCACGCCGATGTTTTGGCCGCGGTGGGATTGGCGGACCTACTGGCCTCGATTCCGGGCCTTGAGCCGGTCACCCTGGTGGGGCAAGGAGCAGAGATAGAGGTGCGCTTGACGAGGCCGCTTCTGGAGGAAGACGTCACCTGTATCCCTCATGTTCCCGGATACATGTACCTAAGGCCCAACGAAAGATCGTCGGTTCCTTCCAGTATTTCAAGCTACGTGGATTATCCACACGAACTTCAACGAGTTGATAGGTACTATAAGCAGCGACAGAAGTTAAAAGGAAAAGACGCGTCCAATTCTGAAATCGAAGAGTTGCTTCAACAGGATCGCCCGAGGGCGGACTGGGAACTCTGGCGCGGATTGAACAGCTTGCAGGGCGACGAGACCACCAACAAGCTCCATGAGACGATTCTGGCCAGGCAGCCGGAAGAATTCCATGGGGAGGTCCGCGAGGCCCTCCTGGCCTTGGCCCAGAAGACGGCTTCGGGACTCGGCTGGCCCGCGACCCTGGTCCAGCTCTTTACCCCCACCGCCGCCGAGGGCTACAGCCGCCTGAAACCCGATGGCACGGGCCGCAACGACAAGACCAAGGAGCAGTGGACAGACCCATTCCTGGAGTGGTTGAAATACCGAGGATATTTTTCCGTTGCCTGTCCCCGGCTTATTGGAGGTGATGTTCGGATCTTGACACCCATTCCGCGCGAGATCTCGGTCCGCGCCCTCGAGCGCGTGGTCGGCGAGCTCCGAAAGGGGGGTGTGTACGGAGGCCCTGTGAAGCTAGACACCCTCGCCGTGCTCCGCTTGGCTGAGCTGTTGATTAAGCACTCGAAGGATTACCCAGCCATCGACGCCGAACCGTATCCCGACCTCCCCATTTACGGGAAAAGCCCTGCCCAGCTCATCTCAGGCGTCACAGCGACACACTATCAGTCCATGGGGAGCGCCAAGGCGGTCTCCGCCATGGCAACCTTAGCTCTTCCTGACTGGTTCCTCATCCAGAGCAACGACGACGCCCGGGCGTGGCTCGCCATTCTGGACGAGCACCAGCGGGTGGTCCGCACTCTCGACGACAATCACTCCGACGAGGTGGGCCTTCTCATAGCCTACAGACGATTTCTAGAGAAGCGACGCGAAGGCGCCATCTGGGCTTTGGTGGAGTTCATGGAGCGCTACGGCGCGTTCGTCATGGGAGCCAACGGAGAAAGGAAGGAGGGAAGGACACGTTGGACACCGAGGTTCACCGACCAGTACTTCAGGAGGATTCTCATGGGAACTGACCAGAGCCTGGCCGGAATCATCGACGATCCCGGCTTCCAAGCGCTGGCGCGGGCAGTGCGCCAGGCCACAGTGACGGCCCAGAACAAGAGAGCGCGCAACGACTCCAACGCATGGCGGGAGGTGCGTTACGATCTGCTGCATGATCTACATCGCACCCGCAAGGTGCCAGGCGGGGTCTTCATTGAGACTGTCGCCGAGTTCGTTTCCCGCTACAACTACGAGAACGCGCGCCGCCGGGAGATAACCAAAGATCTCAAAGCTGCACCCGCCAACGTCAGCGACGAAGAGTTGAAAGCCTTCGTCACCCTCGTCGACGAGCGAGGAGCATCCCTCGTCGGCGCCCTGCTCGCCGCCTACGGGACCTGCAAGGAGCAGTGGGAGCCCGAAGACCAGGAGGCCTCTTCGGCCGCAGAACCCACCTCGATACCATGAGCCCAGCAGAGAAGCCTGAAAGGAGAGCCATGGCAACGATACATTCCCTGTCCCTCTGCGCCCGTCTGACCCTGGACCTACACAGCCTGAACAATGAGGGCACCGAGGGCAATCAACAGCAGACCCGCATGGTCCACATCATTGACCAGAAGGGTGAGCGCAAGGTCGTCAACGCCATCAGTGGCGACATGTTCAAGCACATCCTGGTTGAACACTTGACTCCTCTCTTGGAAGAAGCGAACCAGCCCGTCTCACCTTACGCCCGGCAGCTCCACCCGGACCGCATTCTGCCCGATCCTGATTTTCGTAAGTTCGTCGCTGATAACAAGGATGGCAATTCCGCCATCCTCCGCTACATGTTCCAGCACTGCGCTGTTACAGACATTGCCGGGACGCTTTTCGCTGAGAAGGCGGCGGCTCGCAAGTCTTGCGTGGAATTTGGCTGGGTGGTGGGATTGCCGGAGAATGGCAGCGGAGAGGCCCTGACGACCACTGAGCAGTACTTCCACGTGAAGTACGACCCTCAAACCAGGGAGAAGGGCGCCGGTGGCGAGTCGGTAGAAGGACGCCAGGCCATCTTCCATCGGCCAGCCTCCTCGGGTATCTACGCCCTCATCTGCAACTTGGACCTCTACCGCGTGGGCCTCAATGACATCACGCGCAAGTATGATGTGGATCCCTCCGACCGCAAAACCCGAGCCCAGGCCCTGGTACGCAGTTTAGCAGCAGCGCTCCTTAAGCCCACTGGCGCCCAGCGCAACACCCAGAACCCTCACATCGTCGCGTGCGAAGGGGTGGTGGTCACCTCCGCTACCTCGCTGCCTGCACCGACTGTCAGCCCCCTTAACGATGGCTACCGGGAACAGGTGCGAGAAATCGCCAGTGTCCTCAACGGCGTCCACGCCGACGGGGTGACAATAGCTTCCTTCGATACCCTGGCCGACGGCGCGAGGACCCTGATCGAAATCGCTGAGAGTCTTGACGTTCCGGGGGCCTAACTATGGCGCGGAAGCGAACGGTTCTGCCCCCGCTGGATGTCCCTGATCCGGAAGTAGTTGCCGACAGGGTGGCGCGGCTCCAGTCCCCGGATCCGGTAGCGGGCGTCCCAGGTCCTGGGCGCTGGCTGGTGGTGGACTATCAGCCAACCGCCCTGTTCTCGCTGAAGGTAAGTCTGGCTACAAGCTCTGTAGGGAAAACCCTGGTGGTTCCTACGCCCTACTCCATCAAGATGGCCTTCGTAGACGCTGCCTTCCGGGCTGGACTCTCAAACGGGCACTGCGCTCACCTCCTTACGTCCCTGATTCACGTAGACGTACGAGTAGCGCCCTCTCGTCGAACCGTGGTAACCCACACGTTTGTGAAGGTCCGGCAAGAGCCTCATGGCGGCTCTCGGCCGGATCTCCCCTACATCGCGAACATCGCCTATCGAGAGGTTGCCTACTGCCATGGTCTCTGGCGCTGGGCCTTCGATCTGGCCTGTGGCGACGAAGTCCTGGCACAGCGGATTGTAGTTTTGGCACCACATATTTCGTATGTTGGCAAGCGCGGCTCTTTTGTGCAGTTTACAGGAGTCCGGCGTTTCAGCACGCTTGACCTCGGCTTCACGCAGCCCACCGATAAGGACTGGCAGTTGCCACCGCGCCATCATGTGGTGCCACTGGACGACTTCGGGCCTGAAGCGTCCCTGGATGTCCTCAGTTCATACAGCCAGAAGCGGGCTTCGAGGGACCGCCATCGCCGCTTCGTTCACACTGTGGTCCCCGCTGGGGTAACGAACACAGGCCCAGGGTTCAGCGAATATAGCGCCGAATGACCCCATGCCCACCACCATCCTCATCTACGACATCCCCCACGACGGCCTGCGGGCCAAGGTGGCCGATGCCTGCCTGGACTACGGCCTCGCCCGCGTCCAGTACAGCGCCTTCCTGGGTCCGCTCAACCATAACCGGCAGCAGGAGATTCTCCAGAGGCTGCGTCGACTGGTGGGTCAGGAGCCGGCCCGCATCCAGCTCGTCCCTGTCTGCGAGAAAGACCTGCGCCTGATGAAGGAGGTGGTGACCGCTGGCTACACCGTCGACCGCTAGCCCGGCCCGCCTCGGGGAGCCGCTCATGCTCACAGTGAGCGATGTCAAGCAGTACCCTTACTGCCCGCGCATCGTCTATTACACCTACCTCCTGCCCCTGCGGGCCCGGCCCACCACATACAAGATGCTCGAGGGCAAGCTGGAGCACGAGCGCACGACGGAGCTGGAGGAGCGACGGAGCCTCCGCGCCTACGGCCTCACTGAGGGCGTTCGCCACCTCGACGTGGCGCTCACCTCCGAGCGCCTGGGCCTGAGGGGACGCCTGGACATGATCATCGAGGCTTTATCCGAAGTAATCCCCGTCGACTTCAAGAACTCCGAGGGCAGGGTAGGCCTCAACCATAAGTATCAGCTCA
Organism: Chloroflexota bacterium; assembly: GCA_016178045.1. Classification (GTDB taxonomy): domain Bacteria; phylum Chloroflexota; class Dehalococcoidia; order SM23-28-2; family JACOUE01; genus JACOUE01. The sequence continues at coordinate 38,048 of JACOUE010000004.1, forward strand.
CCGCCTATGCTCTGCTGGTGGAGGAGGCATGGCGGCGACCAGTGCGCCGCGGCTTCATCTACCTGGTGCCCCAGAAGCGCGCCCAGGAGGTGCGCATCAGCTCCAACATGCGCGGCTGGGTCCACAAAGCCCTGCGCGAGATCCGCGACACACTGGCTAGGGAGGCGACGCCGGCGCCCACCCGCGTCCGCTCTCGCTGCACCGACTGTGAGTTCCGCAACCTGTGTCCTGACGTGTGGTGACGCCGTGTACTTCCTCTCCAATGAAGAGAAGCGATTGCTCCTCCGCCGTCAGGCACCCCAGGCCCGGGAGCGCGCCGTGGCAGAGGAGCTGCGGGGCTGGAACTGGGACAAGCCGCCCCTCAGTCCCATCTTCGACACCCGCCTGGGCGTCTACGAGGTGGCCGGCCACTACTGTCCCACCGGCCGCGACCTCTACCTGCGGCGCGTCACGAACGTGCGCGTGCCACCCAGCCCGGCCATGGCCGAGGGCGGCTACCTCCACGCCCTCCTCTGCCGCATCATCCTGGCCGCCAAGCGAGCCCTCTACACAGCCGAGACCAATCCCTTGGACGCCTTGCAAGCCCTTCAGGAGCCTGCCCTGACTCCTGTCGAAGGGCCAGGCTTGGTACCCATCGCCGACGAGCCGGATGTCGACGGTCTCCGCGAGAAGGCCGCTTTGCTCTGGAACCACGAGTACCGTCAGATCGTGGCCCGCGTCCAGGATGTGCTGGCCCGCCAGCCCCGCATCGGCATCGACTCCCTGGTCAACCTAGCCCTGCCCGTCATCGTCGAGCAGAAGCTGGACGGCACATTCCTGGGCCTCTCGCCCCACCTGTCGGTGGACGCCTTCGTCTGGTCGGAGCCCATGGTCCTGGACGTCAAGTTCGGCCGCAAAGAGCCCTTCCATCGCCTCAGTACCACCGGCTACGCCCTGGTCATGGAGAGCATCTACGAATACCCCGTCAACCTGGGCTGCCTGGTCTATGCGTCCTTCGCCGACGGCCGCGTGCTGTTGGAGCGCGACTTCCACGTCATCGACGATGAGCTCCGCCAGTGGTTCATCGAAGCGCGGGACGAACGGGCCCGGCTGGTGGAGGAGGAGATCGACCCCGGTCTGCCCGAACAGTGTCCGCTGTCCTGCCCTTATTACCGAGTGTGCCATCCAGAATAGCCATGAGAGGCCACCCTTCGCAAACCTCGGCTCTGGCGAGGCCCCCCGGGGCGCCCCTAGGGGTCGGCCCTCCCGGCGAGAGGACGGTCTCGAATCTGCTGCCCTTCTTTTTTGCGCCCGGCGGCCTTCGCAACCCTAAGGCTAAACCGCGCAAGAACCGCCGCTGCGAAATGGTCGCCGGCGGAAGGGCCCTGGAGGGTGTATAATGAGGCCCTGAGAGGCCCAGGAAAGGCCCCGAAACGAGGGAGGGAGACCGCTGGTACTCCCCAACGCTTGAAACCAGTTGCGCCTGCAGCCTATCGACCCGCGCTTAGGGTACTGAAAGTCTCCTTACTCTACCGTCAGGGTGGTCGAGGCCAGCCCTGCAGCCTATCGACCCGCGCTTAGGGTACTGAAAGACTTTACGGAGCACCCCGGCGAGGGCGGCTATGGCCTCCTGCAGCCTATCGACCCGCGCTTAGGGTACTGAAAGTAGAGGCTACGTCACGACGATGGTCGAGACGGGCACCGCCCTGCAGCCTATCGACCCGCGCTTAGGGTACTGAAAGTGCAAGAACGCCACCTGTTCATCGGTCAAGGTAGCTTCCCCTGCAGCCTATCGACCCGCGCTTAGGGTACTGAAAGTCGTGTCGTTCCTCTTTTCCAGACACAACATACACCCCCTGCAGCCTATCGACCCGCGCTTAGGGTACTGAAAGACCAGTATCACAGCCCTCATCCCCACTTGACAAGCGTGCCTGCAGCCTATCGACCCGCGCTTAGGGTACTGAAAGTGATTGGGCCAGGGACTACTCGCGAGACCTATGATACCTGCAGCCTATCGACCCGCGCTTAGGGTACTGAAAGGCCTTCACCGTCACCGCGTCTCCGGCCTCGCCCCGCGCCCTGCAGCCTATCGACCCGCGCTTAGGGTACTGAAAGTCCGCGCGGCCCAGGCCGTCATCGGCATCCTAACAACGCCTGCAGCCTATCGACCCGCGCTTAGGGTACTGAAAGGAGGATGTCCTGACCAACATCGTCGTTGATGAACCGGCCGGCCTGCAGCCTATCGACCCGCGCTTAGGGTACTGAAAGTTCCGGACAGCATACACCGGCAGTTGCTGAGCATACGCATCAGCCTGCAGCCTATCGACCCGCGCTTAGGGTACTGAAAGTCGTGTCGTTCCTCTTTTCCAGACACAACATACA